>NZ_SJXG01000016.1:0-464 GCF_012027885.1 Brevibacterium sp. LS14
CGACCGGGAAACCGGAAGCCACGCCGCCTGTGGTGTTGGTCGGATCGGTGATTCCGGCCGAAGTGGCAGAACCCGTGCCGCCCGGGATGCCGTCGCCGTCACCGTTGCCGAGCATGTGGGCGTCGTCGGTGGCAGGCGGGACTGCCCAGTCTGGGGGTGCCTGCGGGATCGACAGGGGCGCATCGTGGAGGTCCCCATGGAGGACCTGATCGACGATCTCGAAGAGCGCATCTTGGCCCCCAGCAGCACTACTGCCGTCTGTCGATGCGCCGGAGCACCCGGGGGGCGCGGTCTTCGAAGCATCCTCTCCTGCCAGAGGCGCGTCGCCCTGGTCTGCGTCAGCGTTGCTGTGACCGACACCGGCACCGCCGGCGGTACCGTCGAGGGTGACTGAGTGGATGCGGGAGGTGAGCAACCCGTTCAATGCCGCCCCGGACACCGGGTCGAGCAGTCCCCCGAGCACC
>NZ_SJXG01000017.1:0-345 GCF_012027885.1 Brevibacterium sp. LS14
GCCGAAGACCGCGACCAAGGACGGCGACTACACCTTCACGATCTACTACAAGGGCAACCCGGACAATCTCGATCCGGGCACAGTCCCGTTCACCGTGACGATCGACCGCGAAGGCACGGAGTCGAAGGAACTCAAGGGCGAGATCACCGTCGTCGATGACGATGCCGTCGACCCGATCGATGCGTCCCTCACGGTCGATCCCAAGGAGATCACCGCTGAAGATCTCGCGAACAGGGACAAGGGCGTCAAGGTCACCGTCTCCGGCGTCAAGGAAGGCGACACGATCACCGACGACCTGACCGAAAAGCCGAAGACCGCGACCAAGGACGGCGACTACACCTTCAC
>NZ_SJXG01000018.1:0-376 GCF_012027885.1 Brevibacterium sp. LS14
CTAGGGGTGGGTGTGAGTGTGTAAGAGCGCATGGTGGATGCCTTGGCATCAGGAGCCGATGAAGGACGTGGAAATCTGCGATAAGCCTCGGGGAGCCGATAAACGGGCTGTGATCCGAGGATGTCCGAATGGGGGAACCCCGCCGCATGCGAGTGCGGTGACCCGCACCTGAATATATAGGGTGTGTGGAGGGAACGCGGGGAAGTGAAACATCTCAGTACCCGTAGGAAGAGAAAATAAGAATGATTCCGGGAGTAGTGGCGAGCGAAACTGGATGAGCCTAAACCGTGTGCGTGTCAAGCGTGCTGGTGTTGCGTACATGGTGTTGTGGGGTGTGTGTGTTCGGTTCAGCATGACCGAGACGCTGATGAGTGCT
>NZ_SJXG01000020.1:0-19143 GCF_012027885.1 Brevibacterium sp. LS14
ATCCTCGGAGGGCCTCGACCCCTATCCAGCGACCGACGCGCCCAACCCGACTACACTCTCAGCTGCGAAGAGCCCCATATCCTCATGGTCCTCGATTGACAGGTGCGTGAGAAATTTGACACGCCATGGCCAAGAAAGTGAGAAAGTGACAACTTAAACGAGAACCTACAAGAACTCCTCGAAAAAAATTCTCCAGATGCGGAATAACCCGTCGCTCTAGAAAGTTGAGTCTAGTGTACGCAACTTTTACAGGTGGGGATTGACGATCTCAGCCGCGAAGAGAATACTTGAGTCCATCAGACTCAATGCGGGCGGCGGTCCGACGAGGCGACACCGGGAGGCAGCTCCCGGAACGGCTTCCGAGGACGACCGCACGCATTCAGCCCGAGCCGACTCTGAGAGTTAAGGAGAAACGATATGGCACGTGCAGTTGGAATCGACCTCGGAACCACGAACTCCGTCGTCGCCGTCCTCGAGGGCGGTGACCCCAAGGTCATCGCGAACATGGAAGGCGGTCGCACGACCCCGTCCGTCGTCGCAGTCAACAAGAACGGAGACTCCCTGGTCGGCGAGATCGCCAAGCGCCAGGCCGTCACCAACGTGAAGAACACCGTGGCGTCCGTCAAGCGCCACATGGGAACCGACTGGGACACCGAGATCGGCGGCAAGAAGCTCACCGCTCCCGAGGTCTCCGCGCGCATCCTGCAGAAGCTCAAGCACGACGCTGAGGAATACCTCCAGGAGAAGGTCACCGACGCGGTCATCACCGTCCCGGCCTACTTCAACGACGCTGAGCGTCAGGCCACCAAGGATGCCGGTGAGATCGCCGGCCTCAACGTCCTGCGCATCATCAACGAGCCCACCGCCGCCGCTCTGGCCTACGGCCTCGAGCGCGGCAAGGAAGACGAGCTCATCCTCGTCTTCGACCTCGGCGGCGGTACGTTCGACGTCTCGCTGCTCGAAGTCGGCAAGGACGACGACGGCTTCTCGACCATTCAGGTCCGTGCGACCTCCGGCGACAACCGCCTCGGCGGTGACGACTGGGATCAGCGGATCGTCGATTGGCTGGTCGAGCAGGTCAAGAACAACTACGGCGTCGACCTGACCAAGGACTCGACGGCGATGCAGCGTCTCAAGGAGGCCGCTGAGCAGGCGAAGAAGGAGCTCTCGTCCGCGACGAGCACCAACATCTCCCTCCAGTACCTCTCGATGAGCGAGAACGGTCCGATCCACCTCGACGAGACCCTCACCCGGGCGAAGTTCGAGGACCTCACCAAGGACCTCCTCGAGCGCACGAAGGCCCCGTTCCACGCGGTGATGAAGGATGCCGGCGTGTCCGTCAAGGACATCGACCACGTCGTCCTCGTCGGTGGTTCGACCCGTATGCCCGGTGTCACCCAGGTCGTCACCGAGCTCACCGGAGGCAAGGAGCCCAACAAGGGCGTCAACCCCGATGAGGTCGTCGCGATCGGCGCCGCCGTCCAGGCCGGTGTGCTCATGGGCGAACGCAAGGACGTCCTCCTCATCGACGTCACCCCGCTCTCGCTCGGTCTCGAGACCAAGGGCGGCGTGATGACGAAGCTCATCGAACGCAACACCCCGATCCCGACCAAGCGCTCGGAGACGTTCACCACGGCTGAGGACAACCAGCCCTCGGTGTCGATCCAGGTGTTCCAGGGTGAGCGCGAGTTCACTCGCGACAACAAGAACCTCGGCACCTTCGAGCTCACCGGCATCGCGCCGGCGCCGCGCGGAGTCCCGCAGATCGAGGTCGCGTTCGACATCGACGCCAACGGCATCGTCCACGTCTCGGCCACCGACAAGGGAACCGGCAAGGAGCAGTCGATGACGATCACCGGCGGCTCGGCCCTTCCCAAGGAGGACATCGAGCGCATGGTCCGTGAGGCCGAGGAGCACGCGGAAGAGGACAAGAAGCGCCGTGAGGCCGCTGACGTCCGCAACAACGCGGAGAACCTCGCCTACCAGACCCAGAAGCTGCTCGACGACAACGCCGACAAGCTGCCTGAGGACGTCAAGTCGGAGATCCAGTCCGACGTCGACGCCGTCAAGGAAGCTCTCAAGGGCGAAGACGACGACGCGGTGAAGAAGGCGTTCGACACGCTCACCGAGAAGCAGCAGAAGATCGGTGAGGCGATCTACGCACAGCAGGAAGCCGGCGCCGGTGCTGCCGGCGGAGCCTCCGACCAGGGCGGCTCCGATGCCGGAACGGGCGCTGACGACGATGTCGTCGACGCCGAGGTCGTGGATGATGAGGACGAGGAGAAGAAGTAATGACCACCGAGGGCAACGATCCGTCGTCCGAGGAGCCACGCTTCACCTTCCATGACAAGCGCCGGGTCGATCCGGACACCGGTGAACTCCGTCCCGAGGCCGACGCCGAGTCGGCCTCGGGGGCCGGGGAGGGACAGGACACCGAGGAAGTGTTGGCCGATGCCAGCGACCTCGGAGTCGACATCCCCGCCGATGCCTCGAGCCTGAACGACACCGAGGCGGCCGCCGAGCCGGGTGGGGCCGAGCCCGCTCCCGGGTCCGAGGCCGCCGCCCACCTCGCCGATCTCAAGCGGATCAACGCGGAGTACGCCGCCTACCGGATGCGTGCCGACCGCGAACGCGAGCGGGCGGCAGCGGGCGGGACGATCAAGGTCGTCGAGGCCCTGGTCCCCGTCCTCGACGAGGTGCGGCTGGCGCAGGAGAACGGCGACGTCTCCGGGCCCTTCGAGGCCCACGTGAACAAGCTGCTCGACGCGCTGGCCAAGGTCGGCGTCGAACAGTACGGCGCCGTCGGCGACGAGTTCGATCCGCGGCTGCATGAGGCCCTCATGCAGCAGCCGTCGGACGACGTCGAGGTGCCGACGGTCTTCATGGTCATGCAGCCGGGCTACCGCATGGGTGATCGCATCATCCGCGCGGCCCGCGTCGGCGTGCAGCAGCCGGAGGACTGAGGATCCCGACCCCGCCGAGGTGGGACCGCCTCCCAGCGTCCGTGAGCGGACGCTGGGACGAAGGAACCGCCTCGGCGACGGTCCGGAGTCTCCGGGACGCAGACGTTGTCCGGGGGCTGCGGATTGTGAGCAGACAGATGAGGGAAACGATGACAGAGCCGAGGCCAGGTGGCAGCGGCACGACGAACAGGACAAGGAAGAAGGGAGGTGCCAGATGAGTACCGGACCGCAGAATGACTGGTTCGAGAAGGACTTCTACAAGACCCTCGGCGTCTCCAAGGACGCGACGGACTCCGAGATCAAGAAGGCCTACCGCAAGCTCGCGCGGAAGTACCATCCGGACGCGAATCCGGGGGACGCCGAGGCGGAGGCGAAGTTCAAGGAGATCGGACAGGCCCACCAGGTGCTGTCGAACAAGGAGTCGCGCGAACAGTACGACCAGGTCCGCGCGATGGGCAGCGGCGCCAGGTTCAGCGCCGGTGCCGGTGGTGCCGGCGGCGGAGGCGGGTTCGACGACGTCTTCTCCGACCTCTTCGGAGGCGGCGGGCGCACGCGCACACGCACGACCTACTCGCCCGGCGGCGGAGGTTTCGGCGGCGGATACGGCGACGTTCCGCCCGATCTCGCCGATCTGCTCAACGGCTTCGGCGGCGGTGCCTCCTACGGCGGCTACGGTGACAGCGGCTTCGGCGGCGGCTACTCGCCCCCGGTCAAGGGCGGTGACATCAAGTCCTCGACCAATCTCAGCTTCACCGAGGCTGCCAACGGTGCCTCGGTCAAGCTGAAGATGCCGAACGGGAAGCCGCTGACCGTGCGCACCCCGATCGGGGTCAAGGACGGGCAGAAGATCCGTCTGGCCGGCAAGGGCAAGGCGAGCCCGAACGGCGGAGAGCCCGGCGACGTCATCCTCACGGTCCACGTCAAGCCGCACCCGGTGTTCACCCGCGACGGCGACAACTTGCGGATGGACCTGCCGGTGAGCTTCGACGAAGCGGCCCTCGGTGCGGAGGTCAAGGTGCCCACGCTCGGCGGTCAGCCCGTCAAGGTGAAGATCCCCGCGGGCACGCCCTCGGGTCGGACCCTGCGCGTGCGTGGCAAGGGCGTGCAGACGAAGAAGGGCACGGGCGACCTGCTCGTAACCGTTGAGATCGTCGCCCCGAAGAACCTCTCGAAGGAGGCCAAGGAAGCGGTCGAGGCCTACAAGGCGGCGACCGAGTCCGAGGATCCGCGAGCCGGCCTGCTCGATCGGGCCAAGGCGAGCTGAGGCGGCGGGGCACCATGCAGTTCTCTCAGAGTGCGGCGCTCTACGTCATCTCCGTGGCAGCGGAACTCGCGGGCATGCACCCGCAGACCCTGCGGCAGTATGACCGGATGGGCCTCGTCACCCCGCAGCGGACGGCCGGCAAGGGCCGCCGCTACTCGGGGCGGGACATCGCCAAGCTGCGCCTGATCCAGCATCTCTCCCAGGACGAGGGCGTCAACCTCGTGGGGATCAAGAAGATCATGGAGATGCAGAACCAGATCGACGCCCTCCGGAGCCGGAACCAGGAGCTCGAGGAGGAGGCCCTCGCCCAGGCGGAGGCACGCGAGCGGGATGCCCGCGTGTTCGCCGCCGGGTCGAGGGGCGACGTCGTCTCGATCGCCCGTGGCCGGCGGCCGAAGGTGTCGCCGGAGTCCGGGACCGGAGCCGTGGTGCTCTACGACGACTTCCGCGCCCGGAGGGTGTGAGCGCCCGGCGGCGACGCGGCGCCTGGTAGCACGGCGTGAGCGCCGACGTGACAGCGCGGCGCCGAGCGTGAGCGAACAGGGGTGGCTGAGGCCGCCCCTTTTCTTATACCCGGGGTGTTCCTCCGCGGCGTCGGGCGTCCAGTGGCGTCGCTTCGAGCCGCATCCGCGCGCTGCCGGCTGGTTTGAGTCGGTTTTCGCCCGATGAGTCTGTTCCTGAACCGACCGATCGAGCGAGAACCGACTCATTTGCGTGTGCGCGGGTCGGAGTGGCGCTCGGTTCCTGTGGCTCCGCCCGCAGGAAGCCCCTGAGCGCAGCCGATGTCCGCGGCTGCTCTCACAGCCACCACTGGTCACTGCGCGGACCTGTCCGCGAGATGAAACTTTGGTCTCGAAACATGGACGAAACTCAGTCGACACGCACCGAAACAATCGCCTGCCAGGATGGGCGATGTTGGGATCGGGCGCGACTGAGAGGGCCACCATGAAAGAGACATCGGCGACACCGCCGCCGGGCAGCAGCGAGGCGAAGACCGCGGCGCGGGAGAGCCTCGAGGACTACACGCTGCGCTTCGCCCCGCGCTCCTACCGGACTTGGGCGCCGGCCGTCGTCGCGACGAGTGCGCTCGGCGGGATCGCCTACCTCGCGGACTTCTCGATCGGCGCGAGCATCGGGCTCGCCCACGGCACGGCCAATGGGATCCTCGGCATCCTCACCGCGGCGATCATCATCTTCCTCACCGGGTGGCCGCTCGCGTTCTACGCCGCCCGCTACAACCTCGACCTCGACCTCATCACTCGCGGGGCCGGATTCGGCTACTACGGCTCGGTCATCACGAACATCATCTTCGCGACCTTCACCTTCATCTTCTTCGCCCTCGAGGGCTCGATCATGGCGCAGGGACTCTACCTCGGCCTCGGGATACCGCGCCCGATCGGCTACCTCCTCTCCACGGTCATCATCTTCCCGCTCGTCATCTTCGGCATGAAGGCCCTCGCCCGGCTCCAGGTCTCGACGACGCCGCTGTGGCTCGTCCTCATGGTCGTGCCCGTCGGCTACCTCATCGCCTTCCAGCCCGACTCCGTGAGCTCGTTCTTCGCCTACCAGGGCGAGAGCGGGGAGAGCGCGAACTTCGCCTCGGCGATGCTCGCCGCCGGCGTCTGCCTCTCCCTCATCGCCCAGATCGCCGAGCAGATCGACTACCTGCGCTTCATGCCGCCCCGCACCCCGGCCAACCGTCGCAGCTGGTGGACCGCGGTCATCCTCGCCGGTCCCGGCTGGGTGATCTTCGGGGCGACGAAGCAGATCATCGGCATGTTCCTCGCCGTCTACCTCATCGCCAACGTCCCCGGAGCGACGAGCTTCGCGACCGAACCCGTCCAGCAGCTGCTCGCCACCTACGAGCAGATGATGCCGCAGTGGCTCGCGCTCCTGCTCGCCGTCGTCCTCGTCGTCATCTCGCAGGTGAAGATCAACGTCACCAACGCCTACTCCGGCTCGCTGGCGTGGACGAACGCGTACACGCGGATCACCAAGCGCTACCCGGGGCGGATCACGTTCCTCGTCGTCAACCTCCTCTTCGCGCTCGCGCTCATGGAGCTGAACATGTTCGACTTCCTCAACGCGATCCTCAGCTTCTACGCCAACCTCGCGATGTCGTGGATCTGCGTCGTCGCCGCCGACATCGCGATCAACAAGTACGTCCTCGGACTCTCCCCGAAGACACCGGAGTTCCGTCGTGGGATGCTCTACGACTGGAATCCCGTCGGAGTCGTCTCGCTGCTCCTCTCCGGAGGAGTGTCGATCGCGATCTATTTCGGGGCCTTCGGGTCCGCCGTCCAGCCGTTCTCGCCGCTCTTCGCCGTCGGCATCGCGATCGTCGCGACCCCGCTCATGGCGATCCTCACCCGTGGCCGGTACTATCTGCGCCGCCGCGACGACGGCATCGACGTGCCCTTGCTCGACGAGCACGGCAACCCCACCGACGCCACCCTGTGGTGCCACGTCACGGAGATGGAGTTCGAGCGTCCGGACATGATCGCCTCGGCGAAGCGCGGACCCAACGGCGAAACCCTCTACCTCAGCTCCCTGGCACTGTCGACCGATCGCCTCGGCGAACACGTCCTGCCGGCCGACCCCGTGCGGGAGCGCTGATGCACTTCACTCCGGGCGACACGGAGAAGCTGCTGCTGTCGGTGGCCGGGATGATCGCCCGTGACCGGCTTGCACGGGGAGTGCCCCTCAACCACCCCGAGGCCATCGCGCTGCTGAGCACGTGGGTCATCGAGCGCGCCCGCGAGGGGGCGAACGTCGAGGAGCTCATGGTCACCGGGCGCGAGGTGCTCACCAGGGGCGACGTCATGGACGATGTGCCGCCCATGCTCCACGACGTCCAGGTCGAGGCAACCTTCCCCGACGGGCGCAAGCTCGTCACCATCCACAACCCCATCGACTGACAGGACCACCCATGACAGGGACGAGAGACCACGGGCCCGGTGCCGTGCAGGTGCGCGAGGGCATCCGCGTGCTCAACCGGCGCAGCGCCCCCGACACCGGCACCGCGACCATCGAGAACACCGGCGACCGGCCCGTGCAGATCGGATCGCACATCCACCTGCCCGACGTCAACGACGCCCTGTCCTTCGATCGCCGAGGCGCGACCGGGTTCCGTCTCGACGTCCCCGCGGGGACGTCGGTGAGGTTCGAACCGGGGGCCTCGCGGACCGTGGCGATCGTCCGCCTCGGCGGGCGCAAGCGTGTCCCCGGCCTGCAGATCCGAGAGGAGGCAGCCGCCGCCGAGGCGGCGCGAAGTGACGAGGGTTCGTCCCCCGACGCGGGGGAATCCGGCGCCGAGGCGGGGGAGGGCTGATGGTCGAGATCTCAGCCCAGCGCTACGCCGCCCTCTACGGACCGACGACCGGGGATCAGGTCCGCCTCGGCGACACCGACCTGTGGATCGAGATCGAGGAGGACCGGACCTTCGGCGGGGACGAAGCGGTCTTCGGCGGCGGGAAGTCGATCCGCGAATCGATGCTCCAGGGCACGACGAGCCGGGCCGAGGGCGCGCCGGACACCGTCATCACGAACGTCATCGTCCTCGACTGGTGGGGTGTCATCCGCGCCGACGTCGGGATCCGCGACGGCAGGATCACGGCACTCGGTCGGGCCGGCAACAGCGACATCGCCGACGGCGTCGACCCCGAATTGGAGATCGGCGCCTCGACCGACGTCATCTCCGGCGAGGGCCGCATCCTCACCGCCGGGGGCATCGACTCCCACGTTCACCTCCTCTCGCCCTCGCAGATCCACGAGGCGCTCGCGACCGGCATCACCACCGTCGTCGGGGGCGGTACAGGACCGTCCGAGGGGAGCAAGGCGACGACGGTCACCCCCGGGGCGTGGCACCTGGGCAGGATGCTGCAGGCCCTCGACGCCCTGCCGGTCAACGTGCTGCTGCTCGGCAAGGGGAACACGATCTCGGCGGAAGCGCTCGCCGAACAGGCACTCGGCGGGGCGGCCGGCTACAAGATCCACGAGGACTGGGGTGCCACCCCGGCGGCGATCGACGCGGCCCTGCGCGCCGCCGACACCCACGGACTCCAGGTGGCCCTCCACTCGGATTCGCTCAACGAATCCGGATTCGTCGAATCGACGATCTCCGCGATCGCCGGGCGCAGCATCCACGCCTTCCACGTCGAAGGCGCCGGCGGCGGACACGCCCCGGACATCCTCTCCATCGCGGCACTCGAGAACATCATCCCCGGATCGACCAACCCGACGCTGCCGCACACCGTCAACACCGTCGCCGAGCATCTCGACATGCTCATGGTCTGCCACCACCTCAACCCGAGCGTGCCCGAGGACCTCGCGTTCGCCGAATCCCGGATCCGCGCGACGACGATCGCCGCCGAGGACATCCTCCACGACATGGGCGCCCTGTCGATCACGTCCTCGGATGCGCAGGCGATGGGCCGGATCGGAGAGGTCATCACCCGCACGTGGCAGATCGCCCACACGATGAAGCACCGCCGGGGCCGCCTCGGCGAATCCCTGCCGGCCGACAACGAACGCGCCCGCCGCTATGTCGCGAAGTACACGATCAATCCGGCCATCGCCCACGGCGTCGACGAGCACATCGGGTCGGTCGAACCGGGGAAGATGGCCGACCTCACCTTGTGGGATCCGCGGTTCTTCGGCGTGCGACCCGACCTCGTCATCAAAGGCGGGACGATCGCGTGGGCAGGACTCGGCGATCCGAACGCCTCCATCCCGACCCCTCAGCCGGTGCTCATGCGCCCGGCCTTCGGCGATGCGATCGGGGCGCAGACCTCGGTGTCGTTCGTCGCCCCAGCGGCAGTCGAGGACGGATTGCGCGAGCGGCTCGGGCTCCGACGCCCGCTCGTCGCCGTCCGGCCGACACGGGAGATCGGGAAGAAGGACATGCGCAACAACGACGTCCGCCCGGCCATCGACATCGACCCGGACACATTCGAGATCGCCATCGACGGCGAACTCGTCACCGGGGCACCGGCGACCGCCCTTCCGCTCACCCAGCTCTACCAGATGTTCTGATGGACAGCTCGATGAACGGTGGTTGCGGCGCTGCTGGAGTGCCCGGGGCCGCCTCGGCGACCCTCATGATGCTTCTCGCCGACGCCCGCCTGCCGGCCGGTGCCCACGTGAGTTCGAACAGCGTCGAAGCCGGGCTGCGGCAGGACCTCACCCCCGCCGAGGTGCCGGCGTACATGCGCGCCCGAATGCGCACGGTCGTCCGCGTCGAGGCCGGTGCCGCCGTCGTCACCCACCATGCCGTCCGCAGCGCCGGTGCTGGTACCGACGAGCACCCCGACCTCGCCCAGGCGCTCGAGTCCATCACCGAGGAATGGGCAGCCCGCACCCCCAGTCCCGCACTGCGGGAGATCGCCGAGGTGCTCGGGGCCGGGCTGCGCCGCGTCGCCGTCGTCCTGTGGCCGCAGCTGGCTGGCGTGCTGCCCCGCCGAGGGTGTCCGCGTCCCCTTGTGCTCGGTGCCATCGCCGCCGTCGCCGAGGTGTCGGCGGCCGACCTCGTGCGTATCGTCGCCTACGACGACGCGCAGACCGTCGCCGCTGCGACTCTCAAACTCGAACCGATGGACCCGATCCGGGCCACCGGTTGGGTGCTCGGGGCGTGCACCGCTATCGAGTGCTTCGTCGCCGACCTGGCGACGCTCACCGTCCCGGCAGCGATCCCCGCTGCCGGGGCACCGCTCATCGAGGACTGGGCAGAGGTCCAGTCCGCACTTCCGAGGAGGCTGTTCCGTGCCTGAGTTCCCCACCCCACACCGGTCCCTGCGCCTGGGCGTCGCCGGGCCGGTCGGCACCGGCAAGAGTTCGCTCATCGCGATGATCTGCCGCGCGCTCGCCGCCGAGATCCGCATCGGCGTCATCACCAACGACATCTACACCGACGAGGACGCCCGCCTGCTCCGGGCCGCCGGGGTCCTCGAACCCGAGCGGATCCGCGCGATCGAGACCGGCGCGTGCCCGCACACCGCGATCCGCGATGACGTCACCGCCAACCTCGCCGGTGTCGAGGAGTTGGAAGCCGACTTCGATCCCCTCGACCTCGTCCTCGTCGAATCCGGAGGCGACAACCTCACCGCGACGTTCTCCCCGGCGCTCATCGACGCCCAGATCTTCGTCCTCGACGTCGCCGGGGGCGGTGACGTCGCCCGGAAGGGAGGACCGGGCATCGGCCGCGCCGACCTCCTCGTCGTCAACAAGACCGACCTCGCCCCCTACGTCGGTGTCGATGTCGAGCAGATGGTCTCCGACGCCGAGGCGGCACGGGAGGGAGCGCCGGTCCTCGGGCTCTCGCGTCTCGACGAGGAATCCGTGGCACGCCTGCGCACGTGGCTGCTCGACATGCTCGAGAAGCATCGGGCCGGTGCCCATGAACCGCAGGATCCGGGCCCGATGGCCCCGCACTTCCACGCCGATGAGGACGGCGGATACATCCACTCCCACGACGACGCTGAAGCGGAGCACAACCACGCATACGCGGACGACGAGCACGAGCATGCGCACAGTCACGCCGAGACTTCCGGGACGGGGACTGCCTCGCCGGAGTCCGGGTCGGAGCAGCCCGAGCCCGCGGTCGCGGACGCCCGGGGATGACCCTCATCGCGGTCGAGCAGGCCGCTGACCGCGACCTGCCTCAGCTGCGTCTCACGCCGGGTCTCATGCAGCCGCGGCTCATCACCCGGTCCGCAGGCGGGCGCGCGCATGTCGCGATCGTCGCCGGGGGAGCGGCCCTTCTCGGCGGGGACGCGGTGTCCATCAGGATCCGAGTCGGTCCAGGGTGCAGTCTGCTCATCGAGGACATCGGTGGGACAGTCGCCTATCCCTGTCGCGATGTCGACTCCCGGTGGGACGTCGACATCGACGTCGCCGACGGGGCCAGCCTCGTCTGGGAGACGTTTCCGTTCGTCGTCGCCTCCGGTGCGCGCGTGCGACGCTCGACCCGGGTGCGCTTCGGGGCCGGTGCCACGGTGTGCCTGCGGGAGACGCTCGTGCTCGGGCGATCGGGAGAGCACGGTGGGGCGATCACCGGTGCCACCGAAGTCCGCGACACGACCGGTGCACCGTACTTCGTCGAGGAACTCGCCATCGACGGGAGCGCTCCGGAACCGGGAGTGATGGGAGCTGCCTCGGTGCTCGACACCGCGATGCTCTTCGGCCGGCGCAGCGACACGGAGGCGCACGGCGACACGGACGGGCACGGTCGAATCCTCCACCTCGCCCGGCCAGGAGCGATCGCGCGAGCAAGCGGGACGCACACCCACGACGCGCACGTCGACGCCGTGTGGGAGGTGTGGACGAAAGTGACCACGACCGGTGACGACTCGACCGTCTCCAGGCGCAGAGTTCCACAGACGACACCAGCCCAGCACACCGACCCAGCGATGACAGACGACACCAGTCCAGTGACGACAAACGACTCAGCCCAGCGATGACAGTCGACAGCACACCGACGACAAGGGAAAGAGGGACGGAGCGATGAGCACGACAGCAGAGAAGAGCACCTCGGCGAGCAGGACGGAGGAGGCAGCAGCCGGCAGAGGATCGCGCAGAGCCCGAGTCCCTGCCATCGTTGTTGCGGCGCTCGCGGTCACGGGAATCGGGCTCGTGCTCGCCTCGACGAGCGAGATCGGTCATGCGGCGGCGTGGGGCCTCGCGGCGACTGCCGTGCTTCTCGGTGCCAGGCACGCCTTCGACGCCGATCACATCGCCGTCATCGACAACGTCACCCGCCGTCTCGCGACCACCGACGAGAACCGGCTGCGCGGTGGTGCCGTCGGGTTCTGGTTCGCTCTCGGTCACTCGAGTGTCGTCATCGTCACCGCAGCCTTCGTCACTGCCGGTGCCGCGGCCGCCCGCAGCCTCGTCGAGAGCGAGGATTCGGGGGTGCGGGAGGTCCTCGGCATGTGGGGACTGACATTCGCGACCTGCGTCGTCGGCATCTTCGGGATCGTCAACCTCGTCGCGTTCGTCCGTCTCCTGCGCCGCCGCCCAGGGGACGCGGCAGCGGAAGGGACAGCCGCCTCGGCGAGTCGGGGTTCGATCTCCATGATCTTCTCCCGCCTCATCGACACCGTCGACCGACCGACGCGCATGTATCCGGTCGGGCTGCTCTTCGGCCTCGGATTCGACACGGCTGCTACGATCGGCCTGATGATCGCGGCAGGGACCACGGCGGCGAGCACCTCACCCCTGCTCGCGCTGTCCCTGCCCCTGCTCTTCGCCGCGGGCATGGCCGCCTGCGACACCGGCGACAGCGTGATGATGGCGCGCCTCTACCGGTGGGCGGCCGGGGACGGCGGGCGGTTCCGGAGGTACAACCTCATCGTCACCGGGCTCTCGGTGCTCATCGCCGGGGTCGTCGTCATCGCCGGCATCGCCGAGGTGGGGGCGGAGACGGCAACGTTTGCCCTGCCAACGCTCAACACCGAGTACCTCGGGTTCGTCGCCACCGGTGTCTTCGCCCTCATCGCCGTCGTCGCGCTCGTCGTCGCCCGCAGGCGCGCAGTCGGGTGACCGGAGCGGACCGGGACCGGAACCGAGGTGCTCTGCGACGACTTCCGAGCCCGGAGCGTGTGAGCGCAGGTGTCCTCCGCGCCGCCGGGCGTCCAGTGGCGTCGCTTCAAGCCGAGTCCGCGCGCTGCCCACCTGATTGAGTCGGTTTTCGCCCGAGGAGTCTGTTCCTGAACCGACCGATCGGGCGAGAACCGACTCATTTGCGCCTCCGGCGGGCTTGAGCGGCTTTCTCACGTCGTCCTCGCAGACGACAAGAGGCGTTCCGTCCGAGACCCTGAGGGAATCGGACTGAACGCCTCTGTCTGTGTCAGCAGCTCAACCGTTCGATCACCGGATCGGCCTGGCTAAGGGTGGCCGGTCCGTCTGAGATCGGCTGAGCTGACGATCTCTGCTCGGCTCAGATGTCCGAGGGGGAGAGGGCGGCCGACCGGCGACGCTTCGTCATGGTGACGACTGCGCCACCGACGAGGAGGAGGGCAGCGCCGGCTGCGAGGCCGCCGAGCTCCATACCGGTGCGGGGGAGGTCTCCACCTCCGGTGCCGTTGCCATTGCCGCCATCGTCGTTGCCGCCGGCGCCGCCACCGGCGTTGGGGTCGGCCTCGACGGAGAACTTGCCGGTGAGCTTGTCGTCGCCGCACGTGACGGTGACGCTGTAGTCGCCGGTGTAGGCGTTCGGGTTCGACTTCGAGGTGCCGTAGACGGTGACGTCGGCCTTGCCCTCGTCGTCGGCCTTAACGGTCCGGTCGAACGCAGTGACGTTCGTGTTGCCCTCGGGGTTGACGAGGAAGCGGACGTCCTCACCGGGCTCGCAGTTCTCGACGGCGAGCTTGACGCCCTTCTTCTCGTTGACGAAGTCCTGCGGAGTGACCGACTCCGGGGAGACGATGAGCTTGGCCTCGGCCACCGGCGTCGTCGGATCCTCGGTCGGATCGTCGGTGGCGTCCTCGGTGACGGTGAACTGGTGGGGATCGGTCGCCTCGCCGGTCTCATCGTCGGTGAATACGACGGCGTACTTGCCGGGCTTCACCGATTCGGGCGCGACGAGGGTGCCCGTGATCTTGCCGTTCTCGTCAGCCTTGAGCGGCTCGTCGGCCTGCGTGCCGGACTGGGCCTTCGCCTGGTTTGGCAGCTGACCGCCGGAGATCGTCACGGTTCCGCCGGGGGTGAAGCCCTCGCCGGAGAACTTGAGACCGTCGGTGCTGATCTCGGCGACCGAGATCGTGTCGGTCGCGAGCGTGACCTTGGGATCGACGACCGGTGCGGTCGGCTCTTCGGTCTCATCCTCGACGACGGTGAACGAGGCGGCGATGTCCTGGGTCTCTTCGCCGCGCTTGACCGTGACGGTGAAGTCGACAGTACCGGTCGGAATCTTGGAGGCGTCCTTTGCCGCGCTGAAGATGTTGTACGACATGGTGTCGCCCTTGGCCTCGCCCGCGTCTCCCGTGAGCGAATCCGAGACCTTGTCACCGGCTTCGAGGCCGGTCACCGTGACGACAACGCCCTTGTCCTCGTTGTTGAGGTCGGTCTGCGAGATCTCCTGCGGTGACACGGACACCTGCGCCGCAAGCTTCTGGGCGTCGGCGCCGCTGTCGGCAGGCTGTCCGCCGTCAGAGGGGGCCTGGACTCCGGTGCGAGCGAACGCGTCGCCTCCACTCGGAGCGGCGATGACCGGGGATGCGGCGAGGCCGGTGATGGCGAGGGCCACCACAGGCGCGAGCGCGAGCTTCTTCATTGTGTTCCTTCGGGGACGAGGGGGTGGAGCGATTCCGAAAGTAACAGTAATGAAACATTCACGACGCACATAGTTTAGAACGTTTTGGTCAGCCCTTTTCGAGCAATCCCGCTTCGGCAAGGAGCCCGACCCCGGCGCGACCCGTCTTCCGCGACCCGTCTACCGCGACCCGTCTTCTGAGACTGCAACACGCCTTATGAGACAACAGCCCTTGACTCCGAGGCCGTCGGTGTTTAACTGAGTGCTATGACTGGAGACTCAACGATCAAGAAGGCCGCTGACAAGGCCGATGATGCGGCGACCAGCGCCGCGGACAGCAAGTGGTTCGAACGCGCGGCCCGAGTCGGCTTCGTCGCCAACGGACTCGTCCACATCATCCTCGGAGCCACCTCGGTGGGACTGGCGCTGGGGCGCGGGGGAGAGGCCGAGCAGTCCGGCGCGATGCAGCAGATGGCCGCCCAGCCGTTCGGCATGGTTCTGCTGTGGCTGTGCATGCTCGGCTGTGCGCTGTTGGCACTGTGGAACCTCATCAACGCCTTCTTCGGCACCGCGTCGCTGCGCGGCCATGGCTCGAGCGACCCGCGGGACAAGGACGGCCGGAGCAACTGGAAGGAGTTCGTCCTCGCGATCGCCCAGGGCATCGCGTACGCGGCAGTGGCCGTGCTGTTCGGAAAGTTCGCCTTCGGACAGGGTTCGGACTCCGGGCAGTCCTCGTCGCAGGCGAGCTCGACGCTCGCGCAGGCGCCGGGCGGCATCCTCCTGCTCATCCTCATCGGTGCCGTCATCGCCATCATCGGCATCGTCTTCTGCGTCAACGGCATCCGTCGGAAGTGGAAGGACGACGTCCGCCCGCCGAGGTCGCGCGCCGTCGGCAAGCTGCTGACGGTGACCGGCGTGGTCGGCTACCTCGGCAAGGGCGCGACCCTGCTCGCGGTCGGCATCCTCGTCATCGTCTCCGGCGTGGCCGGAGACCCGGAGAAGTCAACCGGTGTCGACGGGGCTCTCAAGGCGATGCGCGATCAGCCCTTCGGCAGCATCCTGCTGCTCTGTGTGGGCGTCGGGCTCGTCCTCTACGGCGTCTTCCTCTTCCTCCGCGCGCGATATGACAAGATGGATTGAGCCGTCGGCGATTCCGAGAGCAGGACTGACCATGTCCTGCCCTCGGTCACCGCACGCCCGCACGATACGACCTGCAACGCACCGCTGAGAGGGAAGGTTCTGGAATGGCTGGAAGACGGATCGGCATCGTTTGGAATCCCGCGAAGACTGAGAAGGACGACCTGGTGGCGGCGTTGCCGGACGATCCAGACCTCTCGGTCTCCTGGTACGAGACTGAGGAGGACGACCCCGGCAAGTCAGCGGCGGAGCAGGCCATCGCCGATGGCGCCGAGGTGGTCATCGCCGCCGGCGGCGACGGCACCGTCCGTGCAGTGGCCGGCCACCTCGCCGAGACTGGGGCGAACGTCGACCTCGGCATCGTGCCGCTGGGCACCGGCAACCTGCTCGCCCGCAACCTCGAGGTGCCGCTCAACGATCTGGAAGCCGCGATGGATCGGGCGATCACGGGCACCCCGCAGAGCATCGACATGGGCTGGGTCGAGATCACCCTCCCCGACGGCAACGAGCACCAGCCCTTCGTCGTCATGGCCGGCTTCGGCATCGACGCCCACATGATCACCGAGACCAACGACGACCTCAAGGACAAGGCGGGCTGGCTCGCCTACGTCGAGTCGCTCGGCCGCGCCGTCTCTGCCAGCGACGTCATGGAGATCAAGCTCTCCCGCCCGGGCGAGCAGATCGACGACGAGTCGGCACACACTCTCATCGTCGGCAACTGCGGCACCCTCCAGGGAGGCATCACCCTGCTGCCCGACGCGGATCCCGCCGACGGCGAGCTCGACGTCCTCGTCCTCAAGGCCGACGGGGTCACCGGCTGGCTCGACACGATGAAGAACATGGTCTGGGACAACGGTCTGCGCCGGATGATGTCGAAGGACGACTCCGCCCAGAGCAGCGACACCGCGATCCATCAGCGCGTGACCTCGCTGACCATCGAACTCGAGAAGCCCCGGGTCGTCGAGGTCGACGGCGACGAGCTCGGCGAAACGGAGAGGATCGAGGTGAGCATCGCCCCGTCCGCCCTGCGGGTGCGCTGAGCAACCGCACCCCCGCCGAGGCGATCGTCCCTTGAGCCGGTCCCCGGCCTCGCCGAGGCGGTGGTCCCGATCCCGGATGTGACTGTGGCCCCGACAGAAGTCGGGGCCACAGTCGTGTGTCGGAGTGGAGCGATCAGAGCTCGGTCGGAGCCTGTCCGGCCTTCGCCCGACGCATGGTCATCGCCACGGCGACGCCGCCGACGAGGAGGAGCGCGAGTCCGCCGGTGAGCCCACCGAAGTCGGCGCCCGTGCGCGGCAGCTGGCTTCCGCTGCCGTTCCCGGTTCCCGCTGTCCCGCCGGCGTTCGCGCCGGAGGTCACGGAGAACTCACCCGTGAGCGTGTCATCGCCGCAGGTCGCCGTCACCGAATAGTCGCCCACGTAGGCCTGGGTCCGCGAGGAGGTGCCGAAGACGTTCACCGAGGCGGTGCCGGTCTCATCGGCGGTGAGTGTCTGGTCGAACGCGGTGACGTCCGAATTGCCCTTGGGGGTGACGACGAAGCGGACGTCGGATCCCGGTGTGCAGTCGCTGACGGTCAGGATCACGCCCTTGTCCTTGTTCGCGAAGTCGCTCGCGTCGATCGTCTTCGGGGACACGGTCAGGGAGGCCTGAGCCTGATCGGCGGTGAGCGTGAACTCAGCCATGGAGAACTGCAGTTCACCGTCGGCGAAGAGGAAGTACTCGCCAGGTGCGATGTCATTCGTTTCGGTCGCCCGGATGACGCCGGAGACGACGCCGTCCTGCGAGACCTCGACGCTGTCATCGATGTAGATGATCTCGTCGGTCCCGTTCTTCGCGGCGACGGCAAACACCGTCTCGCCCGGGATGAACCCCTTACCCGAGTAGGCGATGCCCTTCCTCTTGAACTCCGAGACGCTCATCGAATCGGTGGCCAGCGAGAGCTCGCCTTCCTGGAAGTCCTCGTAATCCTCCTCGGTGATCGTGAAGCGGCCGGGGATCTCCTGCGGCTCCTGATCCGCACGCTCGACGGTGACGGTGAAGTCGACGACCTGCGCTTCGAGGATCTCCTCGGCATCATCGAAGTACTCGAATTCGACGGTGGAACCCTTGGCCGTCTTCGTCTCGCCGGTGAGCGAATTCGTCACGACGTCGTCCTTCTCGAGCCCGGAGACGGTGATGGTGACTCCGTCCTCCCAGAAGTCGAAGATGTCGACGGTGCTCGGGTCGACCGTGACGGTGGCCTCGATCGGCGCCGAGGCGGGAGCGGTCTCCTCTTCGGCCCCGTCCGTGGACTCGTCGGCGGCAGGGGTCTCGTCCTCTGCCGGTGACGGTGCGTCCGGGGTCTCGGTTGCCGGGGCGTCATCGCCCGAGCTCAATCCCTCCGAGGGAATCGGGTCCTCTGCCGGGGCGGGTTCGGCCGGAGCGGGGTCATCGGTGGTCGCTGCATCGTCCGCTGCCGCGGCGTCGTCAGTCGCCACGGCGGTCTCAGGGTTCTCAGCGGCCGCGCCCGCAGCGGCGGGAGCGGAGTAGGCGCTGTCTGCGGCGGCGGTGTCGGCGAGTGCAGGCGTCGCGCCGAGTCCGGCGATCGCCAGGGCGAGCGCGGGGATGAGCGCAAGTTTCTTGGGCATGGAAGGAGGCGGTCCTCTCAGGGGATTGTCAGATAACTACAGAAGCATATCCGGGCGGATAAGCCGTTTCTGTCACGGACTGATCACGTTTTCCGGACATGCGAGAGGGCCAGGAGTTCGCTCGAACTCCCGGCCCTTGTGTCGCGTCCGCCGTTCCGGTGCAGGCTGGCTTCCCTCAGGCTCTGCCTGTCCCGTCCGGTGGATCAGTGCTTCAGATGTACGACGGAGAGAAGTCGCCCTTCTTCCGGCGCATCGTGATCGTCACCGCGGCACCGCCGACGAGCAGGAGGAGTGCGCCTGCGGCGAGGCCGTCGAGTTCGACACCCGTGCGGGGCAGGTAGTTTCCGCTTCCGCTGCCGCCGTCGTTGCCCCCGGCACCGCTGCCGTTGTCACCGCCGCCGTCGCCTCCGCCGGCGTTGGACCCGGCCGTGACCTTGAACGATCCCTTGAGCGAGTCATCGCCGCAGGTCGCCGTGACCGAGTAGGAGCCGACATACGCCGAGGCGTTCGATGAGGTTCCGAAGACCCGGACCCAGGCTTTGCCGTCCTTGTCGGCTTTGACCGTTCGGTCGTAGGCGGTCACTCGCGAGTTGCCATCGGCGGTGACCATGAACCGGACATCCGAGCCGGGCTTGCAGTCCTTGACCGAGAGCTTGACGCCCTTCTTCTCGTTGATGAAGTCAGCGGCCTCGATCGACTTCGGGGTGACCGTCAGGGACGCCTCGGCGGGAGCTTCGGTCTTGTCGTCGATGACGGTGATCTCGCCCTTGAGCTCCTGCGACTCGGTGCCTTCGCGGTCGATCGTCACGGTGAAGGGAACCTTGCCCGGATCGAGATTGTCCGGGTTGCCCTTGTAGTAGATCGTGAAGGTGTAGTCGCCGTCCTTGGTCGCGGTCTTCGGC
>NZ_SJXG01000021.1:0-593 GCF_012027885.1 Brevibacterium sp. LS14
AGTAACATATGCTTGTCTCAAAGATTAAGCCATGCAGGTCTAAGTGCACACGGTCGGTACAGTGAAACTGCGAATGGCTCATTAAATCAGTTATGGTCCCTTTGATCGCTCCACCCAAAGTACTTGGATAACTGTGGCAATTCCAGAGCTAATACATGCAAACGGGCGCCGACCTCGCCTCCCCCCCGGGGGGCTTGGGACGCGTGCATTTATCAGATCCAAAACCCATCCGGGGCTGGCTCCTCCCGGGGCCGGCGCCGGTGAACCTTGGTGACTCTGGATAACCTCAGGCCGATCGCGCGCCCTCGCGGCGGCGACGATTCTTTCGAATGTCTGCCCTATCAACTTTCGATGGTACTTTAGGCGCCTACCATGGTGACCACGGGTGACGGGGAATCAGGGTTCGATTCCGGAGAGGGAGCCTGAGAAACGGCTACCACATCCAAGGAAGGCAGCAGGCGCGCAAATTACCCATTTCCGACTCGGAGAGGTAGTGACGAAAAATAACAATACAGGTCTCTTTCGAGGCCCTGTAATTGGAATGAGCGTATCCTAAACCCCTGGGTGAGGACCCATTGGAGGGCAAGTCTGGT
>NZ_SJXG01000022.1:0-692 GCF_012027885.1 Brevibacterium sp. LS14
CCCACCCGCGCCATCTGCACACTCCACCGATCAGACCCCCGCCGACCGGGAGTGTTGCTTCGACGCTATGACACCACCCTCGAGCTGGATAGAAATGGCCCCCATCGCATCACGCGGTGGGGGCCTTTCGTCAGGCCTGAAACCGACTTTGGCTGTGCGGCGGAATGAAGGGTTCAGGAGTGGAGGTAAATCGTCCCTTCCGAGTAGCCGGGGTCTCGAGTCTCGCCCGGCTTTAGCGAGGGGCGATGATCGTATCTCGCGATTCTAACGCTGTCCTTGTGCCTCCCGGTGGTGACGACGGCAAACACCTCAACCAAGCGGGGGGCCGGATTTTGCGATCGTTTAGCCCACTCCAAAGTCTCGTCAAGGCTCGCCTTGGAGGATTCGTACACCGCGACAGACGTGAGATCTTGCGGATCAGATTCGTTGCCGTGCCAGAACGCAACGCGAAAGGCGTCGACTACATCCTCGTGTCGGACGTCTCGCTCGTCGATTAGATGAAACGTTTCGGCGCTCATTGTTCCCTCAACTGGTTGTGTAAATGCAGACTCCAGTCACGCAAGGATCGCTGTTTCATATCCTTTTCCAGACCGTCTTAGATTGCGTAGCTGTTGGTGGTGTCATAGCGTCGAAGCAACACTCCCGGTCGGCGGGGGTCTGATCGGTGGAGTGTGCAGATGGCGCGGGTGGGG
>NZ_SJXG01000026.1:0-2679 GCF_012027885.1 Brevibacterium sp. LS14
TTCACGCACACACCAACCCTCTTGGGTTGTGTGAGTGATCGGCGTATTAGTACCAGTCAACTCCACACCTCACAGTGCTTCCATACCCGGCCTATCAACCCAGTGTTCTCCTGGGCACCTCCCCCCACAAAGGGATGGAAATCTCATCTCGGAGCAGGCTTCCCGCTTAGATGCTTTCAGCGGTTATCCTTCCCGAACGTAGCCAACCAGCCATGCACCTGGCGGTACAACTGGCACACCAGAGGTTCGTCCGTCCCGGTCCTCTCGTACTAAGGACAGCCCTCCACAAATTTCCTACGCACGCAGCGGATAGGGACCGAACTGTCTCACGACGTTCTAAACCCAGCTCGCGTACCGCTTTAATGGGCGAACAGCCCAACCCTTGGGACCGACTCCAGCCCCAGGATGCGACGAGCCGACATCGAGGTGCCAAACCATGCCGTCGATATGGACTCTTGGGCAAGATCAGCCTGTTATCCCCGAGGTACCTTTTATCCGTTGAGCGACCACGCTTCCACAAGCCATGGCCGGGTCACTAGTCCCAGCTTTCGCTCCTGCTCGACACGTCCGTCTCACAGTCAAGCTCCCTTGTGCACTTACACTCGACACCTGATTGCCAACCAGGCTGAGGGAACCTTTGGGCGCCTCCGTTACTCTTTAGGAGGCAACCGCCCCAGTTAAACTACCCATCAGGCACTGTCCCTGAACCCGATCAGGGTCCGAAGTTAAGGAATCCAGAATGGTCAGAGTGGTATTTCACTTGCCGACTCCACCCGATCTGGCGACCAGGCTTCAACATCTCCCACCTATCCTACACAAACCACACCGAAGCCCAATACCAAACTATAGTGAAGGTCTCGGGGTCTTTCCGTCCTGCTGCGCGTAACGAGCATCTTTACTCGTAATGCAATTTCGCCGAGTTCGTGGTTGAGACAGCAGAGAAGTCGTTACGCCATTCGTGCAGGTCGGAACTTACCCGACAAGGAATTTCGCTACCTTAGGATGGTTATAGTTACCACCGCCGTTTACTGGGGCTTAAATTCTCCGCTTCACCCCAAAGGGTTAACGGGTCCTCTTAACCTTCCAGCACCGGGCAGGCGTCAGTCCGTATACATCGACTTACATCTTCGCACGGACCTGTGTTTTTAATAAACAGTCGCTTCTCTCTGGCCTCTGCGACCACCACCAGCTCCCAACCGCAAGGGTCGTTCACCAGGATGGCCCCCCTTCTCCCGAAGTTACGGGGGCATTTTGCCGAGTTCCTTAACCACGATTCTCTCGATCACCTTAGTATTCTCTACCTGACCACCTGTGTCGGTTATAGGGTACGGGCAACACACACCCTCACGTCGATGCTTTTCTCGGCAGCAGAGGATCACCAGATCACCCCACCACTGTGGGGCGCCCATCAGCTCTCACACTTGCGTGGGGACGGATTTGCCTACCCCCACATGCTACGACCTTAGACCACGACTACCATCGCGTGGCCTGGCTACCTTTCTGCGTCACACCTCACGCTTACCGACTCCACACTCAGGTCCTCACCAGACCACCAACCAGACATCCGAAGACGCCACGGGTGGACCGGGGAGTTAGTCTCATGTGTTTTGGTATTGTCGGTTGTGTGTCGGTACCAGAATATCAACTGGTTGTCCATCGACTACGCCTGTCGGCCTCGCCTTAGGTCCCGACTTACCCAGGGCGGATTAGCCTAGCCCTGGAACCCTTGGTCATCCGGTGGACGGGTTTCTCACCCGTCTTTCGCTACTCATGCCTGCATTCTCACTCGTGACGCCTCCACCACTCGTTCACACGGCGACTTCACTGGCGACACGACGCTCCCCTACCCAACACCACACCATTACAGTATCGTGATGCTGCCACAACTTCGGCGGTGTACTTAGCCCCGCTACATTATCGGCGCTCAATCACTTGACCAGTGAGCTATTACGCACTCTTTCAAGGGTGGCTGCTTCTAAGCCAACCTCCTGGTTGTCTTCGCAACTGAACATCCTTTCCCACTCAGCACACGCTTAGGGGCCTTAGTTGATGGTCTGGGCTGTTTCCCTCTCGACAATGAAGCTTATCCCCCACTGTCTCACTGCCACGCTGAACCTTACCGGCATTCGGAGTTTAGTTGACGTCAGTAACCCGGTGGGGCCCATCAGCCATCCAGTAGCTCTACCTCCGGCAAGAACCACGCAACGCTGCACCTAAATGCATTTCGGGGAGAACCAGCTATCACAGAGTTTGATTGGCCTTTCACCCCTAACCACAGGTCATCCCCTCCATTTTCAACTGAAGTGGGTGCGGGCCTCCACAACATCTTACTGCTGCTTCACCCTGCCCATGGCTAGATCACTCCGCTTCGGGTCTAGGACACGCGACTGACTCGCCCTATTCGGACTCGCTTTCGCTACGGCTACCCCACACGGGTTAACCTCGCCACGCACCGCTAACTCGCAGGCTCATTCTTCAAAAGGCACGCCATCACACCAACACGGGTGCTCTGACGGATTGTAAGCACATGGTTTCAGGTACTCTTTCACTCCCCTCCCGGGGTACTTTTCACCATTCCCTCACGGTACTGATCCGCTATCGGTCATCAGGAAGTATTTAGCCTTACCAGGTGGTCCTGGCAGATTCACACGGAATTCCACGAGTTCCGTGCTACTCGGG
>NZ_SJXG01000027.1:0-1611 GCF_012027885.1 Brevibacterium sp. LS14
TGATGTTCCACCCTTGAGCAACCCACCCGAACCACACATGGGTTCTGTTGGTGGGCACCATACTGGTGTGCTCCTTAGAAAGGAGGTGATCCAGCCGCACCTTCCGGTACGGCTACCTTGTTACGACTTAGTCCCAATCACCAGTCCCACCTTAGACGGCCCCCTCCTTACGGTTAGGCCACCGGCTTCGGGTGTTACCGACTTTCGTGACTTGACGGGCGGTGTGTACAAGGCCCGGGAACGTATTCACCGCAGCGTTGCTGATCTGCGATTACTAGCGACTCCGACTTCACGTAGTCGAATTGCAGACTACGATCCGAACTGAGACTGGCTTTAAGGGATTCGCTTGCCCTCACGGGTTCGCCTCTCTCTGTACCAGCCATTGTAGCATGCGTGAAGCCCAAGACATAAAGGGCATGATGATTTGACGTCATCCCCACCTTCCTCCGAGTTGACCCCGGCAGTCTCCTATGAGTTCCCACCATCACGTGCTGGCAACATAGAACGAGGGTTGCGCTCGTTGCGGGACTTAACCCAACATCTCACGACACGAGCTGACGACAACCATGCACCACCTGTACACCAGCTTCAAAGAAGAGGACCTGTTTCCAGGACGGTCCGGTGTATGTCAAGCCTTGGTAAGGTTCTTCGCGTTGCATCGAATTAATCCGCATGCTCCGCCGCTTGTGCGGGCCCCCGTCAATTCCTTTGAGTTTTAGCCTTGCGACCGTACTCCCCAGGCGGGGCACTTAATGCGTTAGCTACGGCGCGGAGAACGTGGAATGCCCCCCACACCTAGTGCCCAACGTTTACGGCATGGACTACCAGGGTATCTAATCCTGTTCGCTCCCCATGCTTTCGCTCCTCAGTGTCAGTTACAGCCCAGAGTCCCGCCTTCGCCACCGGTGTTCCTCCTGATATCTGCGCATTTCACCGCTACACCAGGAATTCCAGACTCCCCTACTGCACTCTAGTCAGCCCGTACCCACTGCACGCGCAACGTTAAGCGTTGCGTTTCCACAGCAGACGTGACCAACCACCTACGAGCTCTTTACGCCCAATAATTCCGGACAACGCTCGTACCCTACGTATTACCGCGGCTGCTGGCACGTAGTTAGCCGGTACTTCTTCTGCAGGTACCGTCACTTGCGCTTCTTCCCTGCTGAAAGCGGTTTACAACCCGAAGGCCGTCATCCCGCACGCTGCGTCGCTGCATCAGGGTTTCCCCCATTGTGCAATATTCCCCACTGCTGCCTCCCGTAGGAGTCTGGGCCGTGTCTCAGTCCCAGTGTGGCCGGTCGCCCTCTCAGGCCGGCTACCCGTCGTCGTCTTGGTGAGCCATTACCTCACCAACAAACTGATAGGCCGCGAGCCCATCCCCAACCGAAAAAACTTTCCACCACCAGACATGCGTCCGGCAGTCGTATCCGGTATTAGACCCAGTTTCCCGGGCTTATCCCGAAGTCAGGGGCAGGTTACTCACGTGTTACTCACCCGTTCGCCACTCATCCACCCGGTGCAAGCACCAGGCTTCAGCGTTCGACTTGCATGTGTTAAGCACGCAGCCAGCGTTCGTCCTGAGCCAGGATCAAACTCTCCATAAAAAATTTA
>NZ_SJXG01000028.1:0-78853 GCF_012027885.1 Brevibacterium sp. LS14
AATACGCCGAAATCGCCGATTCGCCTCGGTTTATCGACCACACACGGGTTGGTTCGGCGCTGCACCTGCTCGAAGCGGTCGTCCTCCACCCGTACAAGCCGCCCCGCCGAGGCGGTCTGCCCTCACGCAACCGGAGTCGTTCTCATGCTTCGACGGCGGTGGTGAACTGAGTGGGGCTATGCCTCGGTGGCGGACTGAGTCTGACCGTTCTGCTGGACCTCGCCGTCGGCCCGGACCCCGCCGTTGCGCTGCGCCTGCCCGTTCCCGTTCTGCTGGGCCTTGGCACGGTCGAGCGCGCGCTTCCGGGCGGCCTCCGATTCGGCTGCCAGACGCTTCGCGTTCTCCGGGTCGCGGGTGAGGTTCTCCCCCGTCTCGGGGTCGAAGACCATGACCTTGGCCGGGTCGAACCAGAGGTCGACGGTGTCACCCTCCTGGACATTCGTCGCCGGATCGAGGACGGCGACGACCTGAGTGCGCGCGCCTTCGCCGTCGAGGTCCCGGTCGAGCTCTTCGAGGGCCTCGCGCACGGCGGGCGCCGCCTCGAAGGGCAGGTAGGCGTAGACCTCGTTGCCCAGCCATTCGGTGACGTCGACCTCGGCGCTGAGCAGGGCGCCACGTCCGCGGCGCTCCTCGTCGATCGTCGCCGCATCGTGGAAGTCCTCGGGTCGGATGCCGGCGACGAGGTACTGGGGTGCGTCGCGCAGCTTCTCCCGCTCGCCCTCGGGCAGGGTGAAGACGCCGAAGGGCGAGCGCAGCTCACCGTCGACGTTCTCCACCGGCAGGAAGTTCATCGGCGGGGAGCCGATGAAGCCGGCGACGAAGAGGTTGACCGGCTCGTCGTAGAGCTCCTGCGGACTGGCGTACTGCTGGAGGACGCCCTTCTTGAGCACGGCGACCTTGTCCCCGAGCGTCATCGCCTCGGTCTGGTCGTGGGTGACGTAGACGGTCGTCACCGCGAGGTTGCGCTGCATCCGCGCGATCTCCGTGCGCATCTGGATCCGCAGCTTCGCATCGAGGTTCGACAGCGGCTCGTCGAAGAGGAAGGCCTTCGCATCGCGGACGATCGCCCGCCCCATCGCCACGCGCTGACGCTGACCGCCGGAGAGGTTCGCAGGCTTGCGGTCGAGGTGGTCGCCCAGCTCGAGAAGCTTCGCCGCCCGCGACACCCGCTCGTCGATCTCCTGCCTGCTGTACTGGCCCTTGGCGAGGATGAGCGGGAACGCGATGTTCTCGGCCACGGTGAGGTGCGGATAGAGGGCGTAGTTCTGGAACACCATCGCCAGGTCCCGCTCCCGGGGTGCGGAGTCGTTGACCCGTTCGGAGTCGATGCGGAGGTCCCCCTCGGTGATGTCCTCGAGGCCGACGATCATCCGCAGAAGCGTCGACTTGCCCGAACCGGAGGGGCCGACGAGGATGACGAACTCGCCCTCGGCGATGTCGAGGCTGACGTCGTTGATCGCCGGGAATCCGTCGCCGTAGCGCTTGACGATGTTGCGCAGTTCGATCACTGACATGGTCGTGTGCTCCGTATCTGTGCGGTCACGATCCGCGGGTCCGCAGAGTGCTGCTCTGCGCTCCCGCGACCGGTGGCTGTGGCTTCTGGGCTGATCATCCCTTCACCGCTCCCGAGGTCAGGCCGGAGACGATCTGGCGCTGGAAGAGGAGAACGATGATGATGATCGGAATGGTGACGATGATGGCGGCCGCGGAGATCGCCCCCGCCGGCTCTTCGAACTGGCTGGCTCCGGTGAAGAACGAGAGTGCCGCCGGCACCGGGCGCGCCGCCGAGGTGGAGGTCAGGGAGATGCCGTAGACGAAGTCGTTCCAGGCGATGAAGAAGGCGATGATCGCGGTGGTGAACACGCCGGGCGCGGCCAAGGGCACGATGACCTTGCGGAACGCCTGGAAGCTCGTCGCCCCGTCGACCTGTGCCGCCTGCTCGAGCTCCCACGGGATCTGCCGGAAGAACGCCGCAAGCGTCCAGATCGAGATCGGAAGGGTGAGCGAGAGGTAGGGGATGATCAGGCCCGCCCACGTGTCGTAGAGCCCGATCGCCGACCAGATCCGGAACAGCGGGGTGACCAGCGAGATGACGGGGAAGATCGAGACCGCGAGCGCCATGGTGAGGATGAACTTCTTGCCGGGGAAGTCGAGCCGGGCAACCGCGTAGGCCGTCAGGGTGGCGAGCACCACAGCGATGACGGTGGCGATGAGGCAGATGCCGATCGAATTCACGAGCGCCGGGAGGAAGAGGTCCTTGGCCGCACCCGTGAAGATGAGCTCGTAGTTCGACCAGTCGATCGCCGTGGGCCAGAACCGCTTGTTCGCGATGTCCCCGGGCGACTTGAGCGACAGGGAGACGATCCACAGCACCGGGAACAGTGCGTAGACGGCGACGATGAGGCTGATGACGATCCACCAGACTGTGTGCTTGCGACCCGACATCGTCACTCTCCCCTCGCCTGGGCCAAGTCGACCTTGAAGACCTTGATGAAGATGAAGCAGATGAGGGCGACGCTGAGGAAGAGGAGGACCGAGAGCGCCGAACCCATTCCCAGCTGGAGCTGACCGATCGACTGGTTGTACGTGAGGAAGGAGACCGTCGCCGTGTTCTGGGCGCCGGCGGTCATGACGAAGACCGAGTCGAAGACGCGGAAGGCGTCGAGGGTGCGGAAGAGGAGGGCGACCATGATCGCGGCCTTCATGTTCGGGATGATCACCTTCGACATCCGCTGCCACCACGAGGCGCCGTCGACGGTCGCCGCCTCGAGCATGTCGCCGGGGATCTGCGCGAGGCCAGAGAGCAGGAGGAGCGAGATGAACGGCGTCGTCTTCCAGATCTCGGCCGCACAGATGACGAGGAACGCCGACCAGAAGTCGCCGAACCAGTCGAACTCGGGCATCGAGAGCCACGTCCCGACGAAGCCTGTGCCGAGGTCGAAGGCGTACTTCCACGAGAAGGCGGCGACGACGGTGATGATGCCGTAGGGAATGAGGATCGCGGTGCGCACCCACGGGCGCACTGCTTTGAGTGCATTGAGCATGACGAGGGCGAGTGCGAACCCGAGGACGAGTTCGACGGCGACCGTGACCACGGTGAGCAGCAGAGTCACCCCGACCGTCTGCCACCACAGCGGATCGGTGAGGATGACGATGTAGTTCTGCCCCCAGTTGACGAAGCGGTTGTCAGGGTCCGTCATCCGGTAGTTGAAGAACGAGAAGTAGACGGCCTGGAGGATGGGATAACCGGTGACGGCGAGGAGGATGATGACCGCGGGGGCCGAGAGCATCCAGCCCAGCCGCGTCTCCCCTCGCTGCCGGTTCGACACACGTGCCTTCACAGCAGCCTCTCCCCTCGGAGGATCTCGAGGATGAACTCCTGAGATCGTGCCGGCGTCGACTCGGGGTCAACGCTGCCCGGCGGATGCCAGGACTTCTGGATGCCGCCTGTCACCTCGTTGTAGTACGGGGTGAGCGGGCGGGCTGCCGAGATCTTCAACGACTCGGCGACGGTGTCGGCGACGGGGAACTCCTTCTGGACCTCAGGGTCGTCGAAGGCGGCGAGGTTCGAGGGAGCATTGCCGTCGGTGAGGAAGTACTCCGCCTGCTTCTCCGGCTGCCTGATGCACGCGACGGCCTCGTAGGCGAGGTCGGGGTTCTCGGAGAACGCGCCGACGCCGAGGTTGATCCCACCCAACGGCGGTCGCGCCTCCTGGGATTCGTCGACCCGGGGGTAGATCGTCCAGCCGATGTCGTCGAGCACCGCCTGGTCGAGGCTTCCCTCGTCGACGGCGGCCTTCGTCGCCGGGTAGATGAAGGGCCAGTTGACCATGAACCCGCCGTCGTCGGACTGGAACTCGAGCATCGAGGCATTCTCGTCGAGGTTGGACAGCTGAGGTCCGCCGACACCGGTGGAGCCGATCTTGGACATGATCTCCGCGGCGCTCCTGCCCGCCTCGGAGTCGATGCCGAGCTTGACTTCGTCGGCGCCGTCGGAGTCGGGGTTCGTCACGATCGATCCGCCGGCGGATTCGATCATCGCATTGATCCACACGGTCAGGGACTCGGCCCGAATGCCCTGGACGCCGACGCGCTTGTCCTGCTCCGCGGCGGCGTCGATGATCTGGTCCCAGGTGACCGGCTGGGACATGTCGAGGCCCGCCGCCTCGGCGACGGACTTCCGATACCACAGCAGCTGCGTGTTCGCCCAGAACGGGGTCGCGACGAGTTCGTCCTGGCGAGTCGAGGACTCGACGGAGGACGGGATGACGCCTTCGGTGAACTCGTTCACGTACTTCTCGGGAACCGGGGTGAGGTAGTCGGCGTTGGCCATCTCGGCGACGTAGACCGGGTCGAGGCTCATGATGTCGATCGAGGAGTCCTGCGAGGCGAGGCGGCGGATGAGCTGCTCTCGCTGGCTGGGTGCGTCGTTGGGCAGCAGGCTCGTCGAGATCCGGTACTTCCCGTCCGCCTCCGCGGTGCACTGTTCGGCGATCTTCGCCTGACCCCCGTTGTCGGGGTTGATGTACCACGTCAGCGTCGGTGTCGATGTTCCGCTCGCACAGCCGGTGATCCCGACGAGTCCGAGCAGGGCGAACGCGGCCAGGCCCGTTCGCCAGGGCCGGAGCTTCCTTGCCGTATGCCTCATTGCCTACCTGCCAGTCTGCGACGTTGCCGGTGGCACTGCCACCTGGATCACACATTACCTCAAGTCGGCACTCATGCCAGTGGCACCCACACTGCGCTCTCGCCCGACAGCGTCCCCTCGTCCCATGCGGCAGGTCCGCTTGCGGCCAGGGTCGGCCGCCCGACCGCCTCGGGCAGGGCGATCGGCACCTCCGAGAGGTTCGCGGCCACGAGCACCGCGGCGGTCTCCGTCGTCACGGTGAAGGCGAGGAGTCCCCGCCGCGGATCGTGGAGGGGGTGCCACGCGAACGCTCCCCGACCCATCCCGAGCTCCCGGCGGGTCCGGAGCAGTCCCCGGTAGAGGTGGAGCTGGGACTCGGGGTCGTCGTTCTGGATGTCATGGGCGAGGACGGAGTGGCCCTTGGGCTGGGGAAGCCACGTCTCCTCCCCCGCCGGCGTGCCGAAACCCAGATGCGGCGCCGAGGCGGACCACGGGTACGGGGTGCGGGCCCCGTCACGGCCGAGTTCGGCTCCGCGGCTGCGCGCATAGACCGGGTCGCGCCGCGCCGAGGCGGGCAGCTGCGTGTGCTCGGGCAGCCCGAGTTCGTCACCCTGGTAGATGTAGGCCGATCCCGGCAGTCCCAGTTCGATGAGCGCCATCGCCGAGGCGCGACGACGTCCCAGCGTGAGATCCGGCTGCGGGTCGTCGGGTCCGATGCCCCGCTGGTGGGGCGGAGGTTCGGCGACCCCGAAGCGGCTGGGGTGGCGGACGGTGTCGTGGTTCGAGAGCACCCAGGTCGGTGCCGCGCCGACCTCAGCGGCCGCGGCGAAGGTGCCCTCGATCGCACGGGCGAGACCGGGAGCATCCCAGCCGGCCATGAGGAACGTGAAGTTGAAGGCCTGATCCATCTCATCGGCGCGGACGTAGCGGAAGAGACGCTCGAGGGGTTCGACCCACGCCTCGGCGACGAGGATCCTCTCCCCCGGGTACGCGTCGAGGATCCTCCTCCACTCACGGTAGATCTCGTGCACCCCGTCCTGGTCGAAGAACGGCGAGGCGGCCGTCGGTGAGGACGAGGGCACCGGCTCGCCCGAGGCTTCGAGCGCGGGGACATGGTCGGGCAGCCCCTCGGCCTTGACGAGTCCGTGGGCGACGTCGACGCGGAAGCCGTCGACGCCGCGGTCGAGCCAGAAGCGCAGGATATCGGCGAACTCCTCGTGCACGGCCGGGTTCGACCAGTCGAGGTCGGGTTGGGTGGGGTCGAAGATGTGGAGGTACCAGTCGTCGCTGCCGGGCAGGCGGGTCCAGGCGGGACCGCCGAAGACCGAGGTCCAGTTGTTCGGCGGGGCGTCCCCACCCTCTCGGCCGGGGCGGATGACGTAGAGATCGCGGGCGGGGTCCCCCGCCTCGGCGGTCAGGGCCGCTTGGAACCACGGATGCGTCGACGAGGTGTGGTTGGGCACGAGGTCGACGATGACGCGGATGCCTGCGTCGTGGGCGCGGGCGACGAGCTCGTCGAAGTCGTCGAGGCTGCCGAAGAGCGGGTCGACGTCGACGTAGTCGGCGACGTCGTAGCCGGCGTCGTTCTGCGGTGAGGGGTAGAAGGGCGAGAGCCAGATCGCGTCGACCCCGAGGTCGACGATGTGCGAGAGGCGATCGAGGGTGCCCCGCAGATCCCCTACTCCGTCGCCGTCTCCGTCGGCGAACGACCGGGGGTAGATCTGGTAGATGACGGCGTCGTCGGACCACCTCGGCGAGGGCGGGACCGAAGGCTGGGGCCTGCCGCGCTCCTGCGGCCTCGCTGCATCTGTCGTCATGGGTCTCCTCACGGGATCGAAGTCCGACGTCTCCAGCATAGACGCGACAGGGGCCGCAATCCCTGTACGGGATTGCGGCCCCTGAACTGCTTCAGACCGGGGTCCGAAGGCTGAGTTCACTCAGACGAGTCAGATCACTCGATGATCTTGGTGACTCGACCGGCGCCGACGGTGCGTCCACCTTCGCGGATGGCGAAGCGGAGGCCCTCCTCCATGGCGATCGGCTGGATGAGCTCGACCGACATGTCGGTGTTGTCGCCGGGCATGACCATCTCGGTGCCCTCGGGCAGCGTGATGACGCCGGTGACGTCCGTGGTCCGGAAGTAGAACTGCGGACGGTAGTTCGAGTAGAACGGGTTGTGACGGCCGCCCTCGTCCTTGCTCAGGATGTAGACCTGGGCCTCGAACTTGGTGTGCGGGGTGATCGAACCCGGCTTGACGATGACCTGACCGCGCTCGACGTCTTCGCGCTTGGTGCCGCGGAGAAGCAGACCGACGTTCTCACCTGCACGGGCGTCCGGCAGGGTCTTGCGGAACATCTCGATGGCCGTGACCGTGGTCTTCGAGGACTTCGGCTTGATGCCGACGATCTCGATCTCCTCGTTGGGGAGGAGGACGCCGCGCTCGACACGACCGGTGACGACGGTTCCACGACCGGTGATCGTGAAGACGTCCTCGACGGGCATGAGGAACGGCTTGTCGACGTCGCGCTCCGGCTCGGGAACGAAGTCGTCGACCTGGTCCATGAGCTCTTCGACGGTCTTGACCCACTTCTCGTCGCCCTCGAGGGCCTTGAGAGCGGAGACCTGGACGACGGGAGCGTTGTCCCCGTCGAACTCCTGGCTGGAGAGGAGGTCGCGGACCTCGAACTCGACGAGCTCGAGGAGCTCTTCGTCTTCGACCATGTCGGACTTGTTGAGAGCCACGACGATGTAGGGCACACCCACCTGACGCGCGAGCAGGACGTGCTCACGGGTCTGCGGCATCGGACCGTCGGTGGCGGCGACGACGAGGATCGCGCCGTCCATCTGAGCAGCACCGGTGATCATGTTCTTGATGTAGTCGGCGTGACCCGGGGCATCGACGTGAGCGTAGTGACGCTTCTCGGTCTGGTACTCAACGTGCGAGACGTTGATGGTGATGCCGCGCTCCTTCTCCTCAGGTGCGTTGTCCACCTGGTCGAAGGCACGTGCCTCGTTGAGATCGGGGTACTTGTCCGCCAGGACCTTGGTGATCGCAGCGGTCAAGGTGGTCTTTCCGTGGTCAACGTGGCCGATGGTGCCGATGTTGACGTGCGGCTTAGTCCTATCGAAACTAGCCTTTGCCACTGGGTTCCTCCTCGTGGTTGGCAAAAGATATGCGGTTCATATCTTAGACCTTTGTTGGTTATCTTTCATTCCGGTGATGTTGTTCTACATCACCTTGGCGATGAGCCTTAGGAGATCACTCTCCGCCGCGCACCTTCTGGATGATCTCGTCGGCAACAGCCTTCGGGACCTCCGCGTAGCTGGAGAACTGCATCGAGTACACCGCACGGCCCTGGGTCTTCGACCGCAGGTCGCCGATGTAGCCGAACATCTCCGAGAGCGGGACCATCGCGCGGACGACCTTCACGCCGGAAGCGTCGTCCATCGACTGGATCTGGCCACGCCGAGAGTTGAGGTCGCCGATGACGTCACCCATGTATTCCTCAGGGGTGCGCACCTCGACTTCCATGACCGGCTCGAGCAGAACCGGGTTCGCCTTCCGGACGGCCTCCTTGAGGACCATCGAACCGGCGATCTTGAACGCCATCTCCGAGGAGTCGACGTCGTGGTAGGCACCATCGACCAGGGTGGCCTTGATGCCGACCAGCGGGTAGCCGGCGAGGACACCGAGCTGCATGGCGTCCTGGATGCCAGCGTCGACGCTCGGAATGTACTCGCGCGGCACGCGGCCGCCCGTGATGGCATTCTCGAACTCGTAGATCGTGTCGCCGTCGACCTCGAGAGGCTCGAAGGTGACCTGGACCTTCGCGAACTGTCCCGATCCACCCGTCTGCTTCTTGTGGGTGTAGTCGTACTTCTCCACGGCCCGACGGATCGTCTCGCGGTACGCGACCTGCGGCTTGCCGACGTTCGCCTCGACCTTGAACTCGCGACGCATGCGGTCGACGAGGATGTCGAGGTGGAGTTCGCCCATGCCGCGGATGACGGTCTGACCGGTCTCCGCGTCGAGCTCGACCTGGTAGGTCGGGTCTTCCTTGACGAACTTCTGGATGGCAGCCGAGAGCTTCTCCTGGTCGCCCTTCGTCTTGGGCTCGATGGCCACGGAGATGACGGGCTCGGGGAAGGTCATCGACTCGAGCGCGATCGGGTGTGCCGGGTCGCACAGGGTGTCACCGGTGGTGGTGTCCTTGAGGCCGATGAACGCGTAGATGTGACCCGCGATCGCCTCTTCGACCGGGTTCTCCTTGTTGGAGTGCATCTGGAAGAGCTTTCCGACGCGCTCCTTCTTCCCGCTCGTGGCGTTGAGGACCTGCTCACCCGACTTCACCTGTCCCGAGTACACGCGGACGTAGGTCAGCGCACCGAAGAACGGGTGCGTGGCGACCTTGAACGCGAGCGCCGAGAACGGCTCCTTGACGTCGGGCTTGCGGACGATCTCCTCTTCCTCGTTGCTCGGGTTGTGTCCGATCATCGGAGGCACGTCGAGCGGCGAGGGGAGGTAGTCGAGGACCGCGTTGAGCATGGGCTGGACGCCCTTGTTCTTGTACGCGGAACCGCACATGACCGGGAAGGCCTCGGAGTTGATGACGAGAGAGCGGATGCCGGCCTTGATCTCCTCGATGGAGACCTCTTCGCCCTCGAGGTACTTCTCCATGAGCTCCTCAGAGCTCTCGGCGACGTCCTCGACGAGCTGGGCGCGGTATTCCTCGGCCTTGTCCTTGAGATCCGCGGGGATCTCGATCTCGGTCATGTCCTGACCCTTCTTGGACTCGTCAGGCCAGATGTAGGCCTTCATCTCAAGGAGGTCGACGATGCCCTCGAACTCGGACTCGGCGCCGATCGGCAGCTGGATGACGAGCGGCTTCGCACCGAGGCGGTCCTTGATGGTCTGCACGGTGAAGTAGAAGTCCGCACCGAGCTTGTCCATCTTATTGACGAAGCACACGCGCGGAACGTTGTACTTGTCGGCCTGACGCCACACGGTCTCGGACTGCGGCTCAACGCCTTCCTTGCCGTCGAACACGGCGACGGCGCCGTCGAGGACGCGGAGCGAGCGCTCCACCTCGACGGTGAAGTCGACGTGCCCGGGGGTGTCGATGATGTTGATCTGGTAGTCGTGCCAGTAGCAGGTCGTCGCGGCCGACGTGATCGTGATGCCGCGCTCCTGCTCCTGCTCCATCCAGTCCATCGTCGAGGCACCGTCGTGGGTCTCGCCGATCTTGTAGTTCACACCGGTGTAGAACAGGATGCGTTCGGTCGTGGTGGTCTTACCGGCATCGATGTGGGCCATGATGCCGATGTTGCGGACCTTGTTCAGGTCGGTGAGCACGTCAAGTGCCACGGTGTCTCTCTCTCAATCGATGACTTGATCGACTCCCCCGGCCCCCGGTCGGTCCGGAGCGGACCGACCGGGGGCGGGGGCGACGATTACCAGCGGTAGTGGGCGAAGGCCTTGTTGGACTCGGCCATCTTGTGGGTGTCCTCACGGCGCTTGACTGCGGCACCGAGGCCGTTGCCGGCGTCGAGGATCTCATTCATGAGGCGCTCGGTCATCGTCTTCTCGCGACGCTGGCGGGCGTAGCCGACGAGCCAGCGCAGCGCGAGGGTGGTCGAACGAGCAGGACGGACATCGACCGGAACCTGGTAGGTCGCACCGCCGACACGGCGGGAGCGGACCTCGAGGGACGGACGGATGTTGTCGAGGGCCTTCTTGAGGTTGGCGACGGGGTCGTTGCCGTTCTTCTCACGAGTTCCCTCGAGGGCACCGTAGACGATGCGCTCGGCCGTCGACCGCTTGCCGTCGAGCAGGATCTTGTTGATCAGCTGCGTGACGAGCGGCGAGTTGAAGACCGGGTCGATGACGATCGGTCGCTTGGGTGCGGGACCTTTGCGCGGCATTACTTCTTCTCCCTCTTCGCTCCGTACTTGCTGCGGGCCTGCTGACGGCCCTTGACACCCTGGGTGTCGAGGGAACCGCGCACGATCCGGTAGCGCACACCCGGGAGGTCCTTGACACGGCCGCCGCGGACGAGCACGATCGAGTGCTCCTGCAGGTTGTGTCCCTCGCCGGGGATGTACGCGGTCACTTCGATCTGGCTCGAGAGCTTGACACGAGCGACCTTGCGAAGAGCCGAGTTCGGCTTCTTGGGGGTCGTGGTGTACACACGGGTGCACACGCCGCGACGCTGGGGGCTGCCCTTGAGGGCAGGGGCGTCGGACCCTGCGGACTTGTTATGCCGTCCTTTGCGGACGAGCTGCTGGATTGTCGGCACTAAGCGTTCTCCATTGCTTCTCGATGAACCTAATTCCCACATCGGTCGCGCATGCGCGTCTGTGAACCGTGGGACATATCCGACTGAACACCGGGTGAAGCTTGACTCCCGATGCCAGTATCCGCGCGATGTCACGCACCCTGCGGTCGGGAGTGTCGCAAGGACACACACGCGCAGAGGCCCGCGGTTTCGGCGGCCTGCGCCGGTCGCACTCACACTGGTCCCAGGCCTCACAGAACACCTGGCATGATCGTCCGACGACGCAGATAACACAATCAGTCGCATCCCAGAATATCGCGTGCGCGAGCCTCTGGTCAAAACCACCGGCACCCTGCCGGAACGGGAGCGCGAGGGCCTCCGCCCCGGCGAGACCGGGGTCACACGGCCCTCCGGCCCGGCAGCCACCTCGGCGAGGAGGCACGGCTGAGGACCCGCTTCCTTGACTCATTCAAGAAAACGGGGCAGGGTGAAGGTGTGTCAGAGGAAGAACGCGTGCACGCCGAGGACTATTCCGCGACCCTGCGGAGCAGTTCCCTGCGCGTGACGAAGCAGAGGGTCGCGGTGCTGGCGGCGGTGGACACCCACCCCCATGCCGACACCGAGACCGTCATCCGGTCCGTCAGGGAGAGCCTGCCGGACGTCTCCCATCAGGCCGTCTACGATTCGCTGCACACGCTCACCGCGGTCGGCCTCGTCCGGAGCATCCAGCCGTCCGGGTCCGTGGCCAGGTACGAGCGGCGCATCGGCGACAACCACCATCACCTCGTCTGCCGGTCGTGCGGTCTCATCGTCGATGTCGACTGCACGGTCGGCCGGGCGCCCTGTCTGAGTCCGTCGCACGATCACGGATTCGCAGTCGACCAGGCCGAGGTGACGTTCTGGGGACTCTGCCCCGACTGCCGCAGCGGCAGTGAGGGACCGAGCGACCGGGGAGACTGAGCAACGCACCTCTGTCGCGTGAACCGGCGCAGACGCCTGCGGGCAACCGCTGCCGAGGACCACAGCTGAGCCGCGCTGCGGCTCGAACCCGAAAGGAACCCCCATGTCCGAAACCTCCACCACGGGCGGCTGCCCGGTCGTCCACGGCGACTCGACGGCAACCGCGACCACCGAGCCCGGGTCCCTGACCTCTCCGATGCAGGGCGACGCCAACTCCCACTGGTGGCCCAACCGCCTCAACCTCAAGATCCTCGCGAAGAACCAGCCGGCCCGCGACCCGATGGATGAGGACTTCGACTACGCGGCCGAGTTCAACAGCCTCGACTACTTCGCTCTCAAGGCCGACCTCGCGGAGATGCAGCGCACGAGCGAGGACTGGTGGCCCGCCGACTTCGGCAACTACGGCCCGTTCATGATCCGCATGGCCTGGCACTCGGCGGGCACCTACCGCGTCCAGGACGGTCGCGGCGGCGGCGGTGAGGGCCAGCAGCGCTTCGCCCCGCTCAACTCGTGGCCCGACAACGTCGGACTCGACAAGGCCCGGCGTCTGCTGTGGCCGCTGAAGAAGAAGTACGGCAAGAAGATCTCCTGGGCCGACCTCTTCATCCTCGCGGGCAACGTCGCCCTCGAGCAGATGGGCTTCAAGACCTTCGGCTTCGCCGGCGGACGCAAGGACGTCTGGGAGCCGGACAACGACGTCTACTGGGGCTCGGAGACCGAATGGCTGGGCACCGACAAGCGCTACGCGGGCAACCGCGAGCTGCAGAAGCCGCTGGCGGCGACGACGATGGGTCTCATCTACGTCAACCCGGAAGGCCCTGAGGGCGAGCCCGATCCGCTCAAGGCCGCTGCCGACATCCGCGACACCTTCGGTCGGATGGCGATGAACGACGAGGAGACCGTCGCCCTCATCGCCGGCGGTCACACCTTCGGCAAGACCCACGGCGCCGGCCCCGAGAGCCACAAGGGCGCCGACCCCGAGGGCGCCCCGCTCGAACAGCAGGGTCTGGGCTGGAAGTCCGACTTCGGCACCGGGCACGGCAATGACTCGATCGGCAGCGGCATCGAGGTCACGTGGACCTACCATCCGACCCGCTGGGACAACGAGTTCTTCCACATCCTCTTCGCCTACGAGTGGGAGAAGTTCGAGAACGAGGGCGGCCACATCCAGTGGCGTCCGATCGACGGCGGCGGCGACGACATGGTCCCGATGGCCCAGGGTGAGGGACGCCGGGAGCCGCGCATGCTCACCACCGACCTCTCCCTGCGCTTCGACCCCGCCTACGAGAAGATCTCGCGCCGCTTCAAGGACGACCAGGCCGCCTTCGAGGACGCGTTCGCCCGGGCCTGGTTCAAGCTCACCCACCGTGACATGGGCCCGGCCACCCGGTACCTCGGACCCGAGGTTCCCACCGAGGAGCTCATCTGGCAGGACCCGGTTCCCGTCGGCACCCCTCTCAACGACGGTGAGCTCGAGCTCGTCAAGGCCTCGATCCGCAACTCGGGTCTGAGCGTGTCCCAGCTCGTCTCGACGACGTGGGCCGCCGCCTCCTCGCACCGCGTCTCCGACATGCGCGGCGGCGTCAACGGCGGGCGCCTGCGCCTCGAACCGCAGCGTGACTGGACGGCGAACGAGCCCGCGAAGCTCGCCGAGGTGATCGGCGTCCTCGAGGGCATCGCCGACCAGACCGGCGCCTCCTTCGCCGACGTCGTCGCGATCGCCGGTGCCGTGGGCGTCGAGACCGCCGCCGCCGCGGCCGGCCACGACATCACCGTCCCGGTCTCGACCGGTCGCGGGGACGCCTCGCAGGAACAGACCGACATCGAGTCGTTCTCCTACCTTGAGCCCACCCACGACGGCTTCCGCAACTACCTCACCCCGGATCTGCCCCTGGCCGCGGAGTTCCTCCTGCTCGACCAGGCGAGCCTGCTCGGGCTCACCCCGTCCGAGCTCACCGTCCTCATCGGCGGCCTGCGCGTCCTCGGGGCGAACTACGAGGACTCCGAGCTCGGCGTCTTCACCGACCGCAAGGAGCAGCTGACGAACGACTTCTTCGTCAACCTCCTCGAGCTCGGCAACACGTGGAAGGCCGTCGGCGATTCGGCGACGACGAACCTCTACGAGAACTACTCCCCCGATGGTGAGAAGCTGTGGTCGGGCAGCCGCGTCGACCTGCTCTTCGGTGCGAACTCCGAGCTGCGTGCGATCGCCGAGGTCTACGCCTCCGACGATGCGCAGGAGAAGTTCGTCACCGACTTCGTCCGTGCCTGGACGAAGGTCGTCGAAGCCGACCGCTACGACCTGAAGCGCTGAGCCGACCCCCTCGCCGAGGCGGTGGCACGGACCCCGCGCCACCGCCTCGGCGAGGGCACGGTTCCGCACCGCACGGGCGGTGCCCCAACCAGGGGCACCGCCCGTGTGCTGTCCCCGGTCGGCGGGTGTGGTCCCCGCTACACTGGTGACCATGTCCGACGAACAGCCAGAGCTCCCCTCCCGTCCGCGGATCCGCGCCTCTGACAAGGACCGCGACGCCGTGCTCGCCGTCATCACCGACGCCGTCTCGAACGGTCGCCTCGACCCCGAGGAGACCGCTGAGCGGCAGGACGAGGCGATCGCGGCGAAGTACCTCGACGAACTCATGCCGCTCATCGTCGACCTTCCCGAGGGCAACGACCTCCACCGATCGCTCGAGGCGCAGACGGGCGGAACGACCCCCGGATCGCAGATCGTCCCCGGCAACCGACCCGCACCGCTGTCGCCGCTCGCCGCACCCGGCACCTCGGCGCCGGTGAACTCCGTGGCGATCATGTCCGGGCGCGAGATCGACGTGCCCGCCGGCACCGCCGAGGTGACGACGTACGCGCTCATGGGCGGGGACAACATCGACCTCTGCGAGGTGATGGGCCCCGGTGTCACCGTCGAGCTCCACTCCTTCGCGATGTGGGGCGGCAACGACATCTACGTCCCGCCGGGCGTGCGGATCAAGGACGAGACGATCAACATCATGGCCGGCAACGAGGTCCGGCAGTCCGCCCGCGGCGACGGATCGAACGGAACGCTCGTGCTCAAGGGCATGTCGCTCATGGCCGGCCACGACATCCACCTGGCGAAGGGCTACCGAGGAAAGGACCAGGGACAGCTGACATGAGAATCGGGATCCTCACCTCCGGCGGCGACAGCCCCGGACTCAACGCCGTCATCCGCGGCATCGTCCGCAAGGGCATCCGCTCCCACGGCTCCTCGTTCGTCGGGATCAGGGACGGCTGGCGGGGACTCCTCGAGGACGACGTGTTCGAGATGTCGATGCTCGATGTCCGCGGCCTGTCCGGACGCGGCGGCACGATCCTCGGCACCTCCCGCACTCACCCCTACGAGGACGGCGGTCCGGCGCGGATGCGCGAGGTGATGGCCGCCCACGACATCGATGCGATCGTCGCGATCGGCGGCGAGGGGACGCTTTCGGGTGCCTCGCGCCTCGTCGAGGAGGAGGGGCTCAACATCGTCGGGGTGCCGAAGACGATCGACAACGACCTCGACAACACCGACTACACGTTCGGCTTCGACACCGCCCAGTCGATTGCCACCGAGGCGATCGACCGGCTGCGCACGACCGCTGAGTCGCACCACCGGTGCATGGTCATCGAGGTGATGGGCCGCAACGTCGGCTGGATCGCGCTGCACTCGGGTATGGCCGGCGGCGCGCACGCGATCCTCATGCCCGAGTTCCCCGTCTCGATGGACCAGATCGGGCAGTGGGTGACCTCGGCGAGGGACCGCGGTCGCGCCCCGATAGTCGTCGTCGCCGAAGGCTTCGTGCCCGAGGGCCTCGACGAGCAGATCGCCGACCGCGGTCTCGACAGCCGGGGCCGGGCCCGCCTCGGCGGCATCGCGAACTACCTCGCACCCCTCATCGAGGAGACCACGGGCATCGAGACCCGCGCGACGATCCTCGGACACCTGCAGCGCGGCGGCTCCCCCACCGCGTATGACCGGGTGCTCTCGACCCGGCTCGGCATGGCCGCAGCCGACCTCGCCCACGACGAGCAATGGGGGAAGATGGCGAGCCTCAAGGGCACCGACATCGTCGCCGTCGAGATGGCCTCGGCCGTCGACAGCCTCAAGACGGTGCCGCTCGACCGCTGGGAAGAGGCGCAGGTTCTCTTCGGGTAGTCGCGATCCGCGCGGAAGGCGTCGCAACCGCGCGAGCGGCGGCCCAAGCGCTGAATGCACGAGGGGCACCCACCGTGTCGGTGGGTGCCCCTCTGCCGTTCAGACCTCAGGCGGTCTGGAACTCAGACTCAGCTGAAGGCGCCGTAGTCGTAGTCCTCGAGCGGGATCGCGGAGCCGGAGTCGGCGCCGATGCCCGCGTAGAAGTCACCGTAGCTGTTGGTGAACATCTCGGCCTTCGCCTCCTCCGTCGGCTCCACAACGATGTTGCGGTGCGTCTGGAGGCCGGTGCCGGCCGGGATGAGCTTACCGAGGATGACGTTCTCCTTGAGCCCCATGAGCGTGTCCGACTTGCCTTCCATCGCGGCCTCGGTGAGGACGCGCGTGGTCTCCTGGAAGGACGCAGCCGAGAGCCACGACTCGGTGGCCAGCGAGGCCTTCGTGATGCCCATGAGCTCGTCACGGGCCGAAGCCGGCTGTCCGCCTTCGGCGACGACGCGACGGTTCTCCGCCTGGTAGCGGCCGCGGTCGACGAGCTCGCCGGGCAGCAGGTTGGTGTCGCCCGACTCGATGACGGTCACGCGACGCAGCATCTGCCGTACGATGACCTCGATGTGCTTGTCGTGGATGCCCACGCCCTGCGAGCGGTACACCTTCTGCACCTGCTCGACGAGGAAGCGCTCGGCCTCACGGCGACCGCGGATGCGCAGCACCTGCTTCGGATCGACAGCACCGACGACGAGCTGCTCGCCCGCCTTGACGTGCTGACCGTCCTCGACGAGGAGGCGGGCGCGCTTGGAGACTGCGTGCTCGATCTCCTCGCTGCCGTCATCGGGGGTGATGACGACGAAGCGGGTCTTGCGGCTGTCGTCGATCTTCGCCCGACCGGTCGCCTCGGCGATGGGGGCGAAGCCCTTCGGGGTGCGGGCCTCGAAGAGCTCGGTGACACGGGGCAGACCCTGGGTGATGTCACCCGAGGACGCCGCCACACCACCGGTGTGGAAGGTGCGCATCGTCAGCTGCGTGCCGGGCTCGCCGATCGACTGGGCAGCGACCGTGCCGATCGCCTCGCCGATGTCGACGAGCTTGCCGGTGGCCATCGAACGACCGTAGTGCATCGCCGAGATCTGCGTGTCCGAATCCGCGGTGAGCACGGAGTAGACCTTGAGCTCTTCGATGCCGGCGGCCACGAGGGTGTCGACGACCTCAGCGGTGACGTCCGTCTTCGCCGGGACGATGACGTTGCCGTCGGCGTCGGTGACGTCGGAGACCGTGAGACGGCCGTAGACGCTGGTCTCGACGAACTCGTGCGGAACGAGGTTGCCGTCGTGGTCGCGCTCGGCCACGGGCAGGGTGATGCCCTTGGTCGAATCGGTCTCCGCGGTGCGGATGATGACGTCCTGCGAGACGTCGACGAGTCGACGCGTGAGGTAACCGGAGTCAGCGGTACGCAGCGCCGTGTCCGCGAGGCCCTTGCGGGCGCCGTGGGAGGCGATGAAGTACTCGAGCACCGAGAGTCCCTCACGGTAGTTCGACGTGATCGGACGCGGGATGATCTCACCCTTCGGGTTCGTCACCAGACCGCGCATACCGGCGAGCTGACGGACCTGCATCCAGTTGCCGGACGCACCCGAGTCGACAAGGCGGAGCACGGAGTTCTCCTCCGGGAAGTTCGTCCGCATCACCTGGTCGACCTTCTCGGTGGTCTCGGTCCACAGCTTGACGAGCTCGTTGCGGCGCTCGTCGTCGGTGAGCGCACCGAGTTCGTACTGCTGCTGGACCTTCGTGTCGAGCGCCTCGGCGTTGTCGAGGATCTCCGTCTTCGCCTCGGGCGAGACAATGTCCGACATCGCCACGGTGATACCCGAACGAGTCGCCCAGTGGAAGCCGCCGGACTTGAAGTTGTCGAGCGTGTGCGCGACCTCGACCTTCGGGTACTCCTCGGCGAGGTGGTTGACGATCCGGCTCAGCGCCTTCTTGTCGATCGTCGAGTTGACGAACGTGTAGTCGGCGGGCAGGTACTCGTTGAACAGGGCACGGCCCAGCGTCGTGGTGACGTCGAGCGGCATACCCGGCTCCCAGCCCTCGGGAACCTCGAGGTCCGCACCCGGAACGACGTTCTCGAGGCGGATGGTCACGACCGAACCGAGGTCGAGCTCGCCGTGATCGAAGGCCATGATGGCCTCGCCGAGGCTGGAGAACGACCGGCCCTCGCCGGCGAGTCCCTTGCGCTCCGAGGTGAGGTGGTAGAGGCCGATGATCATGTCCTGCGAGGGCATGGTCACGGGCTTGCCGTCGGAGGGCTTGAGGATGTTGTTCGCCGAGAGCATGAGGATGCGGGCCTCAGCCTGCGCCTCGGGGCTCAGCGGCAGGTGGACAGCCATCTGGTCACCGTCGAAGTCGGCGTTGAAGGCCGAGCACACGAGGGGGTGGAGCTGGATGGCCTTACCCTCGATAAGCTGCGGTTCGAACGCCTGGATGCCGAGGCGGTGCAGGGTCGGTGCGCGGTTGAGCAGCACCGGGTGCTCGGTGATGACCTCTTCGAGGACGTCCCACACCTGCGGGTGCTGGCGCTCGACCATCCGCTTGGCCGACTTGATGTTCTGCGCATGGTTGAGATCGACCAGGCGCTTCATCACGAACGGCTTGAACAGCTCCAGGGCCATGGTCTTGGGCAGACCGGCCTGGTGGAGGCTGAGCTGCGGACCGACGACGATGACCGAACGGCCCGAGTAGTCGACGCGCTTGCCGAGCAGGTTCTGACGGAACCGGCCCTGCTTGCCCTTGAGCATGTCGGAGAGCGACTTGAGCGGACGGTTGCCCGGTCCGGTCACAGGACGTCCGCGACGGCCGTTGTCGAACAGCGAGTCGACGGCCTCCTGGAGCATCCGCTTCTCGTTGTTGACGATGATCTCGGGGGCGCCGAGGTCGAGGAGCCGCTTGAGGCGGTTGTTGCGGTTGATCACACGACGGTAGAGGTCGTTGAGATCCGAGGTCGCGAAGCGGCCGCCGTCGAGCTGGACCATCGGGCGCAGCTCGGGCGGGATCACCGGGACGACGTCGAGGACCATGCCCTCGGGGTTGTTGTCCGTGGTGAGGAACGCGTTGACGACCTTGAGGCGCTTGAGCGCGCGGGTCTTGCGCTGTCCCTTGCCGGTGTTGATCAGCTCGCGCAGCTTCTCGGCTTCGGCCTCGAGGTCGAAGTCGAGGAGGCGCTTCTGGATCGCCTCGGCGCCCATGGCACCGGTGAAGTAGAGGCCGAAGCGGGCGAACATCTCGCGGTAGAGGCTCTCATCGCCCTCGAGGTCGTTGACCTTGAGGTTCTTGAACCTGTCCCACACCTGCTCAAGACGGTCGATCTCGCGATCGGCGTTCTTGCGCAGCTTGTCCATCTCCTTGTCGGCGACATCGCGCAGCTTCTTCTTCGCCTGGGCGGAGCCGCCCTCGGCCTCGAGCGCTGCGAGATCCTCTTCGAGCTTCTTGGCACGACGGTCGATGTCAGCGTCGCGGCGGTCGCCGATCTGCTGCTTCTCGACGTCGATCTTGTTCTGCAGGCTCGGCAGATCCCGGTGACGGGACTCCTCGTCAACAGAGGTGATCATGTACGCGGCGAAGTAGATGACCTTCTCGAGGTCCTTCGGCGCGAGATCGAGCAGGTAGCCCAAGCGCGAGGGGACGCCCTTGAAGTACCAGATGTGGGTCACGGGAGCGGCAAGCTCGATGTGGCCCATGCGCTCACGGCGCACCTTGGCACGGGTCACCTCGACGCCGCAGCGTTCGCAGATGATGCCCTTGAAGCGGACGCGCTTGTACTTTCCGCAGGCGCACTCCCAGTCACGGGTGGGACCGAAGATCTTCTCGCAGAAGAGTCCGTCCTTCTCCGGCTTGAGGGTGCGGTAGTTGATGGTCTCAGGCTTCTTCACCTCGCCGTGGGACCAGCCGCGGATGTCATCCGCGGTGGCGAGACCGATCCTCAGCTCATCAAAGAAATTAACGTCAGGCACGTAAATCCTCTTTCCTGGCGATGGACTCGTGGTCCATCAGAAATTCTTGTGTCGGTTGGAGTGGAAGTGCTCAGACTTCTTCGACGGTCTGGGCTTCGCGGTAGGACAGGTCGATGCCGAGCTCTTCGGCTGCGCGGTAGACCTCGTCCTCCGAGTCGCGCATCTCGACCTGGCCGCCGTCGGAAGACAGGACTTCGACGTTGAGGCACAGGGACTGCATCTCCTTGATGAGGACCTTGAACGACTCGGGGATTCCCGGGTCGGGCAGGTTCTCACCCTTGACGATGGCTTCGTAGACCTTGACGCGGCCCGGGATGTCATCGGACTTGATCGTCAGCAGCTCCTGGAGCGTGTACGCAGCGCCGTAGGCCTCAAGGGCCCAGACTTCCATCTCACCGAAGCGCTGACCGCCGAACTGCGCCTTACCACCGAGCGGCTGCTGGGTGATCATCGAGTACGGGCCGGTCGACCGCGCGTGGATCTTGTCGTCGACGAGGTGGTGGAGCTTGAGCATGTACATGTAGCCGACCGAGATCGGGTACGGGAACGGCTCACCGGAGCGACCGTCGAACAGCTGGGCCTTGCCCGAGGAGTCGATGAGTCGGTCTCCGTCGCGGTTCGGGGTCGTGGCGTCGAGCAGTCCGCGCAGCTCCTGCTCGTGGGCACCGTCGAAGACCGGGGTGGCCAGGTTAGTGCCGGCCTCGGCTTCGCGGGCGAGCTGCGGAAGCTCCTCGGCCCACTCGGGGTTGCCCTCGATCTTCCAGCCCTGCTTCGAGATCCAACCGAGGTGGATCTCGAAGACCTGGCCGATGTTCATACGACGGGGCACACCGTGCGGGTTGAGGATGACGTCGACGGGGGTTCCGTCGGCGAGGAACGGCATGTCCTCGACCGGCAGGATCGTCGAGATGACGCCCTTGTTGCCGTGACGGCCGGCCATCTTGTCACCGATCGTGATCTTGCGTCGCTGGGCGACGTAGACGCGGACCATCTGGTTGACGCCCGGCGAGAGCTCGTCGTCGTCCTCACGGTCGAAGACGCGCACGCCGATGACGGTGCCGATCTCGCCGTGGGGCACGCGCAGCGAGGTGTCGCGGACCTCACGGGACTTCTCACCGAAGATCGCCCGGAGCAGACGCTCCTCCGGGGTCAGCTCGGTCTCACCCTTCGGGGTGACCTTGCCGACGAGGATGTCGCCGTCAGTGACCTCGGCGCCGATGCGGATGATGCCGCGATCGTCGAGGTCGGCCAGGGCGTCGGGCGAGATGTTCGGGATGTCCCGGGTGATCTCCTCGGCACCGAGCTTCGTGTCGCGGGCGTCGACCTCGTGCTCCTCGATGTGGATCGAGGAGAGGACGTCGTCCTGGACGAGACGCTGCGAGAGGATGATCGCATCCTCGAAGTTGTAGCCCTCCCACGACATGAACGCGACGAGGAGGTTCTTGCCGAGAGCCATCTCGCCGTTCTCCGTCGACGGTCCGTCGGCGAGCACAGCACCGGCCTCGACGCGGTCTCCCTCGTCGACGATGATGCGCTGGTTGTAGGACGTGCCGTGGTTCGAGCGCTTGAACTTCGCGGCCCGGTAGGTCTGCATCGTGCCGTCGTCGGCGAGGACCGTGACGAAGTCAGCCGAGACCTCGGTGACGACGCCCGCCTTCTCCGCGACGATGACGTCGCCGGCGTCGACGGCCGCACGGTACTCCATGCCGGTGCCCACAACGGGGGCCTCGGACATGACCAGCGGCACAGCCTGGCGCTGCATGTTCGCACCCATGAGGGCGCGGTTCGCGTCGTCGTGCTCGAGGAACGGGATGAGCGCCGAGGCGACGGACACCATCTGACGTGCGGAGACGTCCATGAAGTCGATCTGGTCGCGGAGCACCAGCTCGGCTTCGCCGCCGCCGCCCTTCGGACGGGCGAGGACCTCTTCCTCGGCGAAGCGCTGATCGTCGGTCAGCGGGGCGTTCGCCTGCGCGATGTTGTAGTCGAGCTCGTCATCGGCGGTGAGGTACTCGGTCTCGTCCGTGACGACGCCGTCGACGACCTTGCGGTACGGGGTCTCGATGAAGCCGAACGGGTTGATCCTGGCGTAGGAGGCGAGCGAACCGATGAGACCGATGTTCGGACCCTCGGGGGTCTCGATCGGGCACATGCGGCCGTAGTGCGACGGGTGGACGTCTCGGACCTCCATCGCCGCACGGTCGCGCGAGAGGCCGCCGGGTCCCAGCGCCGAGAGGCGGCGCTTGTGGGTCAGACCCGCGAGCGGGTTGTTCTGATCCATGAACTGCGACAGCTGCGAGGTTCCGAAGAACTCCTTGATCGCGGCGACGACGGGACGGATGTTGATGAGCGTCTGCGGCGTGATCGCCTCGACGTCCTGGGTGGTCATGCGCTCGCGCACGACGCGCTCCATGCGGGAGAGGCCCGTGCGGACCTGGTTCTCGATGAGCTCGCCGACGGCGCGGATGCGGCGGTTGCCGAAGTGATCGATGTCGTCGAGCTTGACGCGCACCTCGATCTCCTCGCCGTCGCGCTCACCCTTCGTCGTCTCGACTCCGGCGTGGAGGGAGACGAGGTAGCGGATGGTCGCGGCGATGTCGTCGACAGAGAGCACCGAGTCCGACAGCGGGGCATCGACGCCGAGCTTCCGGTTGACCTTGTAGCGGCCGACCTTGGCCAGGTCGTAGCGCTTGGGGTTGAAGTAGAGGTTGTTGAGCAGGTTGCGCGCAGCCTCGGCGGTCGCGGGCTCGGCGGGACGCAGCTTCTTGTAGATGTCGAGCAGCGCCTCCTCCTGCGTGGAGACGGTGTCCTTCGCCAGGGTCTCGCGGATCGACTCGAACTCGCCGAACTCCTCGAGGATCTTCGACTCGGTCCAGCCGAGGGCCTTGAGCAGCACGGTGACCGACTGCTTGCGCTTGCGGTCGAGGCGGACGCCGACCTGGTCGCGCTTGTCGACCTCGAACTCGAGCCATGCACCGCGGGAGGGAATGATCTTCGCGGAGAAGATGTCCTTGTCCGTGGTCTTGTCGACGCTCGACTCGAAGTAGGCGCCCGGCGAACGGACCAGCTGCGAGACGACGACGCGCTCGGTGCCGTTGACGATGAACGTGCCCTTGTCGGTCATGAGCGGGAAGTCGCCCATGAAGACGGTCTGGGACTTGATCTCGCCGGTGTTGTTGTTCATGAACTCGGCGGTGACGTAGAGCGGCGCCGAGTAGGTCATGTCGCGTTCCTTGCACTCGTCGATCGAGTACTTGGGAGCTTCGAACCTGTGCTCACGGAACGACAGCGACATCGATCCGCCGAAGTCCTCGATCGGCGAGATCTCTTCGAAGATGTCCTCGAGACCGGAGGTGGTCGCGACGGAGTCGTCTCCGATTTCGATGGCCTCGGCGACGCGGTCCTGCCACGCTTCCGATCCGATGAGCCAGTCGAAGCTGTCGGTCTGGAGTCCGAGCAGGTCGGGAACCTCGAGCGGTTCGCGGATCTTCGCGAACGAGATTCTCTTGGGGGGATTAGCGGTCCTGGTGTTATCGTTGGCGGCGGCCAATGGGATCCTTCCGAGTGCTTCACCAATTGACGCGTTGCCACCCCACCCCGACCGGCTGCCGATCCGTTTGTCGGTTTCGACACCGGGCGACGACGTGGTTCACTGGAGTGGAACTGGCCTGCCCCCCGCTATATGAAGGCACGCCACAGGCACAGCAACGCAAATATCAAGCTTATAGCATTCGGTCAAGTCCCGCAAGGTCCGTCTCCGAACCCCGTCTCCCACCCGTGACATCGATATCCCTCAAGGGTATATTCAGGTCATGGTGTTCCTCCTTCTCGGACTCCTCCACGACGGACCGCGCACCCTCTACGACCTTCACCGAAGGTTCTCCCGCGGGATCTCGCTGTTCTACGCCGCGAGCTTCGGCAGCATCCAGCGGGCCCTCGACCGTGCTCGCGACAGCGGTTGGGTCACGGTCGACGACGTTCCCGATTCGGCGCGCGGGCGCCGGCTCTACTCGCTCACGGCCGCAGGGCGGACACGCTGGCGGGAATGGATGGGCGAACCACCCACCGGGTCGAATCCGGAGCAGACCATGCTCGCGAAGGTCTACCTGCTCGGCCGGCTGCCGGAGACCGAGCGCGCGGCATGCCTCGCGGAGATCCGCTCGCGACTCGACGCCGATGCGTCTGCGCTGACAGCCCTCGCCGCTGACCTCGATGCCGCCGAGGTGCCGGATGCCGCGCGGGAGAACCATCGCTTCGAGAGGGCCACCCTTGACTACGGGCTGCGCTCCCACGCCCTGGCAGTGCAGTGGCTCGACGACCTGGAGCAGTCGTGACCCTCGCCCTGATCATCGCCCTGGTGCTGCTCGCCGCCCTCGCCGCCCTCCAGATCCTCGGGGCGGCGGGGCTGCCCGTCGGCAGTCTGCTCTGGGGCGGGCGAGAACGCGTGCTGCCGACCCGGCTGCGGCTCTCGAGTCTCGCGACCCTCGCCGCCTACGCGGTCTTCGCCGCCCTGCTGCTCAGCCGCACGGGGGTGCTGCCCGGCCGGGACTCCACCGTCGTCATCGTCGCGACATGGGTGCTCGTCGGCGTGCTCGCCCTGAGCACGGTGGCCAACGCAGTCTCCGGCAGCCGGACCGAACGCGCGACGATGGTGCCGACCGGGGCGGTGCTCACGGTGGCCGTCCTTGTCATCGCGCTCGGCTGGTGACGGCCTCACTCCCCCGCCGTGGCGCCCGTGGGCAGCACCTTCTTCCACACGCTCGTCCACGCGAACGTCTCGAATCCGGCGAGGTCGTTGATCGCGAGCATCCACGTGTTCTCCGCCGCATTCCACGTGTAGACCCGCTCGACCGCCGACTCCTGCAGCAGCGCCGCGTGGTTGGCCCTCTTGAGCCTCGCGCCGAGGCGGTGCCCGCGGTGCTCGCGGATGACGAGAGTCCCACCCTGGTCGCCGACCTCGGGGCGGTCGGCGAAGTGGGCGGCCTGAGTGTAGCCGGCTACCTCGTCGCCCTTCATCGCCAGCGCCGTCATCATCCGTTTGCCGGATGCCTCCCGGTCGGCGTCGTTCGCACGCACCCGGTCGGCATCCCAGAACTCCTCCTCCTCGAGGTCGGCGGCCCCGGGCGTGTCCGTCGACATCCTCCGGTGGAGGAGGGCGAGCGCCTCGAGGTGCTCCTCGGGGGTGGGTCCGGCCCACGTGAGGATCGTGTAGCCGTCGTCGCCCTCGTCCTCCGCACCCAGCCCTCCCCCGGCCTCGCGGATCCGCACGACCGAGCACCGTTCGAGCTGCCGCAGAGAGTACCCGTGGGTGCGGGCGAAGGCGACCTCCGGCAGGGTCGAGGGCAGCGCCCCCGTCCCCGAGGCCGCGGCGACTCGCGCGATCCGCGGATCGGCATCGACGACCGCGGCCGGGGACTCACCGAAGCTCGTCAACCTCGTCCGTCCGTCGCCGGCCAGCTGCTCCTCCATAGCCGCGAGCAGCTCGGTGCCGAGTCCCTGCCGGCGGTGCTCGGGGTGGACTGCGACGTGGATCTCGGCGGCATCCTCGTTGTCCTTGAGGCTGAGGTAGGCGATGCCCTTGGCGACGATGTCCGCGCCGAGGCGGCCGAGCCACAGCGCGTGCGTGAGATAGTCGTTCGTCCTCCGCAACGTCCGGCGCACCTCTCCGGGGCGGGGGTCGAAGTCGGGGCCGAGACCCGAGGCTGAGTTGACGACGCGATCGAAGGCGACCACCTCGGCGACGGTGTCCTCGATCTCGGACTCGGTGAGCGAGCCTGCCGGGATGTGCGTGATCTCCATCGATCTCCTTGTCCTCGCGTGCCTGCGCCCGCCGCGGTGCGAAGCGCTCCGAGAGCGAGTCTAACCGCAGACGACGGCGAGGCCGTCGAGACCGGATTCGGGCCGGTGCCCGCCCGTACACTGGGGCCATGACGACCATCACCGTGCTCACGTTCGACCCGGCCGCCGTCAACTCCGGGATCATCACCGGCGCCGACCGCACCCTCATCGTCGACTCGAGTCCCGGGCCGGACACGGCCGCCCGCCTCGTCGAGCGCGCACAGGAGCTCAGCCGCGCTGCCAATGAGATCGTCACCCCCATCGATCTCGTCATCACCCACGACCACTGGGACCACCACCTCGGAGCCGCCGCCCTCGTCGCCGCCGGCATCGACCGCGTCTTCGCCTCCCCCGCCTTCGCCGCCGATCAGGCCGCGAGCACGTGGATCTCCCTCGACGCCCTGCGGACCAATCCCGACACCGCGGACTTCGCCGCGAGCCTGCCGGAGGATCCCGGCGACCTCCTCGTCGAGGTCACCCCCATCGCCGAGGCGGGTGCGGAGCCCACGGTGGTCGACCTCGGCGACTTCCCCGTCGAACTCTCGGTGCTCGGCGGACATTCCACGGCCGATGTCATCGTCAGCCTCCCCGAGGCCGGGATCGTCTTCACCGGGGACCTCGTCGAGGAGGGCTCCGCCCCGCAGGCCGGTGCCGACGCGTCCCTGAGCCATTGGGTCGAGAGCCTCCACGCGCTGCTCGCTCTCCCCGGGGCCGAGGTCTTCGTCCCCGGGCACGGGGTTCCTGTCGATCGGGCGTTCGTCGAACGACAGCTCGAGGACATCGACGGCTTCCGGCTCGCGTCCGTGCCCGGGCAGAGACCGGACACCGACCTGTCGACCGGGGGTTTCGGTGCCGACAGCGAGGACGTGTGGGAGGACGCGCAGGAGCATGAGCACGGGCCCGACGCCGAGGTGACCCTGCCCTCCCGTGCCATGCCCGGTGACCGCGACCGCACGATCCCGCGGGAGCTGACGTTGCCGATGGAGTGAGCCGGCCACTCGGGGCCTCGACTTTTGGACGCTCAGTGTCGATCTGCCGGCCCAGAATCGACACTCAGCGTCCTGGACACGGCCGCTGGACGCCGGTGACTCTCAGCAGATGGAGCCGGTCTGGTCAGGCCTCGCGGTCGAACTCTGGTCGTTCGCGGTGGAGCGCGGTGACGAGGTCGCCGCCGATCGCACCGAAAAGTGTGCGCGCCCAGATGCTCCGGGCCTCGACGTAGGGCCTGTCGCCGTCGAAGATCCACTGCAGTTCGCGCCCGGCGGCGAGGTCCTCTGCGCACATCCGGCACACGGGCACGCGGATGCTCTGCCCGTCGGCGTCGACCCGGGAGGTCGACTGCGCCTCACCGTGGAGCGGGTTGACCGTGCACAGGCTCTCCGGAAGGCTGCCCGTGCGACCGCGCCTCCTCCGGCCACCGCGCTGCGCCTCGGCGATCTCCCTGCCCGCCTGGCGGATGAGGACCATGGCCCCGGCGAGGTCGATCCGCGACGAGCTCGTGTCGTCGACGATGCGGCGGGCGATCTGGTAGGCGTCGAGGGCCCGCTCGACGCGGTCGGCATCGGCGGCGGGCAGGTCCGCGGTGTGGAGGCGGTCGATCGACTCGGCCAATGCCGTCGTGTCGTCGCTGATCGAATCCCGCAGCGAGTCGCGCTGGAGGGTGTCGACGCGGTCGAGGAGCCGCGAGGGCAGTCGGTAGGCCGCGCCCTGCCGGCGACGGCGCAACAGCCAGACACCGGCGATGACGAGGGCGAGGACGAGGATGGAGCCGCCGAGGAGGAGCGGGGCGAGTGATCCCGAACCGCTGTCTACGACGACTTCGCTGCCGGGCACCTCCTGCCCCGTGCCCGCCTGCGCCTCGGTGCGCTCCTGCGGATCGGCGTAGTAGCCGAGGAGGATGTTGAGCTTCGTCGTCGACGGGGTCGAGACGTTCCACTCCCCCATGGCGTTCGTGTACTGGTCCATGACCTCGATCTTCTGGTCCGTGTCCGCAAACGTCTGGTCGGCGATGAGACCGTCGGTGCCGTTGATCATGACGAAGGCCCCCTCGCCGCCGTGGGCGACCTTGACCTGCTGGAGCAGCTCGCGATCAACGCTCGGGGCGTCGACGGCGATGACGTAGACGGGGAAGTCGAGACCCTCGACCGTCGTCGTCGCCTTCTCCATCAGGGCGGGGTTGAGCCGGTCGGCGACGGCCGGGTCGATCCAGAACGGATCGGCCCCCAGCGCCTCGGCGATCTGCTCTCCGGTCGCGGTCATCGGCGCCTCCCTCCGGTCGGTCCCGACCGCACGGGCGCACCCTTCCGACTGCGGACCCTGCGCACGACCCACACGAGGAGAATCGCGGCGGGCACGCCGAGGACGAGGCCGAAGCCGACAGAGGTGATCGCGGACACCGCAGGGTAGGCGAGCTCCTCGGGTCGCTGCTCATCGCTGCGCTCGTCGACGTACTCGAGCTCGGCGTAGGGTTCGTCGACCTCGGTCTGCTTGAGCACCCGCACCCAGTCCAGCGCCCTGCCGGGCGGGGTGGAATCCGCGGCCGGCCGGGGGTAGTCGACGATCCTTCGTTCGATGCCCTTGTCCGCGACGTCCTCACTGGTGCTGCCGACGACGAGCACAGTCGCCTTCTCCTCCGGCAGCTCCCGGGCGATGCGGGCGGCGACGAGCTTCCCCTCACCGTCGGCGTCGTCGAGATCGGACAGCGTCATGAACGCGACGTAGACGGGGACCTCGGACCCGTCGAGTTCGTCGCGCAGGGTGTCGAGTTCGGGGTCGGTGACCGCCCACGCCTGGTACGCGTCGACGTAGATCGGGTCGGAGGCGAGGTCCTCGGCGATCGTGCGGTAGCGGGTCCGGTCGTAGTCGGCGTCGAAGCGGGACTCGATGCGGTCGGAGTAGATCGAGTCGACGCGGATGTCGTCGCTGTTCGCCCGCTCGATGCGCTCGTCTTTCGCGTCGTCGAAGAGGGAGACGCTCCAGACGATCGCCCCGGCGGTGACCGCGGAGAAGACGACGGCGGAGATCGCGAGGCGGATGAGGAGGGCAGTGCGGGAGGCACCGGAGCGTGTCATGACCGCCTCCCCGTCCGGACTGGGCGTTCGGCACCGGGCACGCCGTCGTCGAGGATGGCGTCCTCGAGCGGGGTGAAGCTGCCGAACCCGGAGAGCGCGTAGGCGTCGTCGCGCCGGAAGTAGGGCACGGGTCGGGAGGTGAGGATAGTCGGGTCCTTCGGCACCATGAGGCAGACGGGGTCGTGTCCGGCGTCGAGGTCGGCGATGCACGTCTGACAGGCATCGATGGTGAGCACGGTCCCCGACTGCTTCCACGCGATGCTCTCGACGGGCTTCGTATGCGCGGGGAAGAAGTAGCAGAACTCGGGCGCGGCGGTCTCGGCCGATGCCGCTCGGCGGCCGAGGCGGTTCATCGCCCGCAGCGCCCTGTCGGTGCGCACGAGGGCCCAGATCGCCTGGCGGTGGGAGTGGTCGGGAGAGGATGCCCAGTCGGGGTGGGCGTCGGTGACCGCGTCGATGGCCCGCTGCACCCGCAGCCCGCGGTCGCGGATCGCCCAGCCCTCCTCGTCGGCGGAGGTGGGCTCCGGGAAGGGCTCGAGCGCCCGCGTGACCTCGGGGACGAGGCGGTGACGGCGGACGAGCTCCGGTTCGGTCGTCAGCTCCGACTTCCACCGGTACCGCGTCTTCCGGGTGAGCACCCACGCGGTGAGCCCGAGGGCGGCGAGGGTGGAGACGCCGAAGACGATGCCGTCGGGGTTGCCGAGGTCGAGGCCGGTCGCCTCGATGTAGTCCCCCCGTGACTCGCCGACGTCGACCGGGTCGAAGTCGGGCAGCGGCGGTGCCGGTTCCCCTGTCGCGGCGGCGACGAGGACGCGGAGGTGGTAGTCGACGGCGAGCTCGATGGGGAGGAAGTCGTCGCTTGACGAGCGCTGCAGGACCTGGGAGTTCGGCGGCACGCTCGGACCGTTCCCATCGACGAGGTAGGACCGGCTGCGGGCGGAGGTCTCGGCCTCGGTGAACAGCACGAGAGCCTGGTCCTCTCCCGTCCGGTCGAACATCTCGAAGGCGAGGTCGGCGGTGAACGCGTCCCACTGGTCGTGGTAGCCGATCCAGATCTCCGGAGTCACGGCGACGAAGACGGGGAGTCCGGATCGGGCGGCGTTCTCGGTCGCCGTCTCGACCGCGCTCCGCTGCCTGTCGGTGAGACCGGGGGCGAGCGTGGGGTCGACCCAGAGGGGGCCGGTGTCCCAGGCCCCTCTGATGCGGTCCCGCAGCTGTCCGAGCAGGCGGTCGGTCGTCGTCATGGTTCCAACTCTACGGTGGGCGCTCACACCTGTTGTCACAGCCATGGTGCGGATCTGCCACCTGCCGCCCGGGCGGGTCCCTGGGACGACACGAGCCCCACAGCCGGATCGGCTGCGGGGCTCGTGTCTCTGCGGTCAGTCAGGCTGCCGCGAAGGTGATCACTTGAGGGTGACGGTCGCGCCGGCAGCCTCGAGGGTCTCCTTGGCCTTCTCGGCGTCTTCCTTCGAAGCGCCTTCGAGGACGGCCTTGGGGGCGCCGTCGACGAGGTCCTTGGCTTCCTTCAGTCCGAGGGAGGTGAGTCCACGGACTTCCTTGATGACGGGGACCTTCTTGTCGCCGGCCGACTCGAGGATGACGTCGAACTCGGTCTTCTCTTCAGCGGCGGCTTCTCCGCCACCGGCTGCCGGAGCGGCAACGGCGACAGCGGCCGGGGCAGCGGCCTCGACGTCGAATTCCTCTTCGAACTTCTTGACGAAGTCGGAGAGCTCGATGAGCGTGAGCTCCTTGAAAGCTTCGATGAGCTCGTCTGCAGTGAGCTTAGCCATGGTGGCCAATCCTTCCTGTGGTGGTCACCTGCGGTGACCGGGTTGATGGGGTGATGCTCAGGCGTCTTCGGCAGGAGCGGAGTCCTGCTTCTCGCGGAGGGCATCGACAGTGCGCGCGGCCTTGACCAGCGGAGCGGTGAAGAGGTAAGCCGCCTGGTGGAGGCTTGCCTTCATGGCACCGGCTGCCTTCGCAAGCAGCACTTCGCGGGATTCGAGGTCGGCGAGCTGGTTGACATTCTCAGCGCTGAGGGCGGCACCGTCGAAGTAGCCACCCTTGACGACGAGCTGAGAATTCGCCTTGGCAAAGTTACGCAGAGCCTTGGCAGCCTCAGGCGGTTCGCCGTTGACGAACGCGATCGCGGTGGGCCCGTTGAGGAGCTCATCGAGACCGGTCACGCCGGCTTCCTTGGCTGCAATCTTGGTCAGCGTATTCTTTACCACGGCGTAGCTGACGTTCTCACCAAGAGAGACGCGCAGCTCTTTCATCTGCGCGACGGTGAGACCGCGGTACTCGGTCAGCAATACAGCGTCGGAGTTCTCAAACTGCTGCTTGAGCTCCTCGACTGCGGCTGCCTTGTCTGGCCTCGCCATGGTATTCCTTTCGTACAGGCGCCGGTCTGCGTCCCGACAACGAAAAAAGCGCTCCACGCAGGTACGCGCGAAACGCTTCGAGGATGAGAACGGGGTTCTCACTGAAGGATCTCTGGCTCACCTGCGAGGGTCACTCCTTGCGGAGTCTTCGTCTGCGGGCACAGGGATCCGATGGCGGATTCATGCATTCCCACAGAGACCGACGGTCTTCGGTGTCTCCAGCTTAGCCAGTCCCCCCGCGCTCAGTCCAATCGGGAGCCGTTCGACCCCGGAGACACTGGTCACACCGCCGAAGTCCTCATGCGGTATGCGAACGCAGAAAGGGGACGAGAGATTCGACGAGCTCACCGGGAGCCTCCTCAGCCACGTGGTGACCGGAATCGATCGAATGCCCCGCGAGGCAATCGGCCCACTCGCGCCAGATCTCCAATGGATCGCCGTAGAGGTCTTCGAGGTCGTCGCGGCGCGACCAGAGGATCTGCACCGGCATCCGCAGGCGTTTGCCGGCAGCTCTGTCCGCTTCCTCGTCAGCCCGATCAACGGTGAGTCCCGCTCGATAGTCCTCGAGCATTGCACTGACCACCTCGGGATTGCGGGTCGCTCGGCGGAACTCCGCGAAGTTCTCCTCCCCCATCACAGCGGGGTCGCCGGAATACCAGGCATCCGGATCGGCGTTGATCACGCGCTCCGGCACATTGGGCTGTGCGAAGAAGAACCAGTGCCACCATTGCGCGGCGAACTTCGCATCCGCCCGTCGCAGGTGCTCACTGATCGGCACACAGTCGATCAGGACGGCCGCCTGCGTCCGTTCGGGGCAGTCGAGAGCGAGCCGCAGACCCACGTAGCTGCCTCTGTCGTGACCGACGATGCTGAAACGCTCGTGGCCGAGGGCGGTCATAACCGTCGCGATGTCTCCAGCTGAGGCACGTTTGGAATGCGGTCGGTGATCCGAGGCCGGGCGCGGTCCTCGCGATCGCCCATAGCCTCTGAGGTCCGGAACGACCACCGTGAAGCCGGCTTTGACAAGAGCCGGCGCAACGGCGTACCACGTCGACCCGGTACGCGGGTGACCGTGGAGGAGGACGACGGCCGGGCCATCCCCACCATGGCGGACATAGATCTCAGCGTCGCCGGTCCCAAAGGTCTCCGCGGTGAATGACTCGAACATGGAGTCATGGTCGCATGCCGCCCTGACATGACCCTTCCCTGACACACATGGGAGGACCGTGCCGGCGTTCGCAGCGGACGACGGCACGGTCCTCGGTCGGTGTGGGCGGAAGCGGGCACCGCCTCGGCGGGTCAGAACTCGATGACGACGCGACCGTCGATCTTCGCGTGGAGCATCTCATCGAAGACGGCGTTGATGTCCTCGAGGGGGCGCTTGGAGTAGGTCGGGTGGATCTTGCCGGCTGCGTAGAACTCGAGGGCCTCGACCATGTCCTGGCGGGTGCCGACGATCGATCCGCGGATCGTCAGGCCCTTGAGGACGATGTCGAAGATCGGGGCCGGGAAGTCGCCCGGGGGCAGGCCGTTGAAGACGATCGTGCCGCCTCGGCGGGTCATGCCGATCGCCTGCCCGAACGCTGCCGGGTGGACGGCGGTGACGAGCACGCCGTGGCTGCCGCCGATCTTCTCCTGGATGACCTCGGCCGGGTCCTCGGCGAAGGCGTTGACGGTGATCTCCGCCCCGTGCTTCTTCGCCAGGGCGAGCTTGTCGTCGGCGACGTCGACGGCGACGACCCGCATGCCCATGGCCACCGCGTACTGGACGGCGATGTGCCCGAGGCCGCCGATGCCGGAGATGACGACCCACTGTCCGGGTTTGACCTCGGTGCGTTTGAGTCCCTTGTAGACGGTCACTCCGGCGCAGAGGACAGGGGCGATCTCATAGGGGTCGGCGCCGTCGGGGATGACGGCGGCGAACTTCTCGTCGACGAGCATGTACTCCCCGAACGACCCGTCGACGCCGTAGCCGCCGTTGACCTGGGATTCGCAGAGCGTCTCCCAGCCCTGCCGACAGTGCTCGCAGACTCCGCAGGCCGCCCACAGCCAGGCGTTGCCGACCATCTGGCCGACCTCGACCTCGGTGACCCCTTCGCCGACCTTCTCGACGATGCCGACGCCTTCGTGGCCGGGGATGAGGGGCACCTTCGGCTTGACGGGCCAGTCCCCGTGGGCGGCGTGGAGGTCGGTATGGCACACGCCCGAGGCGATGAGCTTGACCAGGGCCTGACCCGGACCCGGCTCCGGAATCGGGTTGTCCCCGACGACGAGGTCCTCGCCGAATCCTTCTACGACTGCTGCTTTCATTGCCGACATCATCGACTCCTTCGTTGTGATGGGGTGGTTCCGGGGTTTCGCTTGGAGGGGCGGCGTTCGCCGAGGTGGGGGTGGCTGCGGTGGGGCGGATGCACTGGGTGGAGGGGAATGCGGAGGACCGCCGAGGCGGTCGGCCGTGACGGTCCTGCGCGCAGGGGTCCGGCGCGCAGGACCGGCGGGAGGTCGGCTCAGAAGAAGCCGAGGGCCTCGTCGGAGTAGCTGACGAGGAGGTTCTTCGTCTGCTGGTAGTGGTCGAGCATCATCTTGTGGTTCTCGCGTCCGATGCCCGAGGCCTTGTAGCCGCCGAACGCCGCGTGCGCGGGATACGCGTGGTAGTTGTTCACCCACACGCGACCGGCCTGGATGTCACGGCCGGCGTGGTACGCGGTGTTGCCGTCCCTGCTCCACACACCGGCGCCGAGGCCGTAGAGGGTGTCGTTGGCGATGCGCATCGCGTCGTCGTAGTCGGTGAACGTCGTCACCGAGACGACGGGGCCGAAGATCTCCTCCTGGAAGATGCGCATCCCGTTGTCGCCCTTGAAGATGGTCGGCTGCACGTAGTAGCCGCCGGAGAGGTCCCCGTCGAGTTCGGCCCGTTCGCCGCCGATGAGGACCTCGGCGCCCTCCTGCTTGCCGATGTCGAGGTAGGAGACGATCTTCTCGAGCTGATCGTTCGAGGCCTGCGCACCCATCATCGTGTCGGTGTCGAGCGGGTTGCCCTGGACGATCTTCTCAGTGCGGGCGACGACGGATTCGAGGAAGTCCGCGGCGATGCCCTCCTGGATGAGCGCCCTCGACGGGCACGTGCAGACTTCGCCCTGGTTGAGGGCGAACATTGTGAAGCCCTCCTGCGCCTTGTTCCAATAGGCGTCGTCCTTGGCCATGACATCATCGAAGAAGATGTTCGGGCTCTTGCCGCCGAGCTCGAGGGTGACCGGGATGATGTTCTGCGAGGCGTACTGCATGATGAGCCGGCCCGTCGTGGTCTCACCGGTGAACGCGATCTTGCGGATGCGCTTGTTCGAGGCCAACGGTTTGCCCGCCTCAAGCCCGAAGCCGTTGACGACGTTGACGACGCCGGGCGGCAGCAGATCGCCGACGAGCTCCATGAGGACGAGGATCGAGGCCGGGGTCTGCTCGGCGGGCTTGAGAACGACCGCGTTGCCGGCGGCGAGGGCCGGAGCGAGCTTCCACACGGCCATGAGGATCGGGAAGTTCCAGGGGATGATCTGTCCGACGACGCCGAGCGGCTCATGGAAGTGATACGCCACGGTCTGCTCGTCGAGCTGGGAGAGCCCGCCCTCCTGGGTGCGGATCGCCGCGGCGAAGTACCGGAAATGGTCGACGGCCAGCGGCAGGTCGGCGTTGAGGGTCTCGCGGACGGCCTTGCCGTTGTCCCAGGTCTCGGCGACCGCGAGCATCTCGAGGTTCTCCGCCATGCGGTCGGCGACCTGGAGGAGGATGTTCGCCCGCTCCGTCGGCGAGGTCTTCCCCCATGCGGGGGCCGCGGCGTGGGCGGCGTCGAGGGCGAGTTCGATGTCCTCGGCAGTGCTGGCGGGCACCTCGGTGAAGGGCTGGCCGGTCACGGGCGTGGGATTGTCGAAGTAGTTTCCGTTCGTCGGCGGCACCCACTCCCCGCCGATGTAGTTCTCGTAGCGGGGCTTGAAGGTGACGAGAGAGCCGTCTTCGCCCGGCCGTGCGTATACCGTCATGGCAACTCCTTTGCTGCGATGTCCTCGGGAGTGATCCCCGATTGACGATCACGCTACAGAGGGCAACGTTGCATGAGCGTTGCATCGCCGAGGCGGGACCTCAGCTGCCGAGCGCCTCGAGACGGACGAGTGCGGCGGTGCGCTCGGGGGCGTCGGGCGGGGCGAGCCGGAGGACGGCCATGAGCACCTCGGTGTCGGACTGGTTCTCCGGCAGCCTGGCGAAGCGCCACAGCTGCTGCCAGGTCCCGTCCTGGAGCAGGGTCTCGCGCAGCAGCGCCTCGAGCTCGCCGCTGATCTCCCGCACCCCGGGGGCGTCGGAGTCGGGAAGCACCCGGCCGCGGTAGGCCTCGAGTGCGGTCTCGACGTCGCCCTGGCCCAGGGCCCGATGGGCGGTGTCGACGTCGCTGTCGAGATCGCCGACCAGGCGGTAGGGCCGTCCGGCCACCTCGAGGTCGCTGAGGGCGGAGATCGTCTTGCGCAGGCGCGCAATCTCCGCGCGCACGGTGACGTCGCTGCCTCCGGTCGGCCAGAGCCGATCGGCGAGTTCGGCATTGGTCAGCCCGGCAGGGCTGCGGTGGAGCAGGAGGAGGAGTTCGGCGTGGCGCTTCGAGAGTTCGATGCGCGCGCCGTCGGGCCCGGTCAGGGCGGGAGCCGAACCGCTGACCGCGAGGCAAACGCGGGCGGCGGAGTCCCGGTCCCCCGCCTCGGCGGCATCGGCGCGGTAGAGCCGGGAGAGGCCTGCGGCGGCGGCCTGAGCGGTCGACCCGAGCAGGGGCAGGACGATCGAGGACACGGCATCGTCTCCCCCGGTGACGTCGATGATGCCGATGACCTCGCCGGTGCCGGGATGGGTGACGGGCACCGCGCTGCAGCTCCACGCGTGGACGTCGCTGGCGAAGTGCTCGGCCTGGCTGATCTGGACGGCCGACCGCGACTGGAGGGCGAGACCCGGTGCCGAGGTGCCCATCGCATCCTCGGACCAGTCGGAGCCGGGGACGAAGCCCATCGACTCTGCACGCTCGCGCACAGACCGCTCCCCTTCGACCCAGAGCAGACATCCCTGCTCATCGCCGAGGGCGACGAGGAGGCCCGCGCCGGTGGCCGGTTCGATGAGGTGGGAGCGCAGCAGCGGCATGATCGAGTGGAAGGGATGACGGCGGCGCACCTCGGCGAGCTGAGCGTCCTCATAGGCCACCCGGGCACGGACGCCGGACGGGTCGCGGAGTCGATCGAGGGAACGGGTCCAGGACTCGAGGACCGTCGATCGCACCCCGGGGACGCCGCGCCGCTCAGGGTTGGGTGCGGCGAGGTCGCTGTGGGCCCGACGCACGATGAGCTGATAGTCGTCGTGCAGCAGCGGTGTCGTGCTCATCGCAGTCCGCTCCACCTCCGTCGGCGGTCGTCATGCAGGTCACTGGGGTCATCCCAATCTATCGGCTGCGACGAACGTGAGCAAGGTCACCGGCGCACGTGAGGACCCGTGGGAGGCGAAGAGGCGCAGATGCGACGAAGGGCGGGAAGTGAGAGACTCACTTCCCGCCCTTCAGGCGCGGATCACTCCACGGTCGGAATCAGGCGCGCAGCGCGGCTGCGTCGACCGGGATGCCGGGACCGTTCGAGGTCGTGATCGTCGCCTTCGTGATGTAGCGGCCCTTCGAGGAGGACGGCTTGAGGCGGAGGATCTCCTCGATCGCAGCATCGAAGTTCTCCTGCAGGGCCTGCTCGGAGAACGAGGCCTTGCCGATGATGAAGTGGAGGTTCGAGTGCTTGTCGACGCGGAATTCGATCTTTCCGCCCTTGATGTCGGACACGGCCTTGGCGACGTCCATGGTCACCGTGCCGGTCTTCGGGTTCGGCATGAGGCCGCGGGGACCGAGCACCTTGCCCAGACGTCCGACCTTGCCCATCATGTCGGGGGTCGCAACCGCTGCGTCGAAGTCGGTGAAGCCGTCGGCCACCTTCTCCAGCAGGTCATCGGAACCGACGTAGTCGGCACCTGCTTCGCGGGCTGCCTCTGCACGGTCGCCGGCGGCGAACACCAGGACCCGGGCGGTCTTGCCGGTGCCGTGCGGGAGGTTGACGGTGCCGCGCACCATCTGGTCCGCCTTGCGGGGGTCGACCCCGAGGCGGAGGGCGACCTCGACGGTGGCGTCGTACTTCGCCACCGAGGTCTCCTTGGCCAGGTCGATCGCCTGAGCCGGTTCGTACTTCACATCTGCGGCGATCTTCTCAGCCGCGGCCTGGTAGGCCTTCGAGCGCTTTGCCATCTGCTTCTCTCCTTGCAGTCGTGGTCGGGGCTGCGTCCGCCCTGCCACAGTGGGATGTCTGGTCTCAGACCTCGATGTCGGTGGTGATGCCCATCGAACGAGCGGTGCCCGCGATGATGCGATCGGCCATGTCGAGGTCGTTGGCGTTGAGATCGGGCATCTTCGTCGTGGAGATCTCGCGGACCTGGTCGGCGCTGAGGTGCGCGACCTTGACGGTGTGCGGGGTCGCCGAACCCGACTTCACGCCGGCGGCCTTCTTGATGAGTTCCGCGGCCGGCGGGGTCTTGAGGACGAAGGTGAACGAACGGTCTTCGTAGACCGTGATCTCGACGGGAACGATGTTCCCGCGCTGGGATTCAGTCGCAGCGTTGTACGCCTTCGTGAATTCCATGATGTTGACGCCGTGCTGGGCAAGCGCCGGACCGATCGGAGGCGCCGGGTTGGCGGCACCTGCCTGAATCTGGAGCTTGACGAGGCCGGCTACCTTTTTCTTGGGAGGCATGTGCGGTCCTTAATCTTGAGAGTGTCCATGCGCCGAGAGAACGCGGCGCATCATCCGATGCCGACCTGCCGATACAGGGCCGACAATCAAACCACACCATCATTCCACGCTCGCCCGGCTTCGGGCAAATGGTTGTGAGCGGGAACACAGGGTGGAAGAACGCGTCAGGGGCCCGGTCGGAACCGGGCCCCTGCGATGGTGTGCGCTGGTCGGGTCAGAGCTTCGAGACCTGGTCGAAGCCGAGCTCGACGGGAACGTCGCGCTCGAAGATCGACAGCAGCACGGTGAGCTTCTGGGAGTCCGGGCGGATCTCCTGGATCGTGGCGGGGTGGCCTTCGAACGAGCCCTCCTTGACGAGGACGGATTCGCCGACCTCGAACTCCACCTCGGTGATGGGGGCGGACTTCGCCGCAGCCTCGGCGGCCACGCCCTCAGCGGCAGCGGCTTCGGCCTGGCGCTCCTCGAAGACGGGAGCGAGCATCGTGAAGACCTCGTCGATCGAGAGCGGGACCGGGTCGTAGGCGTTGCCGACGAAGCCGGTCACACCCGGGGTGTGGCGCACGGCGCCCCACGACTCGTCGGTGAGCTCCATCCGGACGAGCACGTAGCCGGGCACGCGCACACGGCGGACCTGCTTGCGCTGACCGTTCTTGATCTCGACGACGTCCTCCATGGGGACCTGCGACTCGAAGATGAAGTCCTCGAGGTTGAGGCTCACGGCGCGGTTCTCAAGGTTCTGCTTCACGCGGTTCTCGTAGCCGGCGTAGGAGTGGATGACGTACCAGTCGCCCTCCTGCATCCGCAGCTCGGCCTTGAACTCCTCGGCGGGGTCGACGTCGTCGCCGGACTCGGCGGAATCGTCAGCGGCGGAGTCCTCGGCCGGTGCCTCATCGGCAGCGGTCGCGTCGACGTCGGCGGTCGCCTCGGTCGTCGACTCCTCGACCGTCTCGGTCTCAGGCGCGTCGACCTCAGTCTCAGGGGCGTCCTGTTCGGGTGAACTGGTATCCGACACCGATCAATTCCTCGCTTCGCGTGTAGTCGGACGGCTTGCGTGTCCGAAGGATGTGCTGTTTGTATCCAGGTTATCGCCGCACAGGGCGACTCACCACAGTGGCCAGAGCGGAGTTCCGCCGAAGACGAATCCGACGAGCTTGCCGAACACGAGGTCGAGGACCGTGACGATGACCATCATGACGAGGATGAACCCCAGCACGACGAGTGTGTAGTTGACCAGCTGCTTGCGGGTCGGGGTGACGACCTTCTTCAGCTCCGCCACGACTTCGCGGAGGAACTGGATGATCCGTCCGAAGAATCCGAGCTGCTTGCGACGGGAGGCGTTCTCAGACGCGTTTCCTGTCTTCTTTGCCGGTGTGTCGCTCACACATCCTCACTCGGTCGGAATCCTTTGGGACTGCTCAACTGCCTCAGCCAGTCAGTCTGCGCTCTGTCCGGCGGTGATCGCCGCGGCAGGCTTCGACTGCGCAGGGGTGACAGGACTCGAACCTGCAACCTACGGTTTTGGAGACCGTTGCGCTACCAATTGCGCCACACCCCTTCGATTCGACTCCCCCAGCTGAGGGGGTGTCCAACCACGAGAAACGAGCATACCGTCTCCCACCGCGATCCGTCGAACCGAGCGCAGTCCGCGTGTGCCGTGGCCCCCTACTCACTCGGTTCGACGGGATCGGCGACGAGGGGCTGCGGCTCGGGGAAACGCACCCACGGACCGATGCTGACCTCCTCACCTGGGGAGACAGTGATGATCTGGAGGTCGATGGGTCTCTTCGTCCGGTTGTCGACGCGGATGATGCTCACCGTGGCATCCATCTTCAAGGGACCCGGGGTGAGCGCGTTCGCGAGCGCTCCGCCTGTCGTCGAACTCACGTATCGCACTCCCCGACCGAAGGCCTCGGGTCCGACAGTGCGGTGCCAGTGTCCGCTCAGGGCGTAGTCCGCGCACCCGGAGTCGAGGGCCGGTTGGACGATCCTGGGGTCGTGGACGAGCATGACGTCGAAGTCCGCCGTGCACGCCTCGTCGCGCAGCCGGGCCGCGTATTCGTCGGCGGTGAGCTCGGTCTCGAGCTGGGGTCCGGAGCCGAACACCGTCCGGCGAGGATCGGGACCGCCGAAGAAGCGCACGCCCGCGAGCTCCGCCGTGGAGTCATCGAGGACCGTCCACCCGCTGCGCCGGGCATGGCGGGCGGTCTCCTGCGAGTCGTGGTTGCCCTTGACGAACATCCGCGGCAGTCCCTCGGGCAGTTCGTCGCCGAGGACGTCGATGCAGTAGTTCTCGGCCGAGGTCCCCGTCATCGTCACATCGCCGGCGTCGATGAGTGCGTCGGCCCCGCTCAGCCGGGTGACCGCACCGACCACGCGAGCCATGCCGATGTTGCAGTGGACGTCGGAGCTGAGCACGAAGGTCGAGACGCCGGCCTTCCCTGCCGGCGGGGGCACCATGCCCTGCGAGGTCCAGTCGCCGCTGAGGGGGCGTTCGCTCCACGCTCCGCGAAGGCCGGCGAGGACGGCGTCGTAGAAGGCGTCGTTATCCTCGGAGAAGTCCCTGACCGCGGTGAACGCCTGGTCGATGATCCCGCCGAGGCGGCCGGTCACCTGCGATCCGGCCAGCGGGGTCCCCGCGAACGCCGGGTCCGGCCGCAGCGGTTCCGGACGGGTGAGCGCGATCGCGCTCACCCCGGAGAGGAGCAGGACGACGACCGCACCGATCGCCGTGAGCTCCCGGCTCGCCAGTCCCTGCCGCAGCGCGGCGATCCGTGCCGGCCCGAGCAGGTGGATGCCGCCGACGACGGCTCCGGCGAGCAGACACACCGCGAGCGCCCAGCGGATGAGGATCTCCCGCGTCAGGCCCTCGACGATGAGGTCGATCTGGACCTGCGGGGCGGAGAAGAGCGAGGCATAGGAGGCGATGTCCCCACCGAGGGCGTCGATCGTCCCTCCACCGCTGTCGGCGGCACCGCCGGAGGCCGAGGTCGTGTCCTCGGCGGCACCGGAGACGGGGATCTCCCCGATGTCGACGCTCACCCCCAGTCCGAGCGGCAGATAGTCCCCGGCAGGGACGAGGAGGGTGCCCAGCGGCCCGAAGTCGAGGGTGAGCCGCGAATCGGCGGTGACGCGGTACTGCGCCTCATGGGGGCCGAAGCTCAGATCGGCACGGGCGGTGAAGAGCGCCCAGGGCAGGGTGACGACGGTGAGGACGAGGAGCAGGAGGAGGAGACGGGGTGACGACACGGACCCATTCTAGGGATGCGCCCTGGTCGTCGGACTATCCTTGGGCAGATGACGGACCCTCTCGTGTCCCTGCCCAAGGCACACCTGCACCTGCACTTCACCGGTTCGATGTCGGCCGACACCCTGCAGGACCTCGCCGCCGAGGCGGGCGTGAGCCTGTCCGATCAGCTCTTCGCCGACAAGGTCACGGGACTGAGCCCCGACGAGCGCGGCTGGTTCCGCTTCCAACGCCTCTACGACATGGCCCGCGGCGTCGTCCGCGGGGAGGACATCATGCGCCGGCTCGTCCGTGAGGCGGCGGCAGCCGACCGGGCCGAGGGGTCCCGCTGGCTCGAGCTCCAGGTCGACCCGACCTCGTATGCCCCGTTCGTCGGCGGCATCACCCCGGCCCTGGAGATCATCCTCGACGAGGCGGCGAAGGCCAGCGACGACGATTTCGGGATGGCGATCATCGTCGCCGCCTCCCGCACGCGGCACCCCCTCGATGCGCGGATGCTCGCCCGTCTCGCCGCCCACCACGCCGGTGAGGGTCCGGGCACCGTCATCGGCTTCGGACTGTCCAACGACGAGCGCCGAGGTGAGACCGCGGAGTTCGCCCGGGCCTTCGACATCGCCCGCCGCGCCGGGCTGCTCTCGGTCCCGCACGGCGGGGAGCTGCTCGGTCCCGAGCACATCCGCTCGGTCGTCCGCGACCTCTCCCCCGACCGCCTCGGGCATGGGATCCGGGCCGGTGAGGATCCGCAGCTGCTGGGCGAGATCGTCGAGGCAGGTGTCGGCTTCGAGGTGTGTCCGGGGTCGAACGTCTCCCTCGGCGTCTACCCCGACATCGATGAGGTGCCGCTGCGGACGCTTCTCGATGCGGGTGCGAAGGTCGCCCTCGGCGCCGACGATCCGCTCATCTTCCACACCCGACTCGTCGACCAGTACCGGTTCGCCGAGCAACTGGGCCTCACGCCGGCCGACCTCGCCGGCCTGGCCCGTGACTCGTTCGCGATCTCGGCCGCCCCCGAGTCCGTGCGCGAGGCCGCCCAAGCCGACATCGACGCGTGGCTGGAGGACCGGACGACGGCCTGAGGGGCCGGGTTCCGGCCCCGGGCCCAGGCCTACAGGCTCGCGCCGACGAAGGTGGGTTCGGGCTCGAGGACGATCCCGAACCGCTCCTCGACTCCGGCGACGACGGTTCGGGCGAGGTCGAGGACGTCGGCAGTCGTCGCCCCGCCGCGGTTGGTCAGGGCCAGCGTGTGCTTCGTCGACAGGCTCGCACGAGCGCCCGGCAGGGCGAAGCCCCTGTCGAACCCGGCGCGCTCGATGAGCCAGGCGGCCGAGGTCTTCGTCAGCCCGGGGATCGGTGCCCCGCTGAGGGGATCGGTGACCGGGAAGCGCGGAGCCTCCGCGGGCAGCGCGGCCTCCGCGTCGACGATCGGGTTGGTGAAGAACGACCCTGCCGACCACGTGTCATGGTCCTCCGGGTCGAGCACCATGCCCTTCGACCGGCGCAGCGCGAGCACGGCGTCGCGGACGTCGGCGGCCGGAACGCTCTCGCCGATCCCGACCCCGAGCGCCGAGGCGAGCTGGGCGTAGCGCACCGGCAGAGAACCCGGTCCGCGCTGCAGGGTGAACGTCACCGAGAGGACGATGTGGGCGGGGGTGCCCGCGGCCTGCTGGGCGCGTTTGAGCAGTGAGGTGCGGTATCCGAACTCGAGCTCTGCGGCGCTCAGCGAACGGATCTGCCCGGCGACGCGGTCGTAGACCTCGACGGAGGTGATGAGCTCGGCGACCTCGGTCCCGTAGGCCCCGACGTTCTGGATCGGGGTGGCCCCGACCGATCCGGGGATCCCGGAGAGGGCCTCGAGCCCGGTGAGACCCTGCGCGAGCGTGCCGGCGACGAAGTCGTCCCAGTCCTCCCCCGCCTCGGCGGTCACCTGGGCATGGGTGTCGGAGAGCTCCGTGGTCTCAACGCCCTTCGTCGCGACGACGCCGACGGGACCGGCGAAGCCCGCATCGGCGATGAGGAGATTCGATCCGCCGCCGACGAGGAGGATGCCGGGCATCCGGGGTGCGCTCGGGTCGAGGGCATTGTCAGCGGCGAACGCGAGCAGCTCCTCCCGGGAGCCTGCGACCGTGAGGTCCGGGGCTGGCCCGCCGAGGTGGAACGTCGTGAGCTCGGAGAGGTTCACCGTCCGACCCGGATCTGAGTGCGGCTGAGCACGTCGTTGCCGCCGGCGGTGACGGTGGCGTCGATGCGCAGGGTGCCGACGGCCGGGTCGACGGCGCCGACCTTCGCCGTGAGGGTGAGCGCAGTGGTCGGCGTCGACGGCGGACCCGACTCTGCGTCGGGGACGAGGACGGGGGCGGAGAACCGGGTGCGATAGTCGACGATGGCCCCCGGGTCGCCGAGCCATTCGGCGATCGGGGAGACGACGACGGCCATCGAGAGCATGCCGTGGGCGATGACGCCCTCAAGGCCCACCTCCTGCGCGAAGCGCTCCGACCAGTGGATGGGGTTGTGGTCGCCCGACGCGGCGGCGTAGTCGATGAGCGAGGCGCGTGAGAGCGGGATCTCGGTCTCGACGACGACGTCGCCGATTTTCAGCTGGGACAGGTCGACGAGACTCATTCTCCGTCTCCTCTCACGACGATGGTCGAGGTCACCGTGACCACCGGCTGGTCGGCGGCGTCGGTGATCTCGGTGCGGGTGGTGATCATGGCGTTGTCGCCGGCGGCACGGACGCCGTCGACGTGGGTCGTCGCACGCAGGCTGTCGCCCGCGACGATCGAGCGGGCGAAGCTGAACTGCTCCGAGCCGTGGACGACCTTCGAGAAGTCGATGCCGGAGTCGGGGTCGGAGATGTAGGCGGCCTCGCTGCGCTGCGCGATGATCACGGCGAACGTCGTCGGGGCGATGACGTCCCTGTACCCCAGGGCCTCAGCCGCGGCGGGGTCGAAGTGGTAGTCGGCCGTCGCGTTCGTCGCGCGGGCGAACTCGGCGATCGCCTCACGGGAGACGTCGTAGGGACGCGGCAGGGTGTACGAGGTTCCCTGCTTGTCGGCATTCACCGGCATGTCTGCTCTCTTTCGACAAAGGTCGGTACTCGCCCCAGCCTAACTTCACCGACCCGGGCACGCGGAATCGGCGACTTCGGTCAAGGAACCCTCTCCCGTGGTCACGATTTCGCTTCCCATTCACTCAATCGGTGCACCATCGACCTCAGGCGTCGAAAACTGAGATAAGTTGTCCCCATCACATCTGCTGTAGGCGTCACCCGAAGCCTCGGCAGAGCCGACGAAATCCCGGCGTCGGGCGTTTCCCTAAGGAGCACTGCAATGACGAACCACCCCTCGAGCTCATCGTCCGCCACCCCCCGCGGCAACAAGGAGTCCGGAGGCTCGACCTCCGCGAAGTCGCCCGCATCGGCTGCGAAGACGTCAGCGACGAAGAAGCCTGCGGCGAAGACGGCGACGGCGACATCGGCCGCCGCGAAGAAGCCCACGACGAAGACGGCGACGACGAAGGTGAGTTCGACGGCGAAGAAGACGTCCTCGACGGCGAAGTCGGGGGCCGCGAAGAGCGCCTCGACGGCGAAGAGTTCACCGGCGAGCACGAGCACGTCCGGCGGCAGGAGCGGCGCGGCGAAGACGAACTCGTCCTCACCGGCGAAGTCGTCGTCGACGACGCCGGCTGCCGCGAGCACGGCGGCGAAGCCGACCACGGGCGCGACGACGAAGTCCGCCGCGAGCACGTCCTCGACGCAGAAGTCCTCGGCAGCGAAGACGCCCGCGGCGAGGAAGTCGACGACGACGAAATCGACTACGACGAAGTCCACGGCCGCCAAGGCTCCCTCGACGACGAAGGCTCCCGCAGCGAAGAAGACTGCCGCGACAAAGACTGCCACGACGAAGTCGACGGCCGCGAAGGCTCCGGCGGCGAAGTCGACCGCGACCGCCGCTCCGGAGGCCAAGCGACGGGCGGTGAAAGACGGAGTCGCCGTGCCCGCTGCGGCAGCGACCGACCCCGCCACCGCTGCGGCACCCGCAGCCGCAGCACCGGCAGCCGCAGCTCCCCCGGCCGCCGCTGCGGCACCCGCACCGGCCGCCCCGGTCGAACCGGCCCTTCCGCCGGCTCCCGGCACCCCCGTCGCACCCGCGCCGGCACCAGCCGCCGGAGTGGCCGCCGCATCGGTGGCCGCCCCGGCCGCGGCACCCGCAGCCCCGGTGACCGCACCCGCTGTAGCCCCGGTCGAGCCCCTCGCTCCCGTCGAGCCCGGACTCACCGACCCCGCCGAGGCCGAGGTCCACGTCGGCACCGACGCCGCCTACGCCGGAAAGGAGGCCGACCGCGCCCAGCTGCGCCGCCCGCTGCGCAACATCTCCGAGGTCCGCCACTTCTTCCGTACGAACCAGACGCCGATCTACTTCATCGGCGCCACCCCGTTCAACCTCCTCGGTCTCGACCGCTGGGTCCGCAACTTCTCCTACATCACGTACTACGACGGCTGGGACGGGGGACACCCGCGCGTGTTCTCGCCCCGCTACAAGCCGTTCGTCGAGTTCGAATCAGGGGAGGCGATCAACAACTGGCTCCTGCTCAACGCCGAGGTCCGCGCGCACATGACCCGCAACGTCCCCCACGGCGAGCGCCCGAAGGTCGCCATGGTCTTCTTCGACGAGGAGACCGAACGGATCTGCAGGGAGCTCGGCTACGACCTCATCCTCCCCTCGGCGAAGCTGCGCAACCAGCTGGATTCGAAGATCGAGACGACGAAGCTCGGCAACGAAGCCGGTGCCTACTCGGTGCCCAACGTCCTCACGACGGCCGACACGTACGAGGAGCTGACGAAGGCGTCGACGGAGGCCGGTCTCGGCACCGACCTCGTCGTGCAGACCCCCTACGGCGACTCGGGCAAGACGACGTTCTTCATCGCCTCCGAGGAGGAATGGGACAAGCACCGGGACGACATCATCGGCGAGCAGCTCAAGGTGATGAAGCGGATCAACAACACGCCTGTGGCGGTCGAGGCCGTGATCACGAGCAGCGGCGTCGTCGTCGGCCCGTTCCTCACCGAACTTGCCGGATTCCCCGAGCTCACCCCCTACAAGGGCGGCTGGTGCGGCAACGAGATGACGCCCGATGTCCTCACCGCCGACCAGCGCGGACGGGCCCGCGAGCTCGTCCGCCGGATGGGCGAAGGCCTGCGCAAGCGCGGCTACCGCGGATTCTTCGAGGTCGACGTCCTCGTCGATCTCGACACCAACGACGTCTACCTCGGCGAGCTCAACCCCCGGATCTCCGGAGCCTCGGCGATCACCAACGTCACCGCGGGAGCCTACGCCGACGTTCCGCTCTTCCTCTTCCACCTCCTCGAGTACCTCGACGTCGAGTTCGACCTCGACGTCGACGAGATAAACGAACGGTGGGAGGAGCTCTCCGGAGCCGACGAGTGGAGCCAGATGGTCATCAAGGAGACCGCGCCGATCACCGAGTACATCACGCACTCGCCGCTGACCGGACAGTACTTCCTCGACCAGTACGGGACGCTGACGTACAAGCGGGCAGCACTCGACTGGCATCCTCTGCAGAACGGCAGCGAGGTCTTCTTCCTCCGCATCTACGGAGCCGGCGAGTACCGGTGGAAGGGCGCCGACCTCGGTGTCCTCGTGACGAAGAACCCGCTCCAGGTCGATGCCGACGGCAAGAAGTCCCTGAGCATCCGTGCCAAGCACTTCATCGACTCGATCCGTGCGATGTACGCCGGAGTTCCCGTTGCCGCGGAGGATCCCGCGCCGACGATCGGCGGACCGGGGGCGAAGGGCGACTGATAGTCTCGTCCTCAACCCCTGCACAGATCGAGAGGTGAAGTGTGACCGAAGCGTCTTCGGATCCGACCCTGCCCGACCCTGCCCTCGCGGCGGAAGGGTCGGCTCCTGCCGGTCCCTCCGCCGAGGCGGTCGTCGCCCCGACCGACCCCGCTGAGTCGCTCGCCCCCCACGCCGAGCCGACCCCGGTCGACTCCGGTGAGGGCGTCGACAAGGACAACTGGCAGGACGCCGAGCATGTGCGCTGGTCGTTCCAGCACGTCGACGAGGTGCTGCCGACGACGCCGATCTCCCGCGGAGACGGCCCGGTCGCGCAGTTCCCCGTCGACCTCCGGGATCTCGGCGGGATCGAGATCCCGGAGACGGAATACTCTGCGGCCCGCAGCGTCCGCAGCGTCATCGAGTCCAGCGACACGGACGCGTGGATGGTCCTCCACCAGGGAACCGTGCTCACCGAGGAGTACTTCGGCGCGATGCGGCCGGAGACCGAGCATCTCCTCATGTCGGTGAGCAAGTCGCTGGTGGGCACGGTCGCCGGGGTCCTCGTCGGCGCCGGGGAGATCGAGACGAGCCGACTCGTCACCGACTACGTCCCCGAGCTCGCAGAGTCCGGGTATGCAGGAGCGACGGTGCGCGACATCCTCGACATGCGCTCGGGCATCCGGTTCTCCGAGAACTACCTCGACCCGGAGTCCGAGGTCCGGCAGATCGAGCGGGCCATCGGCTGGTCGGAGGAGGAGCCCTCCCCCGAGGCGGTGGGCATGTACGCCTACCTGCGCACGCTTGAGCAGAAGGCCCCGCACGGCGGACCGTTCGAGTACCGCTCGTGCGAGACCGACGTGCTCGGCTGGGTGTGCGAGAAGGTCGCCGGTGAGAGCATGCAGACGCTCATGTCGCGGGTGCTGTGGTCGCGCATCGGTGCCGAACGCGACGCCCTCATCGCCACCGACCAGTTCGGCGTCGGAATGTTCGACGGCGGCATCAATGCCACCCTGCGCGATCTCGCACGCTTCGGCTACCTCTACTCGAATCGCGGCGTCTCGCTCACCGGCGAACAGGTCGTCCCCACCTCGTGGATCGGCGACACGCTCACCGGCAGCGAGGACACGAGGCAGGCATTCGCCGACAGCCCCGGCGACAACCGGATGCCCGGCGGGATGTACCGCAACCAGTTCTGGTTCCCGTACCCGGACTCGCACGCCTTCCTCGCGCTCGGCATCCACGGGCAGATGATCTACATCAACCCCGGAGCCTCCTTCGTCGGCGTCAAGCTCTCCAGCTGGGGGCTGCCGCAGGACGCGCGGAAGCTCTTCCCGACGATCCGGGCCTTCGACGCCCTCGCGAAGACCGTGGCCCGCCCCGACGTCGACGCTCCCGCCGCGCGGTGAGGTCAGCCGCAGCCCTCGTGCCCCGGGGGCTGCGGACCACCCATCCGCCGCGGCGGGCCCGGCCGCCCGGCGGCAGGGATTCCTGCCGGACAATTGCGACCCCGAAGTCACATCGACGTCATCGAAGGTTACCGACGGGTCATCCCGGCGCTTCCCGCGCAGATTCGCGCCCCGGCTGAATGTAGCCTTGGAAAGTGCTCCGACCCAGGAGCTGCAGCGTTCCCCAGCTGCGCCAGTGAGCCGCGGCGCCTCCGCCGAGGTTCGCCTCACGCACGACCGAAGGCACACAGGTGATCCCCCATCCCCCGACGCACTCCTCCCCCGAGCCCGGCCCCTTCGACGCGATCCTCGGTGAGCGGATCGACGATCTCGCCGAGTTCTCGGCCGGGCTGACCGCTGGGACGCTGTCGGAGGAGACCGTCCGCACGCTGTTCGACCTCACCGCCGGTCATATCAGCCTCGCCCGCACCGTCGTCAGCGGCGCCCAGCGCGCACGGGTCGCGCTCGACGCCGTCGCCGCCGATGACTACAGCACCCTGCTCGCCCCGTTCTCCCTCGATGCGGACTCCCTCGACTGGGAGTCCCCCGCCGTGCGCCTCTTCCTCCTCGTCGCGCAGGTCGAGACCATCGAGGCGCCCCTCATCGCGCTCGCCCATCGCGCGATCCCCCGCATCGGCGAGGCACCCGACGACGCCGTCCCAAGCGCCGACGAGCTCACCTCCCAACTCGTCTTCACCGGTGTGCTCAGCCTCTGCCCGAAGCACGCGGGCAGCTATGTCATGCCGGGCCTCATCCGTGCCGTGGCCCGCAGGATCGGTCCGAATCCCCCGGAGGGGCGGATCTCGCCGAGGCAGGCGCTCGGACTCGAGCTCGAGGAGTCCCACCGCTCCCTCCTCGACGTCGGCACGGTGCGTCCCGATGCGCTGCTCGCCCTCATCGGCGATCTCGGGGCGTGGTCTCTGCTCACCGAGGTGTGGTCGGAGCGGGGCTTCAACGTCTTCTACCCGGAGTTCGTCGCCGCCGTCCACACGATCCTCTCCGTCCCCGCCTCCGTCGTCCGCGGGTCGCTCGTCCTCGCCGAAGCGCAGAGCGCGGCCCGAGAGATCGCGAACATCAGCAACCGCACCGGATCGACCGACCCGCGTGAGGTCCTTCCGCTCGTCACCTTCGACCGCCTCGACGTCCCCACTCTCGAGCAGGAGAGGGCGCGCCTCGACGACGGTGACTTCACCGCCGACGAGGTGGCGGTGATGACCCTGCGGACCATGCGCGACCGCCGGCAGCACGGCGATCTCGACGGCGCAGTGGCCGCCGCCGAGGCGGGCATGGAGCTCATCTTCGCCCGGCAGTCCGGCTCGGGCTCGCTCTCGCGCCTCTACGATGCCCGCCTCCTCATGGAGCGCGGCCTCGATCTCGCTCGCACCGGGGACGTCCGCCGAGGCCTGCACCTCGTCGAACGCGCCGTCGTCATCGCCGAATCGATCCTCCCCTTCGAGCCCTTCCCTCTGCTCCCGTCACTCGCGGTGGCAGCCGTCGGCTACATCGCTGCGGGTTTCGGCCCGAAGAGCGAGCAGGTGCTCTCCCGCTACGACGAGCTGCGGGCCCGCTTCGAATTCCACACCCTGCAGACGGACTACATCGCCAACACCCCGCGCCTGCACCGAGCCCTCGACCAGCTCGACCTCGTCGCCTCCGCCGCGGCGATCGCGCTCGCGCGCACCCTCTCCCCCGCCCATCGCGGATCCGGCGTCTTCCGCTACGGCGAGGCCCTGCACGCGATGTACTCGGGCAATGCGGAGCTCTATCTCAAGGAGCACGAGCTGGCCCCGGAGTCCCCGATGGCCGGTCATGAACCGCAGGTGATGGGGTCGACGTTCTCGTTGACGACGATGCTCTCCGTGGCGACTGGAGCGCTGCGGGAGGCGCAGGCGCTCGCGTCGAAGGCGTCCCGACTCGACCGGGAACACGGTCTCTCCCGCGCCCGTGTCGCCTTCGCCCTCGGCCAGCACGACGTCGTCGACTCCTTCACCTCCCAGGTGCTCATCACCGGCACCGACCCGCGGGAGAAGGGCGCGGCCCTGGCACTGCGTGCCGCGGCCCTCGTCCGCCGCGGCCGCGAGGCGGCGGCACTGGCCGACGTGCGCAACGCCCTCGACTACTGTGTCGTCTCCGGTTCGGTCCTGCCCTTCGCGCTGCTGCCGAGCGACCTCCGGTCGTACTTCGTCGAGATGACCGTCGACTTCCCGCAGTGGGAGTGGATCGCGGACACGTTCGCGATGTCCCCGGTCACCGGAGCCCAGCTGCGGGCGCGTCTCCTCGATCTGCCGGTGACGATGTCGGAGGCCAGGGTGGAGAACCGTCTGCTCGACTCCCATGAGCTCGATCTGCTCTACCGGCTCGAGAAGGCCACGCCGCTCGCGCGAATCGCCGCCGATCTCTCCCTCGCCGAGGGCACGGTGAAGAACCGTCTCTCCGCGATCTACCGCAAGCTCGGGGTCCGCAACCGCCGGGACGCCGTCGAGTACGGGTACCGCAACGGCTACTTCTCGTAGAGGATCAGCTCACGGACTGGGCGCGCGCGGCATCGCGGGCGGCGGCGAGCATCCCCTCACGGGTGGCGATCTTCACCCTCTCGCGACCCCGAACCTCGCCAGCGGCCTTCTCGGCAGCCTCGACCCGGTGGTACCCCTCCCAATCCACGAAATCCACACCCTTGGACTCGAGGAGGTCGACGATCGCCGACTCCTCGGGAAACACCGGTTCCGCAAGAACACCAGCACCACGATCGGCGATGAGATGCCCAATCGTCTCCAGAGCATCACCCTTCGTATGCCCGATCAGGCCGACCGGACCACGCTTGATCCAGCCGGTCGCATACACACCCGCCACCACATCAGCAGACGGGGCTTCGGCCTGATCCAAGGTGTCGACGACACGCCCCTCATGGTTGGGGATGACACCCTGGCGCGGATCGAAGGGCAGCTGCGGCAGTGCTGAGCCGGCATAGCCGACGGCGCGGTAGACCGCCTGCACCGGCCAGTCCACGAACTCGCCCGTCCCCCGGACGTTGCCCGTCCCGTCGAGCTCCTGACGCTCGGTGCGCAGACCTTCGACCTGCCCATCGCCGAGGATCTCGGTCGGGGCATGGAGGAAATGCAGATGCAGACGCCTGCTCGCACCGGTCGGTTCACGCAGCGTGAAATCGGTCAGCGTCTTCGCGACCTGCTTGACCTGATTCGATGACTCGATCGCCTCCATCGACCCCTCATCGAACTCGAAGTCCTCCGGGTAGACGATGATGTCGACATCCGGCACAAGCCCGAGCTCCCGCAGCTCGAGCGGGGTGAACTTCGCCTGTGCCGGACCCCTGCGGCCGAACACATGGACATCAGTGACCTTCGACGCTTTCAGTCCCTCATACACATGGTCGGGGATCTCCGTGACATGCATATCGTCAGCTTGCTTCGCCAGCACCCTGGCCACGTCCAGGGCCACATTCCCGTTTCCGATCACCGCGACGGACTCGGCCTCGAGCGGCCAGGACTGGGAGACATCCGGGTGCGAGTCGTACCAGTTGACGAAGTCCGCCGCCCCGAACGAGCCCTCGAGGTCGACGCCGGGAATGTTCAGCGGCGCATCTGTGATGCACCCGGTGGAGAAGATCACCGCATCGTACCGGTCGGTGAGTTCGTCCAAGGTGATGTCGGTGCCGTAGTCGACGTTCGAGAACAGGCGGATGTCTCCCCGGTCGAGGACTTTGATCAGGGCGTTGATGATGCCCTTGATCCTGGGGTGATCCGGAGCCACTCCGTAGCGGACCAGACCGAACGGGGTGGGGAGTCGCTCGAAGAGATCGATGCTGACCTCGAAATCACGCTCGGCCTTCGTCAACAGATCAGCCGCATAGATCCCAGCGGGACCGGCACCGACAATAGCCACACGGAAAGGACGGGTCATGGTTCTCCTCAGTCGTTGTCGGGCACATCGACTGTGTGCCCGGTCAGGGTCGGGGTCGTGAGGGAGTTGCCCTCACTCCTCGGTGTTCTGCGGCGGCAAGGCCGCGATGATGGGGTGGTCGAAGGTGCTCACGCCGAAGCCGGCGGCACCTCCCGGAGAGCCGATCGTCTCGAAGAACTCGACGTTGGCGGTGTAGTAGGACTCCCACTGCTCGGGCACGTCGTCTTCGTAGTAGATCGCCTCGACAGGGCACACGGGTTCGCATGCCCCGCAGTCGACGCATTCGTCGGGATGGATGTAGAGGCTGCGTTCGCCTTCGTAGATGCAGTCGACGGGGCATTCCTCGATGCAGGCCCGATCCTTCACGTCGACGCAGGGCTGGGCGATGATGTAGGTCATGGGGTCCTCGTCAGGGCTGGTCGGTGGGTCTGGTCGAAGGCACCGGCGGCGTACGGGCTGAGCCGGACGACGTCGCCGACGATGACGACGGCCGGTGAGCGCACACCCCGGTGTGCGGCCTGGAAGGCGATCGTGTTCAGCGTCCCGACCGTCACCCGCTGGTTCTCGCCGTAGCCGTCCTCGATGATCGCGACGGGGCAGTCGCCGCCGCGGTCGCCGCGGGCGAGCACCATCGCCGAGTGGGTGAGCGTCCCGATGCCCATGAGGATGACGACGGTGTGGTCGCGTCCCCCGCCGAGGTCGCTCAGCTGGTCGTGACCGGTGACGACGGTGTACGTCGTAGCCAGGCTGCGGTGGGTGAGCGGGATCCCGGCCACCGCGGGCACCGAGTTCGCGCTCGTCACGCCGGGGACCACCTGGGCGACGATCCCCGCCTCCCGGAGGTGGGCGAGCTCCTCACCCCCGCGGCCGAAGACGAACGGGTCCCCGCCCTTGAGGCGCACGACCCGGCGGCCGGCGCGGGCCTGTTCGACGAGGATCTCGTTGATCCGCTGCTGCGGCACCGGGTGGTGTCCGGGGGTCTTGCCGACGTCGATGATCTCCGCGTCCAGCGGCTCTCCCCGTTCGGCGGCGAGTTCGTCGAGGACGGTGCGGGCGCCGAGGCGGTCGGCGACGATGACGTCGGCGGTCTCGAGCGCGCGCAGTCCCCGAACCGTGAGCAGGTCGAGCGTCCCGGGTCCCGCTCCGACGAGGAGGACGCTGCCGGGGGCGAAGCGGTCGATGCTCATCCTTCGTCCTCCTCGACGGGGGTGTGGATGCCGGCGGCCACGGTCGCTCCGGTCTGCTCGTCGATGACGATGAATCCTCCGGCACGGCCGTGGGTGCGGAAGTCGGGCAGGGTGAGCGCCGCGGACAGCCGCACCTCGGCCACGCCGATGTCGTTGCCGGCGAGCACCTCGGCGGGTTCCGATGCGTTCGTGAGCAGGTTCCGACGGGATTCGATGCCGATGATGCCCTTGACGGTCGTCGTCCCGGCCTTGACGAGCACTCGGTCGCCGGTGCGGAGGCCTGCGGCGGTGAAGGGGAAGACCTCGGCGCGCAGGGTCTTGCGCACAGGCGGCAGGCTGCCGGCGGCGGCGAGCACGCTGCCGCGGGCGGTGTCGATGTCGTCGGCCAGCCGCAGCGCCACCGAGAGCGGGGCTCCGGCGGATTCGAGCGGGCCGTCGGCGGTGTCGATGCCGGTCACTCTCGTGCGCATCCCGGCCGGGTGGACGTCGATCTCGTCGCCGACGCGGACCCGTCCCGACGTGATCTGCCCGGTCACGGCCCGGTAGTCGCGGAAGTCCTCGGGATCGAGTCCCGGGGCGAGTCCGCCCTGCGGGCGGAGCACGGACTGGACGTCGAGGCGGAAGGGCTCGAGGTCGGCTTGGTCCTCCTCGATGCTCGGCAGGGTCTCGAGGAGTTCGAGCAGGGAGGGACCCTGGTACCACGGGGTGTTCGCCGAGGCGGCAGCGACGTTGTCCCCGGCGAGCGCGGAGACGGGGATGAGGTGGGGTGCCTCGAGGCCGATCTCCTCGGTGATCGCACCGACCTCACGGGCCACCTCGGCGAAGGCGGCCTCATCGTAGTCGAGGAGGTCGATCTTGTTGATCGCGACGATGACGTGGCGGATGCCGAGGCGGTGGACGACGGTGAGGTGGCGGCGGGTCTGCTCGGTCGCGCCGTTGCGGGCGTCGATGAGGACGACGACGGCGTCGGCGGTCGTCGCGCCGGTGACCATGTTCCGGGTGTACTGGACGTGTCCGGGGCAGTCGGCGAGGATGAACGAGCGGCGGTCGGTGGCGAAGTACCGGTAGGCGACGTCGATCGTGATGCCCTGTTCGCGTTCGGCCCGGAGGCCGTCGGTGAGGAGGGCGAAGTCGAACTCGCCGCCGACGAAGCCGCGTTCGGCGCTCGTCGCGGTCACGGCCGCAAGCTGGTCGGCGAGGATCGCCTTCGCATCGTGGAGGAGGCGTCCGACGAGGGTCGATTTGCCGTCGTCGACGGAGCCGGCGGTGGCGAACCGCAGCAGCGTCTTCGTGGTCGTGGGGGCAACAGTCGTCATCAGAAGTATCCGTCCTTCTTCCGGTCCTCCATGGCGGCGGCGGAGATCCTGTCGTCGGCGCGGGTGGCGCCGCGTTCGGTCACGGTGGTCACCGCCACCTCGGCGACGACGGAGGCGATGTCGGCGGCGGTCGATTCGACCGCTCCGGTGCAGCTCATGTCCCCGACCGTGCGGTAGCGCACGGACCGGGTGACGACGTCCTCGCCGGGTCGCGGCTGGGAGAACTCCCCGGTCGCCCACCACATGCCGTCGCGGGAGAAGACCTCCCGGTCGTGGGCGAAGTAGAGCGGTGGGAGTTCGATGCCTTCGCGGGCGATGTAGGTCCACACGTCGAGTTCGGTGAAGTTCGAGATCGGGAACACGCGCACGTGCTCACCGCTGACGTGGCGGCCGTTGTAGAGGTTCCACAGCTCGGGGCGCTGGTTGCTCGGGTCCCACTGGCCGAATTCGTCGCGCAGGGAGATGATGCGCTCCTTCGCCCGCGCCTTGTCCTCGTCGCGGCGGGCCCCGCCGAAGACGGCGTCGTACCCTCCGGCGGCGATGGCGTCGATGAGCGGCTGCGTCTGCAGGGTGTTGCGGGTGCCGTCGGCGCGTTCGCGCAGCCGCCCGTCGTCGATGTAGTCCTGGACCTTGGCCACCGTGAGGTTCAGCCCGTAGCGCTCTGCCGTGCGGTCGCGGTAGTTCAGGATCTCCGGGAAGTTGTGTCCGGTGTCGACGTGGAGGAGCCCGAAGGGGATCTTCGCCGGCCAGAACGCCTTGGCCGCGAGGTGGAGGACGGTCACGGAGTCCTTGCCGCCGGAGAAGAGGAGGACCGGCTTCTCGAATTCGGCGGCGACCTCGCGGATGATGTGGATGGCCTCGGATTCGAGGACGTCGAGGGTCGTCGGTGTGGTGGTGTCGATGCTCATACGTGCAGCCCGCATTCTGTCTTGGAGAAACCTGCCCAGCGCCCGGACCGGGGATCCTCTCCGGGGGCGACCCTGCGTGTGCAGGGCTGGCACCCGATCGACGGGTAGCCCTGGTTGAGGAGGGGGTTGACCGGGACCCCGAAGGCGCCGGCGTAGTCGAGGAGGTCGTCGAAGGACCACGCGGCCACGGGGTTGACCTTGATGAGGCCGTTCTTCTCGTCGAAGGTCACCAACGGGGTGTTCGCCCGTGTCGGCGCCTCGTCGCGGCGGACCCCGGTGAACCAGAGTTCGTAGCCGGACAGCGACTTCTTCAGGGGCGCGACCTTCCGGCGGGCGCAGCAGAGGCTCGGGTCGCGGGCGAAGAGCTCGGCACCGAATTCGGCGTCCTGCTCGGCCACGGTCTGTTCGGGGAGGACGTCGACGATGCGCACGTCCATCGTCCGGGCGACCTCGTTGCGGGTCTCGTACGTCTCCGGGAAGTGGTAGCCGGTGTCGAGGAAGAGCACGTCGACGCCGGGCAGGTACTGCGCGACGTAGTGCGGCAGCGCCGCATCGGCCATCGAGCAGGCCACGGCGGCGGCGCGGACGTCGACGTGCTTCGAGACCCAGCGGATGACGTCGGCCGGACTCGCCTCGGGCACCCCGTTCTCGGGGTCACCGGCGAGCTCGCGGGCTCCCGCCTCGGCGAGGGCGCGCAGCTCCTCGAGGGAGCGCTTGGCAGGCGGCGTCGGCTGGGCCTCGGTGGTCGCAGTCGGCTGGGTGCCGGCGGTCTGGGTGTCAGTGGGCTGGGTGTCAGTGGGCTGGGTCTTCGTCATACGAGCTCCTCATCGTCGACTCGGTGTGCCCACTCGGAGAACGTCTCGGTCTCGGACCGGCCGGCGAGGAAGCGGCGCACGAGGGTCTCGACGTAGTCGCTGAGATCGTCCGCGGTGACCTTGAGGCCGCGCACGGTGCGGCCGAGGCCGGCCTCATCGCGGTCGCTCGAGGCCAGTCCCCCGCCGACGTGGACCTGGAACCCGGGCTTCTGCTCCCCGTCGTCGGTGGTCACCAACTGGCCCTTGAGTCCGATGTCGGCAGTCTGGATGCGCGCGCACGAGTTCGGGCAGCCGTTGAGGTGGAGGCTGATCGGGTGCGGCAGGTCGATCTCGGCCAGGCGCGCTTCGAGGGTCGCGATGGTGTCCGCGGCGGTCTGCTTCGTCTCGACGATCGCGAGTTTGCAGAATTCGATGCCCGTGCATGCGATGGTCGACCGGCGGAAGAGGTCCTTGCGGCTCGAGAGGCCGACCGCGTCGAGGTCGGCGACGACCGCGTCGATGTCCTCCTCCGGGATGTCGAGGAAGAGGATCTTCTGGTGCGGGGTCGTCCGCAGCCGGGTCGAGCCGTACTTCTCGGCGATGTCGACCATCTGTCCGAGCAGGGTTCCCGAGGCGCGGCCGGCGATGAGGCTGACCCCGATGTAGTACTTCCCATCGGCCTGGCGATGGACGCCGACATGGTCCCCTTCGGTCAGCGGCTTCGCGGGGGCCGGGCCGTCGGCGAGGCGGTAGCCGAGGTACTCGGTCTCGAGGATCTCGCGGAACTTCTCCGGACCCCATTCGGCCATGAGGAACTTCAGGCGGGCCTTGTTGCGCAGGCGGCGGTAGCCGTAGTCGCGGAAGATCTCTGTCACGCCCAGCCAGGTCTCGACGACCTGGTCGGGGGCGACCCAGGCGCCGAGGCGTTCGGCGAAGCGGGGAACGGTCGACAGTGCCCCGCCGACCCAGAGGTCGTAGCCGATGCCGTGCTCAGGATGCTCGACGGCGACGAACGAGCAGTCGTTGATCTCGTGGACGACGTCCTGGCTGGGGTGCCCGGTGATCGCGGTCTTGTACTTCCGCGGCAGATTCGCCAGGCTCTCATCCCCGATGTAGCGGCGGGAGATCTCCTCGATCGCCGGGGTCGGGTCGATGAGTTCATCGGCGGCGATGCCGGCGACCGGTGAGCCGAGGATGACGCGGGGGACGTCACCGCAGGCCTCGGTTGTCTGGAGCCCGACGGCTTCGAGTCGTCGCCAGATCTCGGGGACGTCCTCGATCGCGATCCAGTGGAGCTGGATGTTCTGCCGGTCAGTGAGGTCGGCAGTGCCGCGGGCGAAGTCGTTGGAGATGTCGGCGATCGTGCGCAGCTGCTCGGTCGTGAGCCTGCCGCCGTCAATGCGCACGCGGAGCATGAAGTACTCGTCCTCGAGCTCGTGCGGCTCGAGGGTGGCGGTCCGCCCGCCGTCGATGCCCGGCTTGCGCTGGGTGTAGAGGCCCCACCAACGGAAGCGGCCGTGGAGGTCATCGGGGTCGATCGACGCGAACCCGGACTTCGCGTAGACCTCTTCGATCCGTGCACGGACGTTGAGGCCGTTGTCCTCGGCTTTGAACACCTCGTTGCCGTTGAGCGGTTCGCGGCCGTCGATCTTCCACTGCCCGTTGGACTTCTTCGGTCGCGTCGCGGCCCTGTCTGCGCGGCCTGCGGCGCGCTGCTCCACGTCTGTGGACATTGCCATCTCCCCATGCTGGTGCGATTGCTAGGTCAGCCACGCTACACACCGACAGGATTGCTCAACAAATTAGGCTCGCATAAGCTCGTCATTGTTCGACATATGACGCTGTGCGACGCCGCATGACGGATCGCAGGGACGGGGTTGACGTCGATTCAGAGGACTGCGACCATACGGTCGCGCACGATGTCGACGAGCTGTCTTGGGGCTGGTGACGACGGGTGGAGGAGCGGTGCGGAGAGGCGACCGCCGACTGTTGCGAGCAGTCGGGCCGCGAGGTCGTCGAAGTAGCCGGGCGCGAGGAGGTAGTTGGCGGCGACGAGCCGACGGCCGAGGTGACTCTTCTGCTCAACAATGTCGCGGAGGTTGTCGCGGTCTCCGGCGAGGAAGGTCGTGTGCACAGGACGCGCGAGGGTCTCGGCGAGGAGGTTTCCGACGGCGCGGGACGCGTCGTTGGCGCGTTCGTCGCTCGATCCGGCCGCGACGAGAATGACCTCGTCGCCGTCGTCGAGGGCCGGCAGATTCGCCGCGAGGAGTTCGGCGAGGCGAGGGTCCGGACCGAGGGTCCCGGCGACGCGGATGTCGCGGACAGGCCGGCCGGGAACCGAGCCCATTCCGTCCGGGGCGGGACCGCCGGCGCCTGCGACCGCCTCGGCGAGGTCGACGTGGACATGGTAGCCCGGTGAGAGGAGGAGGGGGACGAGGACGGTGGTGCGATCCGCGGGCAGGGTCGCGAGCACCTCGGCGACGTCGGGGGCCTGGACGTCGACGTGGCCGAGGGCGAGGGTGTCGGTGATCCCGCGCTCGCGCAGGTCGGCGGCGACCGCCTCGGCGAGGGCCAAGATGACGGCCTGACCGTCGGGAGAGGACGTGCCGTGGGAGATGAGACCGAGGACAGGCTGCATCGCCTCATCGTGCCAAGACCGCGCAGGCGCGGTCAACGCGACGTCATCGTTCCTGTGCCAGGACGGCAACAGCCGTCGCGGATCGCGCACACGATTCCGTCCTCCGTGGGGTGCGGAGCGGGAGATGATGGTGATCACCGACGAGCAGAGGAGACGGACGATGAGAGTGATGCGCAGCGCAGGGCGACGAGCGGCAGCGGTGGCAGCGATGGCGCTGGCACTGGCGGGATGCGGGATGGGCGGAGACTCCTCTGACGCACAGCAGCCGCCCGAGGTTTCGACTATCGGGGCGGAGACCCCGACGCCGAGTCCCACGCCGACCGAGGAGTCTGCCTCGCCGGACGCCTCGGAGGACCCGTTCGCCGATGCCGCCCGCACCACCTCGTGGGCAAGCGATGAGGCGATGAAGATCGACAAGGACGGCAACGGGACGATTCCCGCCGCCTCCCTCGAAGCCGATCTCGTCGACCTCTTCGCGAACAAGTTCGATATGTCGGTCAAGGAGGCGAAGTGCGAGCAGGACATGACGGTGACGGACTGGTCCGGGTTCGAATCGTGCAATGTCGTCGATGAGGAGATGACCTATTTCGGAACCATCGAACTCATCGACCACAAGGACAACATGGTCGAGTACGAGGTGATGTTCCCCGGCATCGACAAGGACGACGTCGATTTCTGAGGCGGACCCTGTGGGCCCGGCCGATACCTACGCGGACCCGGTCGGCGTCCGCTCCGCATCCCACCAGTCGAGGACCCGCAGCGCCTGCGCCGTCACCCATTTCGACGGCTCTCCCGTCGGGGCATCGACGTGGACCCACACGTCTCCGGCTAGGCGGTGCCCCTGCAGCCACGTTCCATCGTCCTGTCGCTGCGCGCGGATGCGCTCGATCGCCTCGGCCAGGCGCGGGTCGGGAGCGGTGCCGTCTGTGAGGCCGGCATCGCGGAAGTAGTCGGCCGCGGCGAGGATGCTGTAGTAGGCCCGTCGCGGATGCGCCAGACTGAACGCGTTCATCGAGTACGGCTCGCCGTTCGACGCTCGCTTGAAGAGGCTCCTGACCAGCAGGTACTCCTCCCCCGCCGCGCGTGCGTCGGCGACTCGGGCGGAATCCCCCGTACGCTGCTGATAGTCGAGGAGGCCGACGAGGGCGTTGAGCGTCGAGTGGAAGGACGACCGGGTCGAACCGTTGACCCATTCGCAGTTCCACCCGCCGTCGGTCAGCTGGTGATCGAGGAACCATTCGACGATGCCGTCGACGTCGGCACCGAGCCAGAGGCCTTTCGACAGCGTCCACGAGTTGATGCAGACGTCGACCTCACCGCCCCAGTACGGCATCTCCTCGTACTCCCAGCGCACGGGCTCGAGCTTCTCCGCGGTCCCGGCGAGCACCGCGGCATCGACACCCCATTCGCGGAGGTCCTTGAGCGCCCACGTCGTCGCCGTCCACGGCTGCGGGCCCTCACCGCGGAATCCAGCGGGGAAGAAGGGGCCGCCTGCCCATTGGCCGTCGGCGTCCTGATGGGAGAGGAGTTCGGCACCGAACCCCTCGCTGGGCACCCGCGCCCTCGTCGCCTGCCATGTCTGCTCATCGGCGCCAAGGAGGTCGCGCTCGACCTGCCATCGCAGCGCCGGATCGGAGTCGAGGAGCCAGTCGGTCACGTTCGCAGCGATCATCGTCGATCCTCCGCCGAGGCGCCTGCGCGCCGGGACCCGGACCTCGGGTCCTGGGTCCGAGTCTAGGCGGGTGAGGAACCAGCGGGCCAGACCCCGTGGCGCGCGACCTCCTCGGCGAGGATCTGCCGCCAGGAGACGAGGTCGGTCGGGGTCTGGGCGACGGTGAGCCGGGACTCGGGCAGCAGCGCATGCAGGCCCTGTGCGGTCGCCAGCGGATGGGAGGGGTCGTTGACCCACGCGAGGATCCGCGTTGGAATCGCGTGCCCCTCGAGTCGTGCGGGATCGGGCAGGTCGCTGCCGGCGGCACCGCGCAGGACTGCGGGAAGGAGCGGCAGCGGCACCTCAGGTCGGGTGCTCGGCGCGTCGGCGAGCGTCGGCGGCTGCGGAGTTTGGGCACTGGCTGCGAGGTACTCATCGAAGCCGCCGCCCTCGATGAGATCCGCGGCCTGCCGATAGACCTCGGCCTTGGCCGGACGCGTCTCCCATGCAGTCGGGGGCACGACGAGGGTGAGTCCCGAGAAGCGGTCGGGGTCGAGGATGAGAGCGTGGAGGAGGGTGGCAGCGCCCATCGAGGGTCCGACGCCGTGGACCCGCTCCCCGGGGAAGTGGATGTCAAGGAGGGCGAGAAGGTCTTCGGCCAGGCTCGGCCACCGGTAGTCCTCGGCGACCGGCCGGCCCGTCGAGAGGCCGTGTCCGCGGGCGTCGTAGCGCAGCAGCCGGGTTCCGCTCAGCCCCACCCCGAGATCGAGCTGAAGCACCCTGTCGCGCGCCCGGGATGAGGTGAGTCCGTGGAGCTGGACGACGGGGGCGCCGCCTTCATCGGAGAGCTCCGCGGCGATGTCAGCACCATCGAGACGATGAATCACGTGCCCTCCCGGCTGTCGGCCCACTGCGGTGCCTCTCACGTTAGAGTAGCGGCATGCGTCTGACCAACGTGTCTCACCTGCGGCTGCCCTTCGGTCGTCTCTACGGCTACGACGTCGAGGCGGGTCCCCCCGAACGCCGGCTGCCGATCTCGTTCGACCAGCGCCGCCACGTCTCAGCGGGGTCGAGACCCGGCTCGTGGATGGCGCTGTCCCTGCAGCTGCCCGGCGACGTCGACCGCGACGACCTCGCGTCCGCGTGGTGGGCGGTGATGGAACGCCACGGCACGCTGCGGTCGGCCTTCTCCACCGACGAATCCGGTGAGCTCGCCCTCGGCGAGATCGCGCTCCTCTCCGGTCGCTGGCGCGAGCACCCCATCGCCCAGGGCCAGGCCGTCAACGACGCCCTGCGCGAGGTGCTCGATGAGGCGTGCACCCCCTTCGCCCGCCCGTCCCATCGTCTCTGCGTCCTCGAGACCGCTGCCGGATCGACGGTCATCATCGGCGCCGACCACGCCCACGTCGACATGTGGTCGATGCTCGTCATCGCCCGCGACCTCCTCTCGGCGCTGGCCGCGATCTCCTCCGGTGTCGCCCCGGCCCTCGACGCCGCCCCCGAGTTCGCCGAGCACACGGCTGCCCTGTCCGAGCCCGGTCCCCCGCCGCCCGAGGTGAGCAGGCGGTGGCGCGAGATCCTCGAGGCCGGTGACGGGTTCATGCCGCGCTTCCCCCTCCCCCTCGGTGAGGCCGCCGCCCACCTCGAACGCGTCGAGGTCCGCGATGTCTTCGACGTCCACTCCTCGGCCGCGTTCTCCGCGCAGGCGCGAGCCGACGGCGTCTCGACGCTCACCCTGGCGCTCTCGGCGATGGCGGAGGTCACCCGCACGGTCAGCGGTGCCCCGCTGCGCGCGGTCTTCCCCGTCCACAGCCGCTTCGAGGAGAAGTGGAACGACGCCGTCGGCTGGTTCATCACGAACTCCGTCCTCGAAGTCACCGATCCCGCCCCGCAGGCGACTTCCCGGTCGGTGCGCGAGGCCATCGAACTCGGTTCGCATCCCCTCGCCGAGGTGCTCGCCCCGTGGGGCGGCATGCCCGAGGCCCCGGGGATGTTCGCGATCTCGTGGCTCGACCTGCGCAGGCTTCCGGTCCGGATCGACTCGACGGGGCTCGACGCCCAGTACGTCGGGGCGACGATCCGCACCGACGGGGTGATGCTGTGGTTCATCCTCGACGAGAACGGTCTGCACCTGCGCTGCCGGTATCCTGACACCGAGGAGGCACGGGCGAACGTCGGCGGGTGGCTCGACGCCCTCGTCGCACGGATGCAGGACATCGCCGCCCACTCGGTCGGCGATGTCCTCGACGTCGACGGTGAGCAGTTCCGGGTCTCGCGAGCGAAGCGCGCCGATGTCCCCGCGATCCTCGACCTCCTCGGCGAGGAGATGCCGAGCACGGAGGTGCGCGACCGCCTCCACGCGGCGATCACCCGGGACCGCTCGCACTACCTCGCCGTCGTCCGGGACGCATCCGGTGCGGTGGTCGGGACGATGGAGCTCACCTTCGTTCCCGGGTTCTCCCAGGGCGGGACGCTGCGCCTCGAGGTCGCCGGCTTCCGCGCGATCACCTCCGACATCGGAGCGGCGATGCTCAGGTGGGTCCACGAGCAGGGGATCAACCGCGGCGCGGACCTCACCCAGATGACGACCGAGGTCGACCGCGAACTCGTCACCGACCTCGGCTACACCCCGGAACAGGGTCGTTTCGTCCTTCGTCTGAGTGACGACTCCGATGGCTGAGTCCGCACCCCGCCGAGGCGGTCCCCGGCTTCTCACCACGGGTCGCGGCCGGGGTGAGGCACCGCTGACGCTGAGGTCACCGCAGACCCGCCTCGAATCGCTGGCCACTCGCTTCGCAGTCGTCGCCTTCGTCCTCACCGCGATCGTCGTCGTCCTCGTCATGGCCGGACAACGGCTGCCGCTCGGCGGGGCCGACTCGCTCGGAGCCCTCGCAGCGTGGCCCGCCTCCGTCGCGTCCGGGCTCGGGTTCGCCCTCTCCTATCTGCGCAGCAGCAGACGGCCCGATCTCGCATGGCGGCGGAGGCTGCCATGGGTCAAGCGCATCATCGACCTCATCGCCCTGATCTCAGCGGTGGCAATGGTGGCGAGCATCATCGTCCACGCCGTCTTCCAGGTCTTCCAGCTCGGTTTCCGCGGGCTCACGGTCGATCCGCTCGGCGGCGCCGCACTCGCCGGGGCGGCCGCGGCGGCGTGCGCCTATTTCGCGGTGATCATCGCCGACGAGGTGACGAGTGTCGTCGTCGTGGGCCTCGTCGTCGCCGATCTGTTCCTCGGCACACTGGCGAGTATGATCCAGTCCCCGGAGGCCACGTGGTGGCAGTTCCACTTCTCCCGTCTGGGCAACGACACGGGAATCAACGGGTACCAGTTCAACATCTCGCTGCAGATCGCCGGCCTCCTGCTCACCACGCTCGCCAACCACATCGGGCACGACATCGCCCTGGGGCTGCGCCACCGCGGCATCCGCGACCCTCGCCGCATCACGATCCTCACCTGGGAATTCGCTGCCATCGGCATCTGCATGATCGTCGTCGGCTCGGTCCCCGACGCGGTGAACTTCCCCGTCCACGTCAGCGCCGGGGCGGGCATGGTCGTCTCCTTCCTCGCCTTCTTCCTCACGCTGCTCCGACTCGCGCCGGGTCTGCCGAAGGACTTCACCGTCACCTCGTTCGCGGTCGTCGCCGCGGTCGCCGCAGCCATCGTGCTCTGGGTGCCGGTGGGCTACTACAACCTCACCGGGATGGAGACCATGGCGGCCGGCGTGCTCTTCGCGTGGCTCTTCCTCCTCGCCCGCACGACCCAGGCGTACGCGGAGGCACCGACCACCGGCTGACCGCCACCGGCGACATCCCGACCCGTGGCGGACCCCCACCATCGGCACGCCCCGCCACCGTCGACCCCCGCCCACGGCTTCGATTCACTTTCCGCCGGATGCATCGGGTCGCGACCCGACCGATCCGGCGCAAACCGACTCGTCTGGTCCCGATCGCTCGGATCGCGAACCGACGACTCCCCTCGAATCGGACTCATCCCACCCGGATGCGCTCTCCGGTCTACAATCTCCTTCGGATCCTGTCCTTGAGAACTGGAGTGCTCCATGCCCGACTGGCTCGTCATCGTCCTCTCGATCGTCGCCGGTCTGCTCCTCCTCTGGGTCGCCCTCATCGCCGTCCTCTGGGTCCAGTCGCGCCGCATGGGTCGGTCGGTCGACTGGAAGGAGATCGTCCGCCTCGTCCCCGACGTGATGCGCCTGGTCAAACGCTTGGCGGCGGACCCGCGGACACCTCGGGGAACACGCTGGATGCTCGGCGGCCTGCTCGTCTACCTCGCGCTGCCGATCGATCTCGTCCCGGACTTCATCCCCGTCCTCGGCTACGCCGACGATGCCGTCGCGATCGCCCTCGTCCTCCGGTGGGCGATCGGCCATGCCGGTCTCGAAAGCGTCGAGCGGCACTGGCCCGGCACCGACGCGGGACTGCAGAGCCTGCTGACACTGACCGGTGCGGCGCGGCGCAACCGAAGGTGACACGCGCACGAAAAAGGCCCCTCCCTGATGGAACACCAGGTGAGGGGCCTATCGAGTAGCGCGGGGGAGGCTCGATCTCCCGACCTCACGATTATGAGTCGTGCGCTCTAACCAGCTGAGCTACCGCGCCTCGATCGCATGCGTCGCGTTTTCACGCGGCACGAGAGCCCCGAAAGGGAATCGAACCCTTGACCTTCTCCTTACCATGGAGATGCTCTGCCGACTGAGCTATCGGGGCAACAGGTAAGAATTTACACGGCTGAGCGCGACCGGGGCAAATCCGCTCCCGGTGACCTCACTCACAGACCGTCGTCCGCCGTCCCCACCGGTCTACTTCACCGGGTCGAAGCGCCCGGCGAGGAAGCCCTGGAGCCGTCCCGGATGGTTTGTGATGATGCCGTCGACCTGGGCGTCGAGGAGTTCGCGCCATTCGTTCATCTCATCGACCGTCCATACGAACACGCCGAGGCCGTTGTCCCTGATCTCGGCGACGACGGACTTCCGCAGCGAGAATCCCCGGTACGACGGGTTGATCGCCACCGCGCCGAGGTTGCGCGCCGTGGCGATGTCCTCCGGCCGGGGCACCATCCGCAACAGGAACCGGGTGACCATGGGCAGCAGGTCCCGGCAGGTGGCGAGCGTGTCGGTGTTGAAGGCCTGGACGACCATGCGATCGGCCGTTCCGGTCTCGACGACGAGTTCGGAGATCCGCGCGACGGCGCCCGGCGACCACTCCCCCTTGAGCTCGAGGAGGAGCTCGCCCCCGCGATGCTGGATGTCGCGCATGACCGCGGCCAGAGTCGGCACCCGCACACCGGTGAACCCGGGCCCCATCCACGAACCCGCATCGACGAAGGAGAGCTCCTCGGCGGTGAGGCTGACGACGGGGCCCTTGCGGTTCGTCGTCCGGTCGAGGTCGGGGTCATGGATGATCACCGGCACCCCGTCGGCACTCGTCGACGCGTCGACCTCGATGAAGTCGACGCCGAGCGCTCGCGCGGCATCGACGGCCGCGAGGCTGTTCTCAGGGGCCACTGCCGAATAGCCGCGGTGGGCGATGACGAGCGGCCGGGTTCCCGACCCGGGACGCTCGGCGATGCCCCGCTCGCGCAGGAACTGGAGAAAGCTCATGCCTCCACCCTAATTCCCTGTCCGGACGAATCCGCCCAGCCCCTCAGGCGCACCCTTCGCAGGTCTCGCATCGTGGACGACTACGTCTGATGGGGCGAAACGGCGGAGTAGCCTACGGTGCAGTGAGTTGCTTCACACGCCCTGCTGTCGCCGGCGACTCGTTCCATCGCAGCCTGTCGAAAGGTCCGTCATGGAGGCTATCTTCGCCGCCACCATCCTCCTCGCCTTCATCGCTCTCGGCGAGTTGGTCTCCATCTGGTCGAAGGCGCGCATCCCGAGCCTCCTCGTCGCGATGCTCGGCGTCTTCATCTTCGCGAAGCTCGGCATCGTCCCGGAGTCCGTCGTCGACGACTCGATGCTCGTCCAGATCTACACGATCCTCGTCGCCCCGCTGCTCTTCCACATGGGCACGCTCATCCCGCTGCGGATCATGCTCAAGCAGTGGCGCTCGGTGATCATCGCGGTCTCCGGCATGCTCGTCGCCGTCCTCCTCATCCTCGCCGTCGTCGCTCCGCTCTTCGGGCTCGAGACCTTCGTCGCCGGTTCGGGTCCGCTCGCCGGCGGCATCGTCGCCACCAGCCTCACCACCGAGGGACTGACCGCGGCGGGCGCCGCCTCGTCGATCATCGTCCTCCCCGCCCTCGTCCTCATGCTCCAGTCGCTGCCGTCGATGCCGCTGACGAACTTCCTCCTGCGCCGGTACGCGACGAAGCTGCGCGACAGCGGCGAACTCCACGAACTCGCCCTCGCCCACCACGAGGAGGAGGCTCAGGCGGCGGCGAAGAAGAAGCTCGTCACCCTCCCGGGCTACCTCGTCGACAATCAGCTCTTCATGCTCTTCCTCGTCCTCGTCGGCGGCACGGTCGCGACCCTGCTCGCGATCCCCACCCACATCCCGTCCTCGATCCTCGCGCTCATCCTCGGCATCCTCGCCACCGCGATCGGGCTCTCCCCCGACAAGGCGATGGAGCGCTCGAATTCCTTCGGCATCGCCATGGCCGGTGTCATCGCGATCGTCATGGCCCCACTCGTCGCCGCCTCCGTCGACGACGTCATCCGCGCGTTCCTCCCGACGATCGCGATCCTCATCGTCGGCGGCGCGGGCATCGTCATCGGCGGGTTCATCGCCACGAAGCTGCTCCGATGGAAGGCCCCGCTGGGCATGTCGGTGGCCCTGACCGCGATGTACGGCTTCCCCGCCGACTACCTGCTCACCAACGAGGTCGCCCGGTCGATCGCCCGTCACGACGACGAGAAGGAAGCCCTCCTCAACGTCATGCTCCCGCCGATGCTCGTCGGCGGATTCACCTCGGTGAGCGCCGGGTCCGTCGTCATCGCCAGCATCCTCGTCTCCCTGCTGTGAGCGATCTCCTCGCCGAGGCGGCCGACCTCCTCCCCGACCTCCAGACCCTGCGTCGCGACCTCCATGCCCACCCCGAGGTCGGCCTCGACCTGCCCCGCACCCAGGCGGCTGTGCTCGACGCGATCGCCGGTCTCGACGTCGAGGTGACGACGGGGGAGGGCGCCACCTCGGTGGTCGCGGTGCTGCGCGGCACCCACCCCGAGCGTCCGGCGCAGGCGCCCGCGGTCCTGCTCCGCGGTGACATGGATGCCCTGCCCGTCGCCGAGGCCACCGACGAGCCGTTCGCGGCGACGAACGGGAACATGCACGCGTGCGGGCACGACCTCCACACCGCCGGCCTCGTCGGGGCGATGCGCCTGCTCGCGGCCCGACGGGCAGAGCTGGCCGGCGACGTCGTCTTCATGTTCCAGCCCGGCGAGGAGGGGTACGACGGGGCCTCGGTGATGATCGACGAGGGCGTCCTCGACGCCGCCGGATCCCGGGCCGTCGCCGCATTCGGAGTCCACGTCCACGTCGGCGAGCGCGGGATCGTCTCGACGAGGCCGGGAACCCTGCAGGCCGGGTCGAACGTCCTGCGCATCACCGTCCGCGGGCGCGGCGGACATGGGTCACAGCCGACGAGCGCGGTCGATCCGGTGCCCGCCCTCGCCGAGATCGTCACCGCCCTGCAGACCATGGTCAGTCGCCGGATCGACGTCTTCGACCCGATCGCGTTGAGCGTGACCCAGCTGAGCGCCGGCGAGGCCGTCAACGTCATCCCCGCCGAGGCGTCGCTCGGGGCGACCGTGCGCACCCTGTCCGAGGAGTCCCTGGCCACCGTGCGGGACCGGTCGCGGCAGCTTGCCGAAGGCATCGCCGCAGCCCATGGATGCACCGCCGAGGTGGAGTTCGAGGTCCAGTACCCGGTGACGGTCAATGACGACGCTGAGACCGCGTGGGTGCTCGACGAGCTGCGGGACCTGCTCGGGCCCGAACGGGTCGAGGTGCTCGCGCATCCGATCATGCCGAGCGAGGACTTCTCCTTCGTCCTCGACCAGGTGCCGGGCACGTACATGATGATCGGGGCGAAGCGCAGCGACGTGCCCGAGGAGCGGCAGGGCGACAACCATTCGCCGTTCGTCGTCTTCGACGACTCCGTCCTCGCCGAGCAGGCCGTCGTGCTCGCTCATCTCGCGGCCCGGCGCCTCGTCGCCGCTGCTCGCTCCTGACCTCGAGCGCCCCTCCCCGAGACCGGCGTCAGCGCCGTCGACGCCAGCGGTGCCACCACCGCGGCTTGGCGGCAGAGTCGGGTGCCGGCGTCGCATCACCGGGTTGCTCACCGGCTCCTTCCGCTGCCTCACGGGCGGCGACGCGGCGCGCACGCCAGGCGATCACCTCGGCGTCGATGTCACGGGGAGGGGTGAACACGGGAGGGCCGCCGCGCAGGTCCATGATCGCCTCCCGGACGCGGGCGTTGAACCCGGCGAGGTAGGCGCGGACATCAGATTCGCGAGCGAACTCATCGAGCGTGTCCTCGAGGACGGCGTTCTCCTTGCGCAGTTGGAAGGCTGCCGGAGCGACACCGCTGATGTCCTCGGAATCGAGCTTCTGCTTGATCCACCAGTCGGGATCCTCGGAGTTGTGGAGGCCGCGCAGCGGCTTGCCCATGCCGGGCAGGTCGTCGAAGTCGCCGCGCTTGATCGCGCGGTCGAGGGCGGATTCGACGATCTCGGTGCGATCGGAGAGCGAGTTGATCCGCCGAGGCGATTCCTTCTTCTCCATGGTCCCTCCCCCGCAGACGGTCGTCCTTCCACGGTAGGGGCTGCACAGCGGTGTGACAACGTCACAGGGCCCGACGCTCAGCGTTTCCGCTGTGCGTCGGGCCCTGTGGTTCTGCGTGGCAGATGCAGGATTCGAACCTGCGAAGGCAATGCCGGCTGATTTACAGTCAGCTCCCTTTGGCCGCTCGGGCAATCTGCCGCAGTGCGCGCTCGAAGAGCACTCAAGAAGAATACTAGGCCCGTGACGCGATTGCCAACTCGGTTGACGCAGGTCACAGCAGGATCACTCGACTAGACTTCTGCGCAGAACAGACCGGCATCGCAATCTATGACAAAGGAGCGCACATGGCCAGCGAATCGTCATTCGATATCGTCAGCAAGGTCGATCGACAGGAGGCCGACAACGCCCTCAACCAGGCCGCGAAGGAGGTCGGCTCCCGCTACGACTTCCGCGGCACCGACGCCTCGATCGCGTGGAGCGGTGAAGCCGTGCTCATGAAGGCCAACAGCGAGGACCGTGTCAAGGCGATCCTCGACGTCTTCCAGTCCAAGCTCGTCAAGCGCGGCATCTCGCTCAAGTCCCTCGACGACGGCGACCCCTACCCCTCGGGCAAGGAGTACCGCATCGACGCCTCCCTCAAGGAGGGCATCGACAAGGACGAGGCGAAGAAGATCTCGAAGACCATCCGCGACGAGGGCCCCAAGGGCGTCAAGGCGCAGATCCAGGGGGACGAACTGCGCGTGAGCTCGAAGAAGCGGGACGACCTCCAGGAGGTCATCGCCCTCCTCAAGGGCAAGGACCTCGATGTCGACCTCCAGTTCACCAACTACCGTTAAATCCCCCGAGATTACAGGGTAGAACCCGCTCCAGTCCGCACAGAGTCCGCAGAAGGAAAAACCGAATCCATCAGCGCGGTGCCGGCTGAGCGGGTTTTGTCGTTCGCGTTCGGCCATAGATGGCCATACGTGTTCAGCGTGATCGCGGGGGTCGAATGGCCGAGGGCGTGTTGGACCGTCACCACATCACAGCCCGCGGCGATGAGCCCGGACGCGAAGAAGTGCCGAAGGCTGTGGAGGGTGAACTCGTCCATGCCGACCTTCGCTCGCGCCTCACGCCAGTAGTGGCCGGCGCTCCCCCGTTGGAACAAGTGCCCACCGTTCGACAACAGCCACTGTCCGTTCTCGTCCTCACGAATCCCGTAGTCGGTGATGTGCCGGGACAGCACCTCGATCAGTCGCTCGGACACATGGATGGTTCGGCGCGACCCGTACTTCGGTTCGCCCACCCGGATCTCCGAATTCGTCGCACCCTGCACCTGCCTGTTGACGGAGATGGTTCGCTTGAGGAAGTCGACGTCGCCCAGTTGCAGCCCCGCGGCCTCGCCGAGGCGCAACCCTGCGAAGGCACACAATGAGATGAACGTGGCGAAGTAGGGCTCCGCGCTCTCGAGCACCTGCCGCACCTGCTCTGGTTCAGGTATGAGCATTGACGATCCACCGCGCTTGAGCCTCGGCAGCGTCACATCACCCGAGGGCACCACCCCGATCTTCCGCGCCTTCTTCGCCGCGGTGAAGCACATGTGCAGGTAGTTGTATCGCGTCTTGATCGTCGAGGGCTCTAGAGCTTTGTTGCGGCGCCCGTTGGGTTTCGTCATCGACTTCACCCACGCCTGAACATCGCTCGCTGAAATCTTGTCGAGGCGCTTCCGATAGAACGGGGTCGACTTCACTGCCTGCTCAGCAGCCAGATAGGTGCCGCGCTCCCAAACCTGAATCGACGACCACTCGGTGAACCATTCTTCGAACGTGATCCGACCGGCCTTCGGCTCCACCCAAGTACCTGTGCGGACTTTGACTGTCTCACCGTCGAGCCAGTCCTGTGCGTCGATCTTCCGGTCGAAGTGACGAGCGTGCTCTTTGCCGTCAGAGTCCCGGTAGCGGGCCCGCCACTTGCCGTTAGGCCTCTTCTTGATCGACGCCATAACGATCGCTCGCCTCCTCGATCAATTTGAACTGCCGCTCAATTCGCTCCTGAAGCTTCCGGCCCCATGGCCCGCGATAGATGATGTGGATTCCACTCTCAGATCGCTCGAGTTCTTCCGCCTGAGCAGCGTCGTCTGCAAAGAATCGCGCCATCTCTCGGCGCAAATACGAGAGTGCATTCCAATCCAGACACTCGCGCGCTCGCAACTCGAGCCTACTCGAAACCTCAGTTCCCGGCGCATCGAGGATAGTCGCGACATCGTCTTGAAGCGCTAGAACCTGATAAACCGAATCTTGCGCCATGAATTGACTTTGCGAGAGTCGATCCACATATTCCTGCACTTTCCGCTCAGTATCATCCTGCAAAAGCGCCTGATAGGGAACCTGCAGCGAGTCCGCTAGCGCGTGCGCTTCCGCCACCCCCACCTTTCTACTGCCGGACTCGGTCCGTGTGACCGTCATCTGACTGTACGAATCCCATCCAGCCTCCTGCATGAGTCGAGCAAGATCCGTCTTAGTGAGCCCGCTCCGCTCACGCTGAGCCGCGAGGTTCTTCGCGAACAGATCATCAAGGGTTACAGCGCTCTTCTGCATGCACACAGTTTCGCACAAAATTGTTGCTCCGCCAATCAATCCCGTGTACGCTCACTTTTGTGCGACATGCACACAGAACTGATTGCACAGGAGGACAGATGACCACCACCCCAGCCACTGACCGCCTTCTCTACGTAGAGGAGGTCGCGGAGATGCTTCGCAAGAGCCCGTCCGCAATGCGGTACATGATCCACGCCGGCGACGCCCCGCCGTCCGCGAAAATCGGCGGACGCCGCATGTTCCGCGAATCCGCCGTCCTTGCTTGGATCGAGGACCAATTCAAGGAAGCCTCATGACCGTCTGACTGTCCCGGCCCGTGGCTCAGCGAGAACATCGAGCGGACTCCTCAATCGGTGTACCCAAAAACAGGAGAGATCACATTGAACGACGAACAGATCGAACAACAGCTCCGTCACTACTACGCAGTCAACCGCTTGAAGCTCCCGTCCCCGTCGCGTCTGTGCAAGCAGGTGCAGGACATAAAACGGCAGCTCGGCCTCACCCGACCTCGAGGGGATCACCGAGACCCCACCGGCCACGAGGTCTTCACCCGTGAAGATCAGACGAACCTGTGGAAGGTCGCTCATCCTGCCGGGTTTATGGCCCCGAACCTCTCGAACCGTCTGGACCGCCAGGAGGCATCATGACCAGCTCACCGCAACTTACGGACGCGCTCATCGCACAACTACGTGACCGCGCCACGGCCCTCGGCCTCGTCGTCACGGGCCGGTGCAAGCACTGTGACCGCCCCATCTGGGACCGTAAATCTCTACGTGACCGATCAGGGCCGGTGTGCAGGGCACGCCACGGGAAGGACGCATCGTGACCACCTACGAATGCAAGTGCGGCTGGACAGTCACCGGCAACCCCGAGCCCGATGACATTTGGGACGACGACCTCGATACCCAGATCGACCAGCACGAGGTCTACTGCTCAGCCGAGAACATGGACGCCGTCGAGAAGGCGATCCGCGACAACATGCCGAGGCATCGTGCAGAGCACGTCCTCGACCTCATCCGAAACGAAAACGACCCCGGTGCCGATTCCGCCAAGAAACACACCGAGGTCGCTGATCCGAACACCCTTCAAGGAGAACAGATCATGATTGAGTCTATTGCCGATTATACCGCCGAGGAGATCAACGACCTCATCCCGCACCCCCTCTGGTGTGTGAAGGACTGTTGCATCGAGCACTGGCCACTCAGCGATGTGTGGCACGAATCCCGGTGGCAGACCAAGAAGTTCCCCTCCAACCCAGCCCGTCCCGAACAGCCACTCACAGCCTCCTCAAGGCTCGTGCGCTACGGCGTCGTCAACGAGGAAGATTCCCCGGCTGGTCTCGAAATCGGAGTGTCCTCAGACGAGATGGTCGAACAGATCTCGATCTTCCTCAGCCCCGGCACAGTCCGCGCCTTCGCCCAGTGGCTCAACGACCGCGCCGACGAGCTCGACACCATCACCGGGAAGGACGGCCTGTCATGAGTGACTTTCTCATCGTCGACGACAACGGCATCCCTGAGACGGTCGTTAACTCTGACGCGATTACCGATGCCGGCTTCACCCTCGCCCTGCGCATGGGCGCTGCAGGAGAGGATCAGGTGGCCGTGAGCGGGGCAATCGCCGCCGTCCTGGACGAGTGGGACGAGAGCGCGCGATACGTCATCGTCTCCGCCCTCGTGCAGCTCTCCCGAGACCTCGTGCCGATGGTGGCTGACCTCGCCAAGGCATCGACCGGCGTGGACTTCGCCGCCCACTGTCAGGCAATGCTCGCTCCCGGCAAGTACGACCCTGCCGGTGTCGACGAGGGAGGCGAACGTGGCGCTTCCTGATTATCCACCCGAGTGGTGGGACGTGTCCTTCGGCATTCGCTCCGGCTACGTCGACGGCTACCGGGATGGTCATCGCGATGGCCACTACGCCGGATGGGAAGCAGGCATCCGAGCAGCCAGCGCCCAGGATGCCGAGTTCGCCCGAATGGTCGAGCAGGAATTCCACCGCCGCGAGCTCCAAGGGGAACGAGAAGCCGACCTCGTGCGCCGGATCATCGACGCGCTGCGCACCGAGCAGAACCGACAGAATTTCTACCCCCGAGGGAGAGCGGCATGAACTTCGACGATGACCCCGGCCAGCCCACACCCGAAGAACTCGCAGAGTGGGCCGCCGAGGATGACCGCGTCGAAACAATTCGACCGAAGCCGGGCACACATCCGACAAGCAATGTGCAGAGAATCGGTCGAGTCACGTGGGCGTCGGACATTCCGATGGAAGTGCAGAAGTGGCTCGTTCCCGACATGGTCCCGCTGGGGACGTTGACGATCTTCGCGGGCAAGGGCGGGGAGGGAAAGTCGACCATGGCGCTCAACATTGCCGCGGAGCTCTCGCGAGGACAGCTTGACGGCGATGTAAAGACCGCCGCGTCGACGCTGATCCTGTCCGTCGAGGACGGGTGGGGAACAGTCATGGTGCCCAGGCTCACGGCAGCCGGCGCCGACATTTCGAAGATCGGAAAATTCGACATCGACTCCGTAGTCGTTGACACCGGCGAAGCGTACGAAACCAAAGCCGTGTTGCCGATCGACATCAACGGCATCAGAGATCTGGTCATCCGATACGGAGTGAAGCTCATCATCCTCGACCCGGCGAACAGCTTCATGGAAGGTGACACGAACAAGGTGCTCGATGTCCGTCGCGCATTCGAGCCTGTCTCTCGTCTCGCACAGGACGCTGATGTCGCTGTCATCCTCATCGCCCACTTCGGCAAAGGCGGAGGGTCGATGTCTGACAAGCTATCGGGCTCCCACGCCTGGCGAGATCTCGCTCGATCCTATTGGGCCTTCGCCACCGACGAGGACACTGGGAAGCGCGTCTTCACGCAGGACAAGAGCAACTACGGGAAGCACAAAGGCAGCTACGAGTTCTCACTCGAGTCCGTGCCGGTAGAAGTCGATGACTCGATAGTGGAGGTAGGGGTAGTCAAGAACATCGCGGCCACCGATGTCAGTGTCGCGGACCTCATCAACAGGGACTACGCCCCGGACGAAGATGACGGTGATTGCGAAGGTTGGCTACTCGACTACCTCGACCGTGAGCCCTTCGAGTTTCTCCGCGCCGACGTCGTCAAAGATGGTCGAAAGGAAGGCTTTTCTGAGGACCAGCTCAAGCGTGCCAAGCGCAAGGGTGGGGTGAACCACGACCGCACGAAGGCGGTGCCGTCGAGGACAGTGTGGCAGCACCCGCGTTTGAGGCAGGACACCCTTGCTGTGCCCGATGCTCCGACTGCCCTGACTGGGCAGTTGGGGGACGTTTCCCCAGGTCACTCCACTCAGAGCACAGTCAGGGCAGATACCGAGAAGCGCCCTGACTGCGCTCTAACTGAGCTGACCAGGGAAAATGCCGAGCCAACAACCAGTCAGAGCAGTCAGAGCACATCGCGTGCACGCAGTAACCAAGAGTCTGATGAGTCCCCTGCGGAGGTTCATCCGACTGCCGATCTTCCGCAAGCTGCCGGTGACAACTCCGAACCCGACGCTGCCCCGAAGAAGCGGTCGGAGGCACCTCGGCAGCAGGATCTCGTGCTCGATTACATCACCGAGCATGGAGCCTCCAGCCCAAAAGACATTGCTGCCGGTCTCATCGAAACGATCGCCGGCTTCACCCCCGGCAAGGCAAACGTCTACCTCGGGCGACTCCATGCCGAAGGGACGATCACGCGCACCCAGTTCGGAGTCTGGGATCTCACTGATCGCGCTGAGCTCCAAGTCGACCGACAGCTCACGATGTTCTCCACAGACTCAGATGAGGAGGCTGCGTCATGAAGCGATTGGAAGCGGTGACGGTCGGAGATGACGGATGTCTTCGCCCTGACGTTGGGAAAGGATGCTTCGCCTGCTTCGAGCCAATTTGGGCTACCGATTGGAATTCAGACCTGTGCGCGTGGTGCGAGCAGACCGTCAACGACGCCGAGTTTCAACAGACAGCGGACGTCACAGGATTCGACCTTCGTCGATATACGCACACCCTCCGTTGGGCACGCCCCAGAGACATCGGGAGGGAAATGTGAACTCCACACCCACCACCGTCGAGCCAAAGAACACCACTCGGAAGGGGGTGAACAACCATGACCGAACACGGGAACATCGTCGGCTCGATCCTGCAGCTCCAAGCGCAAAGGCTGACCACGATCGACCAGCGCACGAAGGCGACCTCTGCCTCAATCGACGAGCTCACCGAACAGATCCGGCAACTCGCCAAAGCCCAAGCCCTCATCATCGCCCAACTGCGAAAGGAATCCTGATGCCCCAGAAACATGATCCCGGCTGGAAGAAGCGCGACGCCGGCGACAACAAGGAAGACAAGCCCGACACCGACGAACTCGCCAAGCGACTCGTCCGACGCGGGCTCGCCTCGGCCGCCATTCTCGACGCCAACCGAGGGGGTATGCGATGAAGCGCGACGGCTTCGGCGTCGAACACAAACCCACATGTAGAGAACCGCAATGGCGCTCAACAGGTGGCGGGCAGATCTGCGTCAACTGCGGAACCCGGTGGAGGTTCGGTGACCCCACGACCTCGCCTCAGCCGCGGCGATGGAGCAGGCAATGATCCGAACGTTCCAAATCGCCTACGGCATCAAAGTCCTCAAAGACCCCGAGGAGATGACACGCAGCCAGCTCATCGAAGCCCTGTACTCGGTGGCCGAATACGGTTCCGCGAAACTCATCGAAGCCCGAAGTCTGCACAACGTCATCGTCGAAGCCCTCCGCGAGAACCACCCCGTCGAGGAGCCGACATGAAGGACATCGTCGAATCCAACAGGTGGACTCCCCCACCCTTGCAGAACCGGGCCGCGAACGTCATCCGCAGATTCCAGGAGGACATCGCCGAAGCCACCACACCACAGCAGAAATACCTCATCGCCCGAACCGCACTACAAGACCTCAGTGCTGCAGTCGCAGACGCAACCGAAGGAGAATCATGAACTACTACAACACCGCAATCAGCCTGACCAACCTCGCCGCCGGCAACTACTACCGCACCAACCACCACTCGTCCCTGTTCGCCGCAGCCGACGCCCTCGGCATCGACATGCCCGACGCCCTCGTCAAAACCCTCAAGGAGATCGGGAAGGCGCAGAAGGCATTCACGGAGTTCAGCCACACGCAGCACTCAGCTCTGACGTTCGACGACCTCGTGAGCCCTCGAGCACAGGACACCCTCGCCGCCACCGTGGCGCTGCGCGTCAACGTGCAGGAAGCGCACCGCGTCACTGCGGAAGTCAACACAGCAATCGGCGGTGAGTTCATGCGTGCCGTCTACGAGGCAGTGCCCTACTACTACGGACAGGTGGAGGCACTCGCCCTCGAGAACCAAGACCTGAGAGAGTACATGTTCGTGGTGGCACCCGAACACCCCGGCACACTCAGGGAGAAGGCGATGCTGTGGACTCGGCTGGCACAGCTGCACACCGCACTGCGCGGCGTCGAAGAACCCGACCGTGACGACAAAGTTCCCTTCGGTGGTGTGCTCGCGTTCATCGACTGGCCGACAGACGAATGGCTCGAGTACCACGACGAGAACAGGATCAACCGAACCATCGCAGACCCTTGGAAGTGGGCACACGAACGCGGTTACCCGATCAGCGTCACCAAATCACACGCCGAGACCCTCACCCGATACCGGCAGCTCGCCGAAGCCCTCGACGCACACGAGGCCGAAAGGGAGAAGGCCCGGATGCAACCCGGCCTGGTGCGCGGAGTCCGGTGACACCAGCGCGGCCACGACAGTGATCGTCGTGGCCGCGTTCGCGTGTATGGGGGAGGTACCCCTGTCGGTTTGAAGGGCCAATCCCCGGCCGCAATGGCCGTATCTCCCCCCGCGGTTCCCCCCGAGGCTCCCCAGCCCTCGCCATTACCAATTGAGTTACCGATCGCGTTACCGATTGAGAGGGGAACTTCAGGTTGGCCGGGGTCGGAGGTGAGTGCCGGCTGCCTCCCTCCCCCAGGTGAGCATATGGGGCTCTTCGCAGCTGAGAGTGTAGTCGGGTTGGGCGCGTCGGTCGCTGGATAGGGGTCGAGGCCCTCCGAGGATGGAAGTTCTGACACTGCCCATCCTGAGGACCTCGACATGGATCACGCTACCTTCGTTCGCCCTGACCTGACCACGTTCTGCCGTCTCGACGAGCTCGGCCTCGAGGCCGTCGGACAGCGGGTTGAGCCTGATCGTGCGGTGATCCAGTGCCGGGTCCTGGAGCCGGACCCGTGGTGCAGGGAGTGCGGGGCCGAGGGCGTGCCCCGAGACACGGTGATCCGCCGGTTGGCGCACGAGCCGTTCGGGCACCGGCCCACGACCTTGATGGTCCGGGTCCGCCGGTACCGGTGTGTTACCTGCCGTCGGACGTGGCGGCAGGACACGTCGAAGGCCGCGGCGCCGCGGGCGAAGATCACCCGTGGCGGGGTGGGCTGGGCGCTGACCGGTGTGGTCGTGGACCACCTCACCGTCAGCCGCGTCGCTGC
>NZ_SJXG01000029.1:0-18958 GCF_012027885.1 Brevibacterium sp. LS14
CCCTCGCCGACCTCGAGGATCTTCGAGTCGCGGTAGTGGCGAGCGACGAGGTATTCGTTCATGAAGCCGTAGCCGCCGTGGATCTGCGTGGCGTCGCGGGCGTTGTCCATCGCCGCGTCGCCGGCGATCATCTTCGCGATCGCCGCCTCCTTCTTGAACGGCAGGCCTGCAAGCATCCGGGAGGCCGCGAGGTAGTAGGCGGTGCGGGCGGCGACGACGCGGGCCTCCATGCGGGCGATCTTGAACTGGATGCCCTGGAAGTCGGCGATCGCATGCCCGAACGCCTGCCGGTCCTTCGCGTACTTCACGGATTCGTCGACGCAGCCCTGGGCGGCACCGACGGAGAGCGCGGCGACGGCGATGCGGCCCTCGTCGAGGATGCGGAGGAAGTTCGCGTAGCCGCGGCCGCGTTCGCCGAGCAGGTTCGCCTCGGGGACCTCGACGTTGTCGAAGGTGAGCGGGTGGGTGTCCGAGGAGTTCCAGCCGACCTTGTCATACGCGGGTTCGGCGGTGAAGCCGGGGGTGCCGGCGGGGATCATGATCGTCGAGATCTCCGGGACCTCACGGCCCGACTTCGAGGTCTTCGTCCCGGTCACGGCGGTGGCGGTCACGAGGCGGGTGATGTCGGTGCCCGAGTTCGTGATGAACGACTTCGAGCCGTTGATCGTCCACGTGCCGTTCTCCAGCGTCGCCTTCGTCCGGGTGCCGCCGGCATCGGAGCCGGCCTCGGGTTCGGTGAGACCGAAGGCGGCCAGCCCCGAACCGTCGGTGAGCTTCGGCAGCCACTCCTGCTTCTGCTCCTCGGTGCCGAACCGGTAGATCGGCATCGCGCCGAGGGAGACGCCGGCCTCGAGCGTGATCGCGAGCGACTGGTTGACGCGGGCGATCTCCTCGATCGCCAGGCACAGGGCGAAGTAGTCTCCGCCCATGCCGCCGTACTCCTCGTCGAAGGGCAGGCCGAAGAGGCCCATCTGCCCCATCTTGGCAACGAGGGCGTAGGGGAACTCGTGCTTGGCGTCGAGTTCGGCGCTGACGGGGGCGACCTCCTCGTCGGCGAACTTCGCCACGCCCTGGCGCAGGTCTTCGTACTCCTCGGGCAGCATGCCCGGTGCGAATGCGGTGGTCATGGTGGTCTCCTTGGTGGGTGCGGTGGTCATCGGTCGGTGTTCGCGGGGGCGGTGTCGGCGGTGTCGGGTGAGTCGGCGGTATCGCCGGTGTCGGCTGAGTCGTCGACGACGGTGGCGAGCACCTCGTCGAGGGCGACCTGGGCTCCCGGCACTGCGGTGACGGTGACGGTGCCGGCCGCGGGTGCGGTGAGCACGTGCTCCATCTTCATCGCCTCGACGACGACGATCGGATCGCCCGCCTCGACGTGGTCGCCGGAGTCGACGCGGACCTCGACGACGGATCCGGGCATGGGGGCGAGCACCTCGGCGCCGCCCTCGCCCGGGGTGAGCGAGGTGTCGGCCTGGGTGCGGGTGAAGACGTGGATGCCCCGGTCCCCCGCCACCCAGATCGTCCGGTCGCGGGCGTCGGAGAAGACCCTCCCGGTGTGCTGGACACCGTCGACGAGGACGTGCCAGATCCCGTCGTCATCGACGACGACGTCGTCGATGCGGCTCTCCACGTGCACGGACTCCCCGTCGACGGTGAGGTCGACCGTGGGCCTGAAGTCCGGACGGGAGGTGCGGAAGGTCCGCGGCCCTGCCCACGCCGAGGCGGCGCCCGCCGTCGCGAGCGTGTCCGCGGTGAGCTCCCCGGTGATCTCGGCGCCCGCCCGACCCTGGGTCGCGAGCACGGCGGCGACGGCGAACTGCCGGTCGATGTCCGTGGCCGTGTGGGCGAGCTGCTCCTCGCCGAGGCGGTCGATGAGCGAGGTGTCGAGGTCACCGGCGGCGACCTCGGGCAGGGTGATGAGGGTGCGGAGGAAGTCGATGTTCGTCACGACACCCGGCACAGCCGAGGCGGCCAGTGCCGACTCGAGTCGGTCGAGAGCGGTCGCCCGGTCGGGTCCGGTGGCGATGAGCTTGGCGATCATCGGGTCGTAGTCGGAGGCGACTGCCTGGCCGGCTTCGAGGCCGTTGTCGACGCGGATGCCCTCGCCGTTCGGGAAGACGACGTCGATCGCGCGGCCGCCGGTCGGCAGGAAGCCGCGGGCGGGATCCTCGGCGTAGATGCGGGCCTCGACGGAGTGGCCGGTCAGCGTGATGTCGTCCTGGCTCAGCGGCAGCTCCTCGCCGGCGCCGACGCGCAGCTGGAGTTCGACGAGGTCGACCCCGGTGACCTCCTCGGTGACGGGGTGCTCGACCTGGAGGCGGGTGTTCATCTCCATGAAGAAGAACTCGTCGGGACGGTCGGCGCCGACGATGAACTCGACGGTGCCGGCACCCCGGTAGCCGACCGAGCGGGCCGTCTCGATCGCGGCCTCACCGATCCGGGCCCGCGTCTCTTCGTCGAGGAGCGCCGACGGCGCTTCCTCGATGACCTTCTGGTGGCGGCGCTGGAGCGAGCATTCGCGTTCGCCTAAGTGGATGACGTTCCCGTGCGCATCGGCCATGACCTGGACCTCGATGTGGCGCGGGGTGGCGACGAGGCGTTCGAGGAAGAGCGTGTCGTCGCCGAAGGAGTTCTGGGCCTCACGGCGGGCGGTCTTGAGTGCGGCCGGGAGTTCGGAGGGCTCGAAGACGGCGTGCATGCCCTTGCCGCCGCCTCCGGCGGAGGGCTTGATGAGGACGGGGAAGCCGATGTCGTCGGCTGCGGCGATGAGCGCCTCGTCGGAGGATCCGGCGTCCTTCGTGCCCGGCACGAGGGGGACGCCGCGGGCGGAGACCGCCTGCTTCGCGGTGATCTTGTCCCCCATCGTCCGGATCGCCTCGGGGCCGGGGCCGAGGAAGACGATGCCGGCGGCATCGCACGCGGCGGAGAAGTCGGCGTTCTCGGAGAGGAACCCGTAGCCGGGGTGGATGGCCTCTGCTCCCGTCGCCGTCGCGGCGGCGATGACCTTGTCGATGTCGAGGTAGGACTCGCTCGCCTGGGCGGGGCCGAGGCGCACGGCGGTGTCGGCGGCTCTCACGTGGGCGGCGTGAGCGTCGGCGTCGGAGTAGACGGCGACGGTGCGGATGCCCAGCCGCTTCGCGGTGCGGATGACGCGCAGGGCGATCTCGCCGCGGTTGGCGATGAGGATGGTGTCGAACATAGTCAGCTCACATTCTGAAGACGCCGTAGCCGTCGGCATCGAGCGGCCGGCCAAGAGGCGAGAAGCGGGCGAGGTCGAGGGCGAGCGCGAGGATCTCGCGGGTGTCTTGAGGTTCGATGATCCCGTCGTCCCAGAGTCTCGCGGTCGAGTAGTACGGGTTGCCCTGGGCTTCGTACTGGTCGCGGATGGGCTGCTTGAACGCGTCTTCGTCCTCCGCCGACCAGGTCTCCCCGCGGGCTTCGATCTGGTCGCGCTTGACGGTCGAGAGCACGCTCGCCGCCTGTTCGCCGCCCATCACGGAGATCCGGGCGTTCGGCCACATCCAGAGGAACCGCGGCGAGTAGGCGCGGCCGCACATCGAGTAGTTGCCGGCGCCGAAGGACCCGCCGATGACGACGGTGAACTTCGGGACGCGGGCGGTGGCGACGGCGTTGACCATCTTCGCGCCGTGCTTGGCGATGCCGCCGGCTTCGTAGTCGCGGCCGACCATGAAGCCGGAGATGTTCTGGAGGAAGACGAGCGGGATCGTGCGCTGGTCGCAGAGTTCGATGAAGTGTGCGCCCTTGACCGCGGATTCGCCGAAGAGGATGCCGTTGTTCGCGATGATCCCGACCGGATGGCCGTCGATGTGGGCGAACCCGGTGACGAGGCTCGTGCCGTACTCGGCTTTGAATTCGTGGAACTTCGACCCGTCGACGAGGCGGGCGATGACCTCGTGGACGTCGTAGGGGACCTTCGAGTCGACGGGGACGACCGAGGTGAGCTCCTCCGGGGAGTGCAGCGGCTCCTCGGGGGCGATGACCTCCCAGTTCGGTGCCGGCTTCGGCCCGAGAGTGGTGACGATGTCGCGCATGATCTCGAGCGCGTGGGAGTCGTTGGCCGCGAGGTGGTCGGTGACGCCGGAGACGCGGGAGTGGAGAGCGCCGCCGCCGAGGTCCTCGGCACTGACGACTTCACCGGTCGCGGCCTTGACCAGGGGTGGTCCGCCGAGGAAGATCGTGCCCTGCTCGGAGACGATGATCGTCTCATCGGCCATCGCCGGGACGTAGGCGCCGCCGGCGGTCGAGGAGCCGAGCACCGCGGCGAGCTGCGGGATGCCAGCGGCGGAGAGGGTGGCCTGGTTGTAGAAGATCCGCCCGAAGTGCTCTCGGTCGGGGAAGACGTCGTCCTGGTTGGGCAGGTTCGCCCCGCCGGAGTCGACGAGGTAGATGCACGGCAGCCGGTTGTCCTTCGCGATCTCCTGCGCGCGCAGGTGCTTCTTCACCGTCACCGGGTAGTACGTGCCGCCCTTGACGGTGGCGTCGTTGGCGACGATGACGCATTCGCGACCCGCCACCCGGCCGATGCCGGTGATGATGCCCGCACCCGGGCTCGCATCGTCGTACATGCCGTTGGCGGCGAGCGGTGAGAGCTCGAGGAACGGGGTGCCCGGGTCGAGGAGCGCTTCGACGCGGTCGCGGGGCAGAAGCTTGCCGCGGTCGACGTGCTTCTGCCGGGACTTCTCCGGACCGCCCAGGGCGGTGGCGCTGATGCGGTCCCGGAGTTCGGCGATGAGTTCGGCGTGCGCCCCGGCGTTCGCCTCCCCTGTCGCCGGATTGACGGCAGTTCCCACTGCTCTCATTCCCACTCCCCATTTCAGTTAATTGTTGTTAACTGACTGCTATGATACTGCCCACAGGGCGGGTGTGACAACGCCCACGACGACAAGGCGACTGGGAGGAGTGGGGATGGTGACGACGTCGACGCGGGCGGAGGCGAAGGCCGCCCGGCGCGAACAGCTGCTCACGGTCGCGAAGACGCTCTTCGCCCGGCACGGCTTCCATGGGGTGCGCCTCGATGACCTTGCAAAGGGGGCGGGGATCTCCGCGCCTGCGGTCTACCGGCACTTCGAGTCGAAGGAGGCCGTGCTTAAGGAGCTGCTCGTCGGGATCTCGGAGTACCTGCACGACGGCGGTGTGGGGATCGTCGGCGCGCATTCCGCCGAGGACGCCTCCGACGCCGAGGCGCAGACCTCCCCCGCCGAGGCGGCCGCGACTCTCGGCACACTCATCGACTTCCACATCGCCTTCGCGATGAGCGAGCCCGACCTCATCCGCATCCAGGACCGCGACTTCGCGGCCCTGCCCGAGTCCTCCCGCCGCACCGTCCGCCGCCTGCAGCGCCGATATGTCAGCCAGTGGGCGCAGGTCGCGACCCGAGTCCACCCGGAGTGGAGTCTCGAGGCCGCGACCGTGCGCGTCCACGCGGCGTTCGGAATGATGAATTCGACGCCGTATCAGGCCAGGGACTCGGGCGCCGAGGTGGTCCGCCGAGAGCTGCGGTCCGCCGTGTCCGCAGCGCTCGGGCTCCCGGCAGCCGATGAGGACGTCACGGAACGATGACGAGCTTGCCCCGGGTGTGCCCCTCAGCACTCGAACGGAACGCGTCGGCCACCTCGGCGAGGGGGAAGATCTGGTCGACCTCGACGCTGAGCTTTCCAGCGTCGACGAGCTCGGTCAGCCGGGCTGTCGTCGCCCCGTCGGGGCGGACCCAGATGTAGCGCCCGCCGTGCTCGGTCACCGAGGGGTCGGCGATCGAGGCGTGCGCACCGTCGTCGGCGAGGACGGCGAGAGTGGTCTCGAGTTGGCCGCCGACGAAATCGGCGACGGCGTCGACCGGACCGCCCGCGAGCTCGCGGACGCGGTCGGCGAGTCCCTCACCGTAGGTGATCGGTTCGGCGCCGAGTTCGCGGAGGTAGTGGTGGTTGCGTTCGGAGGCGGTGCCGATGACGCGGGCGCCGGCAGCCTTCGCGATCTGCACGGCCATACTGCCGACACCTCCGGCGGCGCCGTGGATGAGGACGGTCTTCCCGTCGAGGTCGCCGAGGGCGTCGAGGGTGCGCAGCGCGGTGTTGCCGGCCAGGGGCAGACCGCCGGCCTGCTCCCAGGTGAGGCCTGCGGGTTTCTTCGTCACGGCGTGGACGGGGACGGCGACCTTCTCGGCGAAGGTGCCGCCGCCGAGGACGTCCTTGCGGGCGTAGGCGACGACCTCGTCGCCGATCTCGAATTCGGGGGTGTCGAAACCGAGTCCGATGACGGTGCCGGCGACGTCCCAGCCGGGGATGACGGGGAACTGTGTGGGGAGGAACCGGTCGAGACCGCCGCCGACGAGCTTCCAGTCGACGGGGTTGACTCCGGCGGCCCTGACCTCGATGAGGACGGAGGCCGGCGGGACCTTGGGGTCCTCGATCTCGCGGACCTCGATGTCATCGAAGTCGTCGGTGAACCGGTCGTAGACGGCAGCGCGCATGGTGTCTCCTCAGGCGGGGTGCGGAGTGAGATGTCTGGCCGCACCGTGTTGTGCGCCCATGCGACGCACAACATCCCCGGCCCATCCGCTATTCCGATCGTCGGCCCAGTGTTCCGAACGTCCCGATCGTCGGCCTCGACTGACATCGCCGGTCGACTCCGTCACGCCGAGGTCGTGTCAGTGCGCTGGCGTAGACTCATGCCATGACTGTGACCCCGGACCCCCCGCCTCCCGACTATGTCAGCGACCGGCTCATTCTCAGGCGATTCGACGCTACCGACGCATCGTTCGTCCACGAACTCCACGCAAATCCGGACCTCATCCGATTCATCCCGAAAGCGGCGATGCCCCGCATCGAAGATGCAGCTGCGTGGATCACGACGGTCAACGAGTCGGCATCTGCTGGTCGCGGCTGGTGGTGCGTGACTCTTCACGACGGGACTCCGGTGGGCGCTGCAGTCCTCCAGCCGATCCGCTACAGCGCCGGGGAATCCGGTGACGACGTAGAGATCGGCTGGCGATCCCACCCCGCTCATGTGGGCAAGGGCTATGCCACTGAGGCGGGGGCATTGCTGCTCTCGGCCGGGTTCGCCAGCGGCCTCGACCGGATCATCGCCGTCGTCAAACCGGACAACTTCGCCTCGCAGTCGGTGTCGAGGAGTATCGGGATGACTCCCCTCGGACCCACCTCGACCTACTACGACACGACGATCGATCTCTTCGAGGCCGGTGTCGGCAACGCTCGTTCGCGCCAGGTGTCCTGGGTGGGGATCGACGACCCGGCCCGCCGTGACTCGGCGGACATCCTCCTCGACGACGGACTGCGGGCGTTCGGCCGACAGGTCACTGACGACTATGCCGCAGCGTGGACGGTCGACGCCTCAGCAGGATGGGTCACGCGCACCGTCGATATCGCCGTGCAGGGTACGGGGTGGCGGCGAACGCTCACCCTGTCCCGCGATCCCGACACCGGCTGGTGGGCCAGTGAGACACATGCGTGCGGACAGCCGACGACCCCGTTGGCCGAGCCGGGCATCGTCGATGCCGAAGCGCTCTCCGGGGCCCTCGACTGCGACCTCGGTCTGTGCCCACTGACGAACACGATGCCGATCCGGCGCCTGGACGTCCAGACGGACACCGCCGACGAGCACCCGCTGACGATGGCGTGGATCGACATGCCCTCCCTCGAGGTCATCGCCGGCCCCCAGATCTACGCGGGCATCGACGCCGAGCACGTCCGATACACGAGCGGGACAAGGGATTTCACCGCCGAGCTCACTCTCGACGAGGACGGCATCGTCATCGACTACCCGCAGCTGGCCGAGCGCACAGCGGCCGATCGTTCGAGCTGATCAGACGCCGATCCTGCGTCGACGACGCCGGAGGCCCGGACGCATCGTGTCGTCCGGGCCTCCGGCGGATGGACACGACCGTGAGCTCAACGGGCGGTCGAGGTCATCTCACTCGTACGTCTCGCCGGTCTTCGCGCGCTCGATGAGTGAGGCGGGCGGGGTGAAGCGCTCACCGTAGGTGGCGGCGAGCTCGTTCGCCCGTTCGACGAACCCTGCCAGACCGCCCTCGTACTGGTTGACGTACTGGAGGACGCCGCCGGTCCATGCGGGGAATCCGATGCCGTAGATCGAACCGATGTTGGCGTCGGGCACCGAGGTGAGCACGCCCTCGTCGAGGCATTTGATCGTCTCGATCGCCTCGGCGAAGAGCATCCGCTCCTGGAGGTCGGCGAAGGGCTCCGTCGTCGACCCGGACTCGAAGTGCTCGCGCAGGCCCGACCACAGGTGGGTGCGCTTGCCGGTCTCGTCGTACTCGTAGAACCCGGCGCCGTCCTTGCGCCCGGTCCGCCCCTGCTCGACCATCCAGTCGATGACGGCCTCCGAGGGATGCTCATCCCACGTGCCCCCGGCCGCCTCGACGGCTGCCCGGGTCTCCTGGCGGATCTTCTGGGACAGGGTGAGCGTGAGCTCGTCGAGGAGCTGGAGCGCACCGGTCGGGTATCCGGCCTGCAGGGCCGCCTGCTCGACGCTGGAGGGTTCGACTCCCTCACCGACGGCGGCGACCGCCTCGGCGATGAAGGTCCCGATGACACGGGAGGTGAAGAACCCGCGGGAGTCGGTGACGACGATCGGGGTCTTCCTGATCTGCTGGACGAAGTCGAAGGTCCGCGCCAGCGTCTCATCGGAGGTCTTCTCTCCCGTGATGATCTCGACGAGGGGCATCTTGTCCGCCGGGGAGAAGAAGTGGACGCCGATGAAGTCCTTCTCCCGTTCGACTCCAGTCGCGAGTTCCGTGATCGGCAGGGTCGAAGTGTTCGATCCGAGCACGGCGTCGGGGGCGACGACGTCCTCGATCTCACCGAAGACCTGCTGCTTGACGGGCACGGACTCGAAGACAGCTTCGATGACGAAGTCGACGCCGGCGAAGTCGTCGACGGACGCACTCGGGTGGATGCGGGCGAGCACAGCCTCGGACTTCTCCGGGGTGGTCTTGCCCTTGGCCAGGGCGGACTCCTCGCGCTTGCGGGCGTAGTCCTTGCCCTTCTCGGCGTTGGCGAGCTCGACGTCCTTGAGGACGACGTCGATGCCGGCGCGGGCCGCGGTGTAGGCGATCGCGGCCCCCATCATTCCGGCTCCGAGGACGCCGAGCTTCGTCACGGGCCGCGGCTCGAAGCCATCGGGACGCGAGCCCCCGGCGTTGATGTGGCCGAGGTCGAAGAAGAACGCCTTGATCATGTTCTTCGCCACCTGCGTGTGGGTGAGGCTGACGAAGTAGCGGGTCTCGACGGTGAGCGCGGTGTCGATGTCGACGAGCGCACCCTCGACGGCGGCGGCCATGGCCGCGCGCGGGGCCGGCATCGGCGCGCCCTTCGTCTGGCGGCGCAGAGCCGCCGGCAGCGCGGGCAGCATCATCGCGATCTTCGGCGAGCTCGGCGCCCCGCCGGGGATTGTGAAGCCCTTGACGTCCCAAGGCTGGACCGCCTCGGGGTTGGCATTGATCCACGCCTTCGCCCGGTCTTCGAGCTCGGCCGCGGGAGCGAGGTCGTCGACGAGACCGAGCGCCTGCGCGTCGGCTGCCGTGAACTTCGTACCCGGAAGGATGACCTTCTGCAGGGCGTCCTGGAGACCGATCATCCGCACGACGCGGGAGACTCCTCCGCCTCCGGGCAGGAGTCCGAGGGTGACCTCAGGCAGGCCGAAGCGGGCGGACTTGACGTCGTCGGCGGCGATCCGGTAATGGGTGGCAAGCGCGATCTCGAGGCCGCCGCCCAGTGCCGCTCCGTTGAGCGCAGCGACGACGGGCTTGCCGAGTTTCTCGAGGCGGCGCAGGAGCGCCTTGATGTGCTCGACCTGCGCGGTCTCGGCCTCGGAGTTGTCCGGATCCGCGCGGCGCAGCCTCTCGAGGTCGCCGCCGGCGAAGAACGACTTCTTCGCCGAGGTGAGGACGACGCCGGTGATGTCGTCGACGTTGGCTTCCAGCCAGTCGAGGGTCTCTTCGAGGGCGGCACCGAAGTGGTCGTTCATCGTGTTCACCGAGGAATCGGGGTCGTCGAGGACGATGGTGACGATGCCGTCGGCGTCGGTGGTGCGGGAGTATTCAGCGTTCGTCATGTCAGACCCTTTCGATGATCGTCGCGATGCCCATGCCTGCGCCGATGCACAGGGTGACCAGTCCGCGCTTGAGGTCGCGGCGTTCGAGTTCGTCGAGGACGGTGCCGAGGATCATCGCCCCCGTCGCACCGAGCGGGTGGCCCATGGCGATCGCCCCGCCGTTGACGTTGACCTTCTCGTGCGGGATCCCCAGGTCCTTCATCCACTTGAGGACGACGGCGGCGAAGGCTTCGTTGAGTTCGAAGAGGTCGATGTCGTCGACCGTCATGCCGGCCTTGTCGAGGACCTTCTGCGTCGCCGGGGTCGGTCCGGTGAGCATGATCGTCGGTTCGGAGCCGACGACGGCGGTGGCGACGATGCGGGCGCGCGGGGTCATGCCCATGTCCTGCCCGACCTTCTCATCGCCGAGGATGACGAGGGCGGCCCCGTCGACGATTCCCGAGGAGTTCGCCGCCGTGTGGACGTGGTCGATCTCCTCGACCCAGTGGTACTTCTGCAGGGCGACGTCGTCGAAGCCGGTCTGCGCGGCGAGCTTGGCGAAGGCAGGCGGCAGCTGGGAGAGCGATTCGACGGTCGACCCGGGACGCATGTGCTCGTCCCGATCGAGGATCGTCACACCGTTGAGGTCCTTGACGGGGATGACGGAGTTCGCGAAGCGTCCGGCCTCCCACGCCTCGGCGGCGCGGCGCTGCGATTCGGCGGCATAGGTGTCGACATCGGTGCGGGTGAAGCCCTCGGTCGTGGCGATGAGGTCGGCCCCGATGCCTTGGGGGACGAAGTACGTGTCATAGTTCGTTGTCGGATCGTGCGACCACGCCCCGCCGTCGGAACCGAGCGGGATGCGCGACATCGACTCGACGCCGCCGGCGAGGACGAGGGATTCGAAGCCGCTGCCGACCTTCTGGGCGGCGAGGTTGACGGCTTCGAGGCCCGAGGCACAGAAGCGGTTGACCTGGACCCCGGCGACGGATTCGTCGAGTCCGGCGACCAGCGCCGCGGTGCGCGCGATGTCCGAGCCCTGCTCGCCGACCGGGGAGACGACGCCGAGGACGATGTCGTCGATCTTCGCGTCGTCGAGGTCGGGGTTGCGTTCGCGTACGGCGTCGATGAGGCCGACGACGAGGTCGATGGGCTTCGTGCCGTGGAGGGCGCCGCCGCGGTTCCTGCCGCGCGGAGTGCGCACGGCATCGTAGATAAACGCTTCGCTCATGTGATCCTCACAGTCGTCAGGGAGATCGCACCTCTCCCCGCATTGGTGGTGACTCGCACTCGCGGCGACGGTGGACCATCGCCGGTGAGCCCGCCGATCGAAGCTGATCGATCGTTCACTAATGGTGTCGGTCCCATTGAACACCGCATCGCTGTGATGGTCAACACAGGCCGATCCCGCCGCCCGCCCATGCGGAACAGAGGGGGCGCCGGGCGTCGACCGGCGACGCCGACGGTTCCGTGACGAAGCTCTCATCTCGATTCGATCACGGGGCACTGAGGACAACACCCGCAGTGATTATGATGAGGCGACTCCTCCTTCCGAGCAGTCAGCCCTCCCCTTCGAGATTCAGGAGAATCATGTCCGTGATCACCCCTGCCCGCCTGCGCCCGGGCCTCGCTCTCGTCCTCGCCGCCGGCCTGCTCGCCGGCCCCATCGCCCTCGACGCCTCCCCCGCCGAGGCGGCGTCGAAGTCATGCAAGGTCTCGATGTCGAACTCGAAGCCGCGCCAGTACTCGAACACGACGGTCAAGGTCTCGAAGGTCGGGTCGAAGGCGAAGGTGACGACGACCGCCCACTACAAGACGACGAAGACGAAGAAGTCCGCGACCGCCTCGACGAAGGGGACGGCGAACCTCAACTACTACATCTCGGGCGCAACCCCGGGCAAGAAGGTCAAGGTCACGGTGACCGCGAAGAAGGGCAAGACCTCATGGTCGTGCTCGACGTCGTTCACGCCGAAGAGGAAGTGAACGAACCGTCGCCTCGGTGAGGGCGCGCAGATCTCAGTGCTTGGGTCTGCGCGCCCTCCCTGCATTCACGTCCGTGGACTCGACCCCGACGGAACGCGATTCCCCCGCGGAACCGGGCGCCGCCTCGGCGGGGTTCGCCCTCCCGGGATTCGCCGCGCCCGGCGCACCTGATGGAGCTTCGGCGGCTTCGGTGCCGGGATCGGCGTCGAGTCGGATCTTCGCGATGGCGACAGCGACCCAGATCGACAGGAGGACCGGCAGGAGGATGGCGATGAGGACGGAGGGGTCGAGGATCGAGGAGAGGTAGGAGTTGAGCTCCTTGGTGAGGTCGCGCTCGTTGATGATCCGGCCGAGGCCGTTGAGCTGTTCGAAGATCACCTGATAGACGGTGACGTAGATGAGGAACCACTGAATGTAGTACTCGGTGATCGTCAGCAGCTCCATGCTGATGCCGGTCCGCTGGATGATCGGCTGGACGATGAGGAACATGACGATGCCCGAGGCCAGAGCCACCGAGATGACGCCGAGGAAGAGGCCGAGGCCGATGTCGAGCAGCGCGATGCCTGCGATGTAGAGGCCGAGCATGATGATGACGACGACCATCCCGACCAGAGTCATCGCCAGCCCGAGCCCGATCGCGCCGAGGAAGCCGCCGATCCGCTTCCATTCGCGGTGTCCCGGCGGGGTGGTGAGGACTCCCATGATGAGGAAGAGCCCGCACAGGACGACGAGGTGGATGAGCAGCGACATGCGATCCTCCGTTCGCCTCGACGATGCGCGTGCTCTCAGGGTACACAGACGGACACGGCGCGGCGCCGCGACAAAGTGTCAACTTTTTCTTGACACTCGGAGGAGTGTCAACCTAATCTTGACACATGACTTCTTTCACTTTCTACGGAATCACCGAAGACCGCCCCTCGACCCGCTGGAAGGCCCTCTTCGACGCCGTCTGGCCGGGTTACCGCGCCTGGTATCTGCGCGACGGAGACTCTGCCCGCCCCGATCTGGCCACCGCCGAGGCGAAGCTGCGTGAACACATGCCCGAACTCGTGCCCACGTGGCAGCGACTCGTCGACCTCACCGGCGGTGACGAGACCGCGGCGCGGATGCTCACGCTGTGGAATCCCCCGCGCTTCCTTCCCGGGTGCTCGCAGGTCGCCATGCGCTCCCCCGAACCGGCGCTGCTGCGCAACTACGACTACGGCCTCGAACTCTTCGAGCAGGTCCACGCCTCGACGCGCTACGGGTCCCGCCGGGTGATCGGCACCTCCGACTGCCTGTGGGGGCTCCTCGACGGACTCAACGAGGACGGACTGGCGGTCTCGCTCGCCTTCGGCGGACGGCCCGGCGACGGCGACGGCTTCGCCGCCCCACTCGTCGTCCGCTTCCTCCTCGAGGTCGCCGGGGATGTTCCCGAGGCACTGCGCAGGCTGGAGACCGTGCCCGTGTCGATGTACTACAACCTCACGATGGTCGATGCCACCGGCCGCCGCGCCACTGCCTACGTCGGGCCGGGGATGGCACCGGAGGTCGTCGAGGATCCGGTGGCGACGAACCACCGCGGCAGGTCCCCGGAGTATCCCGATCACGCCCGCCGCTTCCGCAGCGTCGAGCGGCAGGACCTGCTCACCGAGGCGCTCGACGACGGCCGCGGAATCGAGGAGATGGCTGAGACCATGCTCGGCCCGGGGGTCTTCAGCGGCGACTACGATAACGCGTTCGGCACGCTGTACACTGCGGTCTATCGACCCCTGCGCGGCGAGGTCGAATACCGCTGGCACTCCCGCAGGTGGACCCGCAGCCTCAGCTCTGAAGAGGAGATGATCGTGGTGACCCTCGACGACAGCACCGAACCTGTGGACCTCACCGGTTCGAACGGCCCGCCTTCCGGCGCGAGCGACACTTCTTCCGGCACGGGCGGCACGCGCGCAACTCCCTCCGCTGGCGGTGCCACCGGCGGCACGCAGTCTCAGGATGCCGCAGTGGCCGAGGTCGCCGAACTCGTGGCACAGGCACACGAGGCGATCAACGGCCTCGCCCACTCCCCCGATCCCGCGGCGTTCTCCGCGCTCATCTCCCTGTCCTCGGAGGTCGGGGAGGCGCTGGGCACCAGTGCCCGCCTCCTCGCCGAGCACAACTCGTGGGCGCGCGTCGCCGAACTCGCCGATGTCAGCCGACAGGCGGCGTGGCAGCGTTGGCGATGAACGACGATCTCCTCTCCCGCGCCGAGGCGGTCGCCCGTCAGGCGCACCGCGGGCAGGTCGACAAGGCCGGGTTCGACTACATCGACCATCCGCGCCGGGTCGCTGCGAACGCCCGGGCGGCCCTCGTCGCCGATGACCTCGGCGACGACGAGTCGACCGCGGTCGTCGCGGCCGCATGGCTGCACGATGTCGTCGAGGACACCTCGGTGACGGAGGATGATCTGCGCGGGGATTTCCCCGCCGGGGTGGTCGACGCGGTCATCGCGGTGACGAAGCGCTCCGGTGAGGACGTCGAGGACTACTTCGCTCGGGTCCGCGCGAACCCGCTGGCCGTGCGCGTGAAGACCGCCGATCTCGCCGACAACACCGATCCGGCCAGGCAGGCTCGCCTCGACGAGGCGACCCGGGCGCGGCTGACGGAGAAGTACCGCCGAGCCTACGAGCTGCTCGGGCTCTGAGCCCCAGGCGCCGCGGCGCTCATGGGTGCCGGACTCTCGTCGATCCCTCGATCGGGTGTCCCCATGTTAGTGTTTCGCGTACTCTCCGAGCGCTGTCAGCGTGATGACCTCGGCGTGATCGCGCTGGCTCCTCGGACGCGAACCGCATTCCGACCCCCCCGGTTCGCACCGAACGGATCTCACGAGGAAACTGACCCATGGCACTCACCGACCCCTCCACCGCGCTCAGACCCACCGGCCCCACGGTCAGCGAACTGCGGCATCGGGCAGAGATGCCGATGCTCGTCGTCGGCATCGAGCTCACAGCGATCGTCGTCACCGGAGCGCTCGTCTTCATCCTCGTCGGACTCCCCCTCGATGAGTGGGCTTTCGGCGTGCTCATCGGCCTCTTCGCTCCGGTGGCGAGCTTCATCTACATCCGCTACCTCTACTGGTCGAAGATCTCCAACGGAGTCGAAGTCACCGACGAGCAGTTCCCGGAGCTCTACGCCGTCTACCGGGAACTCGCGCTCGAGATGGGCTTCGGCGCCGGCACCGGGAGGATGTCGGGGATCCCGCAGATCTACGTCATCAACGGCAACGGCACGATGAACGCCTACGCCGCCAAATGCCAGCTGCAACGCGGATATGTCGTCGTCTACAGCGACCTCGTCGACCTCGCCTACGTCCACGGAGACTTCGGCGCGCTGCGATTCATCATGGGCCACGAGCTGGGACACATCAGATGCGGGCACGTGAACCTGTGGCGCAGCGGGATCCAGCCGATCCTCGTCCTCCTGCGGCTCTCCCCGACGCTGTCACGCGCTCAGGAGTACACCGCCGACAGAACGGCGTCGTACTATGCGCCCGAGGACGCCATGAAGATGATCGCCCTCTTCTCCGGCAAGAACCTCGCCTCACGGGTCGATGTCGACGCCTACATCCGGTCCGTCGACCGGCACAAGAACGGCTTCTGGCTGCGTCTGTCGAACTTCCTCTCCGGTCATGCCGTCGGGTTCCGGAGGATGAAGGCGCTGAGCCAGGTGAAGACGCAGGGCTGGAACGTCCAGGGGAAGATGCTCTAGCCCGCCTCGTCGCTCAGTGAGCCGACGACGTCACCCCCGCCTGCGACGACGGACACCGAAGACGAGTCCAGCTCCGACGACGGTCAGCAGCGCACCGATGACGGCCGTGGACATCGGCAGACCACCGGTGCGCGGCATCGCTTCGCCTCGGCCTGCTCCGTCGCCACCGTCCGCCGAGGCTGCGACGTTGGATCCGTCCGCGGTCGCACCGGAGTCTGCAGATGCCCCTGAGTCCGCCGGTGTCGACGGGCCGCTCGTGGGCAACGTCGGCTCTGTCGGGCCTTCGGTGGGGGCGGGCGTCTCCGTCGGCGAGCCGGTCGGTTCGTCAGTGGGCTCGTCCGTCGGTTCCGGGTCGTCTACGGGCTGCTGGGCGAGGGCGCTTTCGAGCAGGAGCTTCGTCTGGGCGATGATGTCCTGCCGGTTGGAGACGAACTCGGGATTGCTGATCTCCGATTCGGTCTTCTGGACTCCCTCGAGCACCGGAGTGTGCACGTGGCCGCCCGGCAGGTCGGTGAGACCGAGGGCGTCTCGGAGCAGGGTCGCGCGGTAGGCGATCTCGTTGGAGAGGTAGTCCCCGCCACCGCCGGCTCGGGCGACGGAGCCTTCGCTCGGTCCGTCTTCGCGCTGGGTTCCTTCGTTGAGCGCGGAGTCCGCCGGGCACCCGAGCCTGGGTTCGGTCGCCGGAGTGTCACCGGGCAGCTCCGTGACCGAGCGTCGATCATTGACGGCGAACGGCTTCCCGGCAGTATCCGCGACCATTGCCTCGCGCGGCAGGGTCGACTCCGTCCACTGCGGCTGCGGCGAGACCGTCGTCACGCCCGCGGGAATGGGAGCGATTCCCTGATAGCAGACTAGTTCGTTGTCGACGAAGCCTCCACGCCAGGCACCGTTGAAGGCTTCGAGGTCGAACTGGTTGGGACGTCCCTGGCTGATGGTGAAGAAGAGCTCGGGGGTGTTCTCGGCCGAGAACGCGGGCGTCAGGGCTTTCTCGACCATCCCGTCGCCGAAGTCGCGCCAGCGCACGGGGAAGAGCGCCGCTTGGATCTCGACCGGTCCGTTCGGGCCGTCGATGACCTCACCGTCGAGCGCGAGCGCGATGGCTCCCGAGGGATTGGAGATCCGCGGTTCGGAGCGCAGGGAGAAGGGGTCGAATCCGGTGATGACGGCGACGTCGCGTTCGCTCGCATCGGGGTCGAGGGTGTCCTGACCGCGGGAGAGCCGATCGATGACGGCGGTGCGGGCCGCGAGGGTCTCGTCCGAGACCCGGTTCTCCGCCGACCACTGCTTGAGGGCGCCGATCATCGCCAGGCGGGCCCAGTAGAGGGGGCGGTCGTCCGCGTCGAGACCATCGCCCCCGGTCATCGCTCGAGCGGCGTCGATGCCGCGGGTCCACAGTTCCCGTGACCGGTTCTCGACGAGGGCATCGATCGCCTCTTCCCCGGACCGGGCGCACAGGTCTTCGGCGAAGGCAGTGACGAAGTCGGCGAGGCCGCTGGAGCGGAGGAGCTCGCGGGGAGCCGGCTTCGTGACGAGTTCCTCCTCGGGTCCGAGGGCGACCGGGTCGTCGACACAGGGTGGGGTGAAGGTCGATTCGACTGCTGCGACAGGGTTGCTCAGCGACAGTGATGAGGCGACGACGGCGGCGACGGCCGACAGGGCGAATAGGCGCTTCGAGACTGGTTTCATCTTCTGCTTTCAACGATCGGATGCCTGAGGGCCGGCACCACGCCGGTGTGGTTCACAACACAGTTACGGGATGCACTGTAGCAGAATCGTTCACCATTACAGGCGTGATCGTTCAACACTCAAGATGTGATCGCCGGGCGATCCGTCGAGGGCAAAGAGTTCCTCCTCGCGAAGGGGTGCAGGCGGAACAGAAAAAGCCCCTCCCCAGCCTGTTGAGACTGGGGAGGGGCGTTGCCGAGCCGCCTGCGGGAATCGAACCCGCGACCTATTCATTATGTGGAGGATTGTTTCTCCTGGTATGCACGAGTCTGCTTCAGTCACTCTCTGACCTGCAATTACGGCGCCGTCAAGCAGCAGAGCATCTGCGCCCCGGTGGTGTCATAGCGTCGAAGTAACACTCCCGGTCGGCGGGGGTCTGATCGGTGGAGTGTGCAGATGGCGCGGGTGGGGTTGTCGTTCAGCGACAGGTCGGAGATCTCGGCGGCCTCGAAAGCGGGCTGGTCGGTGCGGAGGATCGCCCGTCACCTGGGGCGTTGCCCGTCGGTGATCTCGCGGGAGCTTCACCGGAACTCGACGAAGACCCGCGGCTACCAGGCCGTGACCGCAGACGTCAGAGCGCAGCGTCGGCGAGCTCGCCCGCAGCAGCGGAAGGTCGCGGGGGATCCGGTGCTGCAGGCGAGGGTGGACGCCGACCTGGCCGCGTCCTGGACGCCGAACGAGATAGCGGGCCGGTTGCGTCTGGAGGCGACAGACCCGACCGTTGAACGCATGGCGAACTCTCCTGACGCACGCGGCCGAACCGTCTCCGGTGAGGCTATCTACCAGTACATCTACGCAATCCCGAAGGGTGAGCTCGCCCGCAAGGGCATCTTCCTGCAGTCCAAGCGGACCAAGCGCCGACCACGTACGACCGGGCGGACGCGCGGTGGCCCAATCGTAGGTATGGTCCCGATCGCGGAGCGAGGTGAGGACGCCGCCCAGCGTCGGGTGCCGGGGCACTGGGAGGGTGACCTGATCATCGGGAAGAACGGCACCTCGTGCGCGGCGACGCTGGTGGAGCGGATGAGCGGGTTCACCGGGCTGCTGGCCCTGCCCTCGAAACACGCCGAGCCAACCGCTGACGCGGTCATCGAGTTTTTCAACGACCTGCCCGAGATGATGAAGGCATCGTTGGCGTGGGACCAGGGCAGCGAGATGGCCCAGCACGCGAAGGTCTCCCTGGCCACGGCGATGCCGGTCTACTTCGCCGATCCCCACTCGCCCTGGCAGAGGCCCAGCAACGAGAACACGAACCGGCTCTACCGGGAGTATCTGCCCAAGGGCACGGTGATCCCCGATCACCAGCCCTACCTCACCACCATCGCCGAGGAGATCAACAATCGACCCCGCCGCCGACTGGGCTATCTCACGCCCACCGAGGCATTCGCTCGACTGCTCGCCGGCGAGCCCCATGTTGCTTCGACGCCTTGACATCGCC
>NZ_SJXG01000030.1:0-58257 GCF_012027885.1 Brevibacterium sp. LS14
GACATGAACGACCGGGGCAGTGGAACGAGTCGGATCGCCTACGAGTTCCCCCACGGGCTGATGACCACAATCGAGGCCCCTGACCAACCCATCGACATCGACCACGCCCTGGCATTCGCCGACCTGGCCCGGATGCGACCATGCCGGTGGGTGACCCCCGACCATGACGTCCCGGACGAACCCGCAATCATTGAAGTTCCACCCACGAGAGAACACGTCAAGGAGCACAGAGCACAACAGCGACGGATCGCGGAAGTCGCTGCCCGTGACCAAGCGCTGCGGGAGGCTACCGAGGCATCGAATGCGGCACGGGCACGTCTGCGTCTCGACCACGCCATGGATTGGGAACACGCCGTCTTTCCGGCCTGTCTGCCTCCCGGGCATGACCCGGTGCGGATGAAGGCCCTGCCACCAGGAACAAGCGACCCCTACGCTGCCGCTGACGCTGAGCGAGGGTGCACGTCAGCACGGTCGTCGTCGCTGGTGTGGTGTACGGGAAGGAGTCTGTGTGAGACGGATCCACCCCTCGGGCATTGCCCGTTGGGGCCGGTCGAACCGATCACCGGACACCGGTCCCTGGCCCAACAGCGCAAGCACGCGATCGCCCAGCGGGCGAAACGACTCCGAGCCGCCACCGAGACCAAACGCCAACCAGCCCGACGGCGGAAAACGGGTGGACGGAAACCGAAACCCCGCAGAACCCCGACAGGCTACTCGACACCGACAACAACCTCGCCTACCCCGACGACGTCGCCTACCCGCAGGACAACGACCCGTCAGTCCTCCGTCGCGTCGACTCCCCAAGTGCCCCCGAGCATCGACCCCTGGACCTTGGCCGTCGATCCCGACAGCGATACCCGTGCTCCCTGGGAGAGCAAGGTCGACGCATCGTCGACCTCGGGACACCCCGCGACAGCGAATCTCGACACCACGCCGCCGGATCCCAGCGCGACGAGCACGAACACGAACCCGACGACCGCGAACCCAACCACCGCGAACGCCGGACCGGGATTCGTGACTCGCGGTCCTGTCACGGAGTACGACACCAGCTTCACCCGACAGCCACCCCCGGTGATCAACTGGGACCACGACCCCGTCACCGACCCACCACCGTTCTGAGGAAACAGGCACCGCATTGCGCCGATGAACGCTGTCGCGAAGTGTCGACGTGTCTGCACAGTCATCTGCAAGGCGGAGCGGAGTCGATGCCGGACTCACCGGATATCCATCGGTCGACGTTGATGTGATCTCGGCAGTGGAATCAGGCGACGACAGCGGAATCAGAGATCGGCGGTGGATTCAACCGTCGGTGACGAGTACACCGGCAGAAGGGGTCAAGTGCCAGCGGCGACCGAACCGCCGGCGTCGGCTGAGCCGACCGCTCCGACTGAACCACTTGTGACGGTCTCAGCCCTCCACGTCAGGATCCCCCAGCGTCTCGGGCGCCGGCTCCCACAGTTCGATCCGGTTGCCCTCGGGATCGGTCACCCAACCGAAGCGGCCGATGCCCTCCATCTCCTGGATCTCGTCGTCGACGTCCGCCTCGGCGGCCTGGAGCTGTTCGAGCATCGCGTCGAGGTCGTCGACCCGGAAGTTGAGCATCGTCTGCTGCCGCCCGAACCCGTCGGCACGCTCGCCGAAGTAGTCCGTCTCCGCCTCGAACGCCGCCACGACGGTCGGCCCCGCCTCTTGCCGCCACACCCCCTCGGTGGTGTCGACCCCGAGCCGGCCTTGGTACCAGGCCGACAGTGCCTCGGGATCGCTGGCACGCAGGAAATATCCGCCGATTCCGTTCACTTTCTCCATGCCGCCCACCCTATGCCCGCGACCGTCCCCGCGGAACCCCATCGTCGTCACTGGAGGCCCACGCCGCGGCGGTTCCACGAGCCCTGCCCATTCAGCTCGGAGCTCCATCGCCGCAGTGACCTCGGAGCCCCAGCCCCGCACAATGGCCGGTGCCGCTGTCTGTCCGGGATCACCTCGGCGAGGTTCGAGGAATGCGACAAGCGGCGTTTCAGGAATTCCTCACCCTCTCCCCGTGTTCCCTTAGCAGGCATACCCTCGAAAGGGGAGTCTCAACGAGGATTTCCACCGAGGAGTCCAGACGGGGAGTCCGCCCTCGTTGCGGACACCGCCTCACCGAGGTCCCCACCTCCATCGCGAAAGGATCGTCCATGAGCAAGTTCGCACTCACCAATGCCAACACCGGCGAAGTCGAGGAGGAGTTCCCCTCGGTCCCCGTCGAGGAGATCCCTGGCTACATCGACCGCGGCCACACCGCCTTTGAGTCGTGGAAGGACACACCCCTCATCGAACGCTCGGCGATCCTCCGACGGTTCGCCGACCTCGTCGATGAGAACGCCGATGAGATGACCGACATCATCGGCCGTGAGATGGGCAAGCCGAAGCAGCAGGGCCTCGCCGAGGTGGACAAGGTCGCCCGCACGGCCCGCTGGTTCGCCGACCACGCCCACAAATACCTCAACCCCACTGAACTGCCCTCCGCCGGCGCCGCCCGCAGCTACGTCCGCCACGATCCGCTCGGCGTGCTGCTGGGCATCATGCCGTGGAACTTCCCCTACAACCAGATCGCCCGCTTCGTCATCCCGAACCTCGTCGTCGGCAACGCGATCATCATGAAGCAGGCCTCGATCTGTCCTGTGTCCTCGCAGTACTTCGCCGACCTCCTCGTCGAGGCGGGCCTGCCCGAAGGCGTGTACCAGAACATCTACCTCGACAGCTCCCACGCCGAGGAGGTCCTCAAGGATCCTCGGGTCAAGGGCTTCTCCCTCACCGGGTCCGAAGCGGCCGGCGCCTCCGTCGCGGGGATCGCGGCGAAGTACCTCAAGCGCTCAGTCCTCGAACTCGGCGGCAACGACCCCCTCGTCGTCCTCGACTCCACGGACGTTCCCGCACTCGCGAAGAAGGTCGTCGGCATCCGCCTGACGAACGCCGGACAGGTGTGCACCTCCCCGAAGCGCTTCATCGTCGTCGACGAGCTCTACGACGAATTCGTCGCCGAGGCGAAGAAGGCCGTCGAGGCGACGAAGGTCTCGACGTTCGACGATCCCGAGGTCGGGATGGGGCCGCTGTCCTCCGAGAGCGCACGAGATGAGATCGTCGAGCGCATCGCGAAGGCCGTCGAGAACGGCGCGACACTGCACACGGGCGGGCAGAAGCTCGACCGTCCCGGCTGGTTCATGTCCCCGGCCCTGCTCACCGACATCGACCCGGACTCCGACCTCGGATGCAACGAGCTCTTCGGTCCGGCCGTGATGATCTACCGGGCGAAGGATGAAGCGGACGCCCTCGAGATCGCCAACCACTCCGAGTACGGGCTCATGAGCTCGGTGTGGACGGACGACCTCGAGAAGGGCGAGCGCTTCGCCGCGAAGATCAACGCGGGCATGAGCTTCGTCAACTCCCACATGGAGTCGGGACCGGAATACCCCTTCGGCGGCATCAACCGCTCCGGCTATGGCCGCGAGAACGCCGAATGGGCTCTGCGGGCGTTCACCAACGAGCACCTCATCCGCGTCCACCCCTGAGGGACCACGGCACATCGCTGTCCACTCACGCTGTGCGTCTGACCGGGGTCGCCACTGTTTCACATTCAACAATGTGAATTGCCTCAAAGCTGTGGACTCCCCTAGTTGGCCGATGCCAGACTGAACACCCATCCACAGGGGTCCGACCCACAGCTCCACGGGGGTTTCCGCCCCACAGTCGAGAAAGGTCAGCACATGTCCGAGAACACCTCAGAATCCGGTTCGGTCAGCGCATCCGAAGCCGCTCGCATCATGTCCGATCCCAACGCCACCGAGGAGGAGCGCTCCGTCGCAGCGAGCGTTCTCCGTCAGTCCGACGACCGCGGCGGCGAGACGAGTGCCTGGGTCGCCTCTGAAGCCGGCGACCTCACCCGTGACGGAGATTCCGAGGAGGTCCGCTCCGTGGCCGCCAGCGACCTCTCACAGGCGGACAAGGAGCGCGACGAGAACTCCTGAAGCACGGTTCCCCTCCACGGAACAGACATCGACCGCATCCGGCCGACAGCGAACGATTCGCTGTCGGCCGGAGTCGTCTCCACCTGCTTCATAGGATGAAGACCCCCGCCGTTAGGATCGAAGCCATGACCGCCGATCGTCTCAGCAGCGACGTCGTCTCCGGACACATCGCCGTCCGGGGTGCCCGCGAGCACAACCTCCGGGCCGTCGACATCGACATCCCCCGCGACACGATCGTCGCCTTCACCGGGATCTCGGGTTCGGGCAAGTCGTCACTCGCCTTCGGCACGATCTATACGCAGTCCCGCCAGCGCTACCTCGAGTCGGTCGCCCCCTACGCCCGACGCCTCATCGACCAGGGCTCGGCTCCCCACGTCCGCGTCATCACCGGACTCCCTCCCGCCGTCGCCCTCCAACAGCAGCAGTCGGGCAGCACCCGGTCGACCGTCGGTACGGTCTCGCGGGTCTCGAACGTCCTCCGCATGCTCTACTCCCGCTCCGGCACATACCCCGAGGGTTATCGACCGGCCGACCTCGCCGGCACCTTCCCCCGCGACGCCGCCCCGCTCGACTCCGACAGCTTCTCCCCGAACACCGCGGTCGGCGCGTGCCGGACGTGCTCGGGCATGGGCCGCCTCCTCCAGGTCGACGAGGACCGCCTCGTCGGAGACCCGTCGCTGAGCATCGACGACGGAGCGATCGTCGCCTGGCCGGGCGCCTTCGGAGGCAAGAACAACCGTCGGGTGCTCCGCGACCTCGGCATCGACATCAACGTCCCCTTCGACTCCCTCCCCGCTGACACCCGGCAATGGGTGCTCACGACCGACGACCAGCCCACGGTCGAGGTCAAGGAGGGCTACAAGGGCACGTACATGAGCCCCAAGCGCTGGGTCGAGCACACCTTCGCCGACTCCGCCTCGGCGCGGATGCGCGCAACTGCCGCATCCTTCATGACGGAGAGGCTCTGCCCCACGTGCCACGGCAAACGCCTCAACCCCGAAGCCCTGGCTGTGACGATCGCCGGCATCGACATCGCCGAGGCGGCCCGCCTTCCGCTCACCGGGCTCGTCTCCTTCCTCGAGAACGCCCGCACCCACCCGGCCACCGGGGAGCTCTCCGTCGAACGCAACCAGGCCGCCCAGGCCCTCATCGACGTCCTCGTCGACCAGCTCGGCACTCTCATCGGCCTCGGCCTCGGCTACCTCGAGGTCGCCCGCCCCACCTCGACGCTCTCGAGCGGCGAACTCAAACGCCTCCACCTCGCCACGCAGCTGCGCAGCGGGCTCTTCGGAGTCCTCTACGTCCTCGACGAACCCTCGGCGGGACTCCACCCCGCCGACCTCGAGCTCCTCCTCGGTGCCCTGCGCCGGCTCGGAGACGAGGGCAACACGATCTTCGTCGTCGAGCACAGCGCCCCCGTCATCCGCGCCGCCGACTGGATCGTCGACCTCGGTCCCGGGGCCGGGCGCTACGGCGGACGCGTGCTCTACAACGGTCCGGCCGACGGCATCGCCGAGGTGGCGGAATCCGTCACCGCCCGCTACCTCGGTCCGGTTCCTCCGCTGCCGCCGTCGCCACCGGCTCCCCGCGCGCTCACCGAGTGGATCGGCCTCCTCGGCGTCACCGGCCACAATCTCACCGGGATCGACGTCTGCCTCCCCCTCCATGCGTTCACCGCGATCACCGGAGTCTCCGGGTCGGGGAAGACCTCCGTGCTCACGGCACTCGCCGATGCCGTCCGCACCACCCTCGACCTCGCCGAGGTGACCGCCGACGAGGAGAGGAACCCGCAGTCCGTCGAGATCGCCGAGGAGATCTCCCACGGAGTGCCGGTCTGGGACCTCGGCAACGACGAGCTGGCGACCGCATCGACGACGGGCCTCGAGGCGATCGATCGCGTCATCGTCGTCGATCAGCGTCCCATCGGCCGCACCTCCCGGTCGACGCTGGCGACCTACACGGGACTCTTCGACACCGTCCGCAGGCTCTTCGCCGCCCAGCCGGAAGCGAAGGCACGCCGCTTCGGCGTCGGACGGTTCTCCTTCAACCAGCCCGAGGGGCGCTGCCCGAACTGCCTCGGAGACGGGGTCGTGAGCATCGAACTCCTCTTCATGCCCACGGAGACCGCCCCATGCCCGGTCTGCCACGGCAAGCGCTACAACCCGGAGACCCTCGAGGTCACCTACCGGGGGAGGTCGGTCGCCGATGTCCTCGCGATGACCGTCGACGAGGCGGCCGAGTTCCTCTCCGATGTGCCGCCGGCGGCGAAGATCCTCACCCTGCTCGCCGACATCGGACTCGGCTACGTCAGCCTCGGTCAGTCGGCGCCGACGCTCTCGGGCGGGGAGGCGCAGCGGATCAAGCTCGTCTCCGAACTCCACCGCTCAGCGCGCGGTCACAGCCTCTACATCCTCGACGAACCGACGACGGGTCTCCACCCGTCCGACATCGACATGCTCATCGGTCAGCTCCAGCTCCTCGTCGACGCGGGCAACACGGTCGTCATCGCCGATCACGACCTGAGGACGCTCTCGATCGTCGACTGGATCATCGACCTCGGTCCGGGGGCCGGTGACAACGGCGGTGAGATCGTCGCAACGGGCACCCCGGTCGATCTCGCCGAGGAGGCAGAGAGCCTCACCGGTGCGCACCTGCACGAGGCCCGCACCCGCCGGGCTCAGGCGACCGGCGCTTCGGCGTAGAGCGCGGAGACGAGAGGTTCGAGCTCCGGGGTCTCGCGTGCCTCGGCGAGCGCCTCTTCGAGGACTCGATCATGCGTCGGCTTGGCTGCGGCGAGCAGCTTCTCACCTGCTTGAGTGAGCTCGGTGTAGATGCCGCGCCGGTCGTCGGCGCAGAGGATGCGGGTGAGCAGACCGCGGTCCTCGAGTCGGGTGACGAGCCGCGTCGTCGCACTCGAGGACAGCGCTGCCGCGCGGGCGAGCTGTCGCATCCGCATATGCCAGCCGTCCTGCCTGCTCAGCGCGTCGAGCACGGTGAATTCGACGACCGAAAGCCCGTGCTCGCGCTGCAGGCTGCGCTCGAGCTCGGTGTCGATGAGTCCGTGCAGGGCCGCGAGCGTGCGCCAGCCCCGGGCCCGGATCTCCACCGCGTCGTCCCTGATCCCCACGTGCTTCTCCTCACTTCGTTCGTCCTTCCATGATACACGACTTGCGCAGATAGAACGCGTGTGCAAGTATCTATATCGATGCGTGTGCAACTACTGCGCACGCCGCATATTGCGGGTGCACCGTCCGCGGACCACCCGACCAACCACTTCTCATTCCCATCGGAAGGACCTTCCATGCCCCTCGCACTGCTCGCCCTCGCCATCGGCGGGTTCGGCATCGGACTCACGGAGTTCGTCATCATGGGTCTGCTGCCCGAAGTGGCGGCGGACTTCGCGGTGACCGAGACCGTGGCCGGCTATCTCATCTCGGGCTATGCGCTCGCTGTCGCCGTCGGCGCCATCCTCCTCACGGTCGCGCTCACCCGCGTCAACCGGAAGACCGCACTCATCGCACTCATGGTCCTCTTCATCCTTGGCAACGCACTCTCCGCGATGGCGCCGAGCTACGAGATGATGATGATCGGCCGGATCGTCGGGGCCCTCTGCCACGGAGCGTTCTTCGGCATCGGCTCCGTCGTCGCCGCGAGTCTCGTTGCTCCCAACCGTCAGGCTGCGGCGATCGCCATGATGTTCGCGGGTCTGACCAGCGCGAACGTCCTCGGCGTTCCCCTCGGCACGTTCCTCGGCCAGGCTGCCGGGTGGCGTTCGACGTTCTGGGCGATCTCGGTCATCGGCATCATCGCCCTCATCGGCATCGTCACGCTCGTCCCCAGGGAGAGCGTCCACTCGACCTCGACGGGCAGCATCCTCAGCGAGTTCCGGATCTTCCGCTCGCCTCAGGTATGGGCGTCGATCCTCATCACGATCCTCGGCTACGGCGGCATGTTCGGCGCCTTCACCTACATGGCCTTCACCCTCACCGGTGTGAGCGGATTCGCGGCCTCGACGGTTCCGTGGCTGCTCGTCCTCTTCGGCGTCGGCCTCTTCGTCGGCAACTTCCTCGGCGGCAGGGCTGCGGACAGGAACCTCGGCGCGACCCTGCTCACCCTCTTCATCGGCCTCATCGTCATCCTCGCCGTCTTCTCGCAGGTCGCCGGCAACCAGATTGCGACGATCGTCGCCCTCTTCCTCATGGGCGGCTTCGGGTTCGCAACCGTCCCGCCGCTGCAGATGCGGATCATGGGCCACTCGGAGGGTGCCCAGACGCTCGGCTCGGGCGCGAACATCGCGGCCTTCAACGTCGGCAATGCCTTCGGCGCATGGGTCGGCGGCCTGACGATCGCCGCAGGGCTCGGCTACGCCTCACCTCTGTGGGCCGGAGCGCTCGTCACCCTCGCCGGTCTCGTCGTCTTCCTCGTCGCCGGTCTCGGTCGGGGAGGCGAGCTGCGTCGGAAGCAGGCGGTCGCCGAGACTCCCGTGACCGCGGACATCAGCGCCTGAGCCCGAGAGTCTGACCCAGCCTCTGGCACCAGGTGCCGGACTCCGACACCTCAGCTCTCGAACCGGATCGCCTCGGCAGCATCGAGGGCGAGTTCGACGGCCTCACCGTCGATGCTCGCCCCGATCGCCGAGGCCGCCGAGGTCAGCTCTCGAGGGCGACCGCGTGATCGTCAGGCGTCTTCTGGTCTTCGGGCTTCTTGATGAAGAAGGCGAGGACGACGGGGACGAGCGCAATCGCCGAAGCGAGGAGGAACGCCGAATGAGCCCCCGGAGCCCCGGCCTCCGCGACGCTCTTGCCGGCGGCCTGGCCCGCGTGCAGAGCCGCCGAGTAGATCGAGATGAGCAGCGCCGTGCCCGCGGCGCCGGCGACCTGCTGCAGGGTGTTGAGCGCAGCGGATCCGTGGGAGTACAGACGCCGTTCGAGCGATCCCAGCGATGCCGAGAAGAGCGGCGTGAACGACCCGGCGAGTCCGAGCGACATCGCGATCTGGATGATGACGAGGACCCAGATCGGGGTGCCGATTCCGACGTTCGAGTACGCGAACATCGCCGAGGCGATGAGGATCGTGCCGGGGATGAGCAGCGTCCGTGGGCCTCTCGCGTCATAGATGCGGCCCATCACCGGACCGAGAAGGCCCATGAGCACCGATCCCGGGAGCAGGACGAGGCCCGACTGGGTCGCATTGAGGCCGACGACGCTCTGGAGGTAGAGCGGCAGGAGGGAGAGCGTGCCGAACATCGACAGCGCCACGACCGCCATGATGATGACCGAGAGGACGTAGTTGCGCGAGGTGAACACGCGCAGGTCGAGCAGCGCCCGATCGGCTCTGATGAGGACGAGCTGACGCCACACGAAGAGTCCGAGGAAGACGAGCCCCCCGGCGATCGACGCCCAGGCCAGGCCCGTTCCGGCCGAGGCGCCGGCACCCAATTCGCCGCCGCCGAACTGGCTGAGGCCGAAGACGATGCCGCCGAAGGCGAACGCCGAGAGGATGATCGAGACGACGTCGATCGGGGCGTGGGTGGTCTCGCCGAGGTTGGTCATCCACTTCGCACCGAGACCGAGGGCGATGAGCCCGATCGGCAGGACGATGCCGAAGAGCCAGCGCCAGCCGAGGGAGTCGAGCACGATGCCCGACATCGTCGGTCCGATCGCCGGAGCCAGTGAGATGACGAGGCTCACCCGTCCCATCATGCGTCCCCGCTGATGCGGCGGGACGACGTTCATCATCGTCGTCATGAGCAGCGGCATCATGATGCCGGTGCCGCCCGCCTGGACGACGCGTCCGACGAGGAGCATCGGGAAGCCCTGCGAGAGCAGACAGATGAGTGTGCCCAGGCAGAAGAGGATCATCGCGGTGAGGAAGACCTGCCGTGTCGTGAACCGCTGGAGGAGGAACCCTGTGGTCGGGATGACGACGGCCATGGTGAGCATGAACGCACTCGTCAGCCGCTGCCCGAGTTCAGGCGGGATGTGGAGCGAACGGTTGAGCTCCGGGATGGCGATCGCCATCGTCGTCTCGTTGAGGATCGCGACGAACGCGGCGACGAGGAGGAGCCAGATGACCCGCATCCCCGCCGGGTCGATCACATCGTCGTGGGACGACGGTGCTTGGGCGGTGTTCTTGTCACTCGACAAGTCTGGTCTCCGATCGGAAGAGGCGGATTTCAGGCAGACACAGCAGGCAACGGCGCGTCCGTGCGGCTTTATTCCGGGTGGTGGGGAAATTCTCCCACCGTTCTCACAGTACTCCGCTCGTCGTCGCCGGCGCAGGCCGCTCAGCCTTCAGGCTCCCACACGGCACGGACACGGAATCTTTTGTCCCGCCTCGGCGTTGGCAGGGCATGGCAGATGTGGAATTCGGGCTCGACACCTTCGGTGCGCTCACAGAGGACGACAACGGCGAACTCATCACCCATGCGCAGACGGTGCGCGACGTCGTCGCCGACGGCGTGCTCGCCGATTCGGTGGGGCTCGACTTCTTCGGAGTCGGTGAGCACCACCGCCCCGACTTCGCGGTCTCCAGCCCCGAGATGGTGCTCGCGGCGATCGCGGGACGCACTGAGCGGATCCGACTGGGATCCGCGGTCACGGTGCTCAGCTCGGATGACCCGGTGCGGGTCTTCGAGCGCTTCGCGACCCTCGACGCGGTCTCGAACGGGCGTGCGGAGATCGTCGCCGGCCGCGGGTCATTCATCGAATCGTTCCCGCTCTTCGGATACGACCTGAGCGACTACGAGGTCCTCTTCGAGGAGAAGCTCGAGCTCCTCGCGAAGCTCCTGCGGGACCAGCCCGTGACCTGGCAGGGGACGACACGCTCCGCGCTGTCGAACCAGCAGGTGTTCCCCTCGACCGAGAAGCCCATCCCGGCCTGGGTCGGGGTCGGCGGCAGCCCCGAGTCGGTGGTGCGCACAGCGAAGTACGGGTTCAACCTCTTCCTCGCGATCATCGGCGGGCAGCCCGAGCGCTTCGCCCCCTACATCGACCTCTTCCACCGTGCCCAGGACGAATACGGCATCGAGCACCGGCCGATCGCCGTCCATTCGCCCGGTCTCGTCGCCGAGTCGGATGAGCTCGCCCGCGAGATCGTCGAACCCGGGTGGACCGCGATGCGCAGGCGGATGGACCGCGAACGCGGGTGGCCGCCCCCGCAGCCCGGCGACTTCGAGGCCGAGATCGAGACCGGCGCGCTCTACGTCGGCTCGCCCGAGACGGTGGCGAAGAAGATCGCGACGACGATCACGGCCCTCGGTATCGACCGCTTCGACCTCAAGTACGACCAGAGCAAGGTCACCCACGAGACGCGGCAGACCTCGATCGGCCTCTACGGCGAGAAGGTCGTGCCCATGGTCAAGGACATGCTCGCCGGCAGCTGAGCCGGATGCTGAGCCGGCTGCTGAACCGACCCCGCCGGCGGCTCGGGGACCGCGTCGTCGTTGCCCGACGCCGCGCGAGCAGATACCCTGACTGGGTATGAGTTCATCAGGATCTGCAACCGCTGCGCGCGTCTCGGGAGCGCCCTCGCGTTCCCGCAGGCGCCCATCGTCGGTGCGCATGGTCCTCTTCCTCATCGCGGCGCTGACGATGGCCGCGGGCCTGCTCGCGCTGCCCCACGCCGGGGAGATGTCGGACGCGATGTCCGGCCAGATGTCGGGCGCTATGACGGGGTCCGTGACGTCGACCGCGCACGGGATGTCGGGGTCCTCCCACGGTGCGTCGGGCTCTGCGGCACCGGGAGCCGCCTCGGCGATGGGCGGGCATCAGCCTGCCGACGTCGGGCAGATCTCCGCAAACGACGAGATCACCGCCGTGACCTGCGCCGACATGCCGTGCGCCGGTGACCACGATCCGCTCACCCCGTGCATCGTCATGCTCATGTGCGCGTTGGCCGCGATCGTCCTCTCCCTCCTCCTGCCCCGGTCCCGGGGGACGGTGTTCCGCCTCCCGCGCGGTGACACGGCCGGGTCGCGCCCGGTCATCGCGCGCATCCCTGCACCTCCGGACTCGCACGCGCCGAGTCTCACCGTTCTCTCCATCAGTCGGACGTAGGCCGTGATCGTCGCCGGCCACCTCCCGGCCGGCGACACCTCGATCACGCTCCCGTGAGCGACCACGACCCAACCTCTTTCGGCTCACGCCGCACACCGCGCCGACGCGCCTCAGCGGCTGCACGCCTGTGCGCCTCTGCACCGCCCGCTCACCGTGAGCACGATCCGACTGATTTGGAGAACACACCATGACCGGCAACCGACCTCTCAACTCGCGTCCGCTGCATCGTCGCGGCTTCCTCACCGGAGCCCTCGGCGTCCTCGCCCTCACCGGCTGCGCCGCCCAGGCCTCGGGAGGCGACTTCCTCGACCCTGCCTCACAGCGCGTCGACGACGCCGAAGCCGACCGCGAGACCACCGGCGAGACCGTCACCGTCACCCTCACCGCGGCCGCCTCGACCCTCACCCTCGGCACGACCACCGCGGAGACGTGGAGCTTCGGGGAGATCCCCGCTCCCGTCATCCGCATGAACGCCGGTGACCGCCTCCAGGCGACCCTGCGCAACCGCCTGCCGGAGGAGACGACGATCCACTGGCACGGACTCGCACTGCGCAACGACATGGACGGCGTACCCGCGGTCACTCAGGAACCGGTCCCGGCAGGCGGTGACTTCACGTACGACTTCATCGCCCCGCATCCGGGAACCTACTGGTTCCATCCGCACGTCGGCGCTCAGCTCGACCGGGGACTCTACGGCGCCCTCATCGTCGACGACCCCGAGGAGACGCTCGACTACGACCGCGACTGGGTGATCATCCTCGACGACTGGCTCGACGGCGTCACCGCGACCCCGGACGAGGTCCTCACCGAACTCACCCGCGGCATGGGGGACATGGGCGGGATGGACCACGGCAGCATGGGCGGGCCGATGCGGATGGGCAACACCCTCATGGGCGCGAGTTCCGATGTCCTCGGCGGCGATGCCGGCGACGTGTTCTACCCGCACTACCTCGTCAACGGCCGCGGTCCCGACGACCCGGAGACCTTCACCGCCAAGCCGGGCGAGCGGATCCGCCTGCGCATCATCAACGCCGGCGGCGACACCGCGTTCCGTCTCGCCCTCACCGGGCACCGCCTCACCGTCACCCACACCGACGGCTTCCCCGTCGAGCCGACGGAGACCGACTCGCTGCTCCTCGGCATGGGCGAGCGGTATGACGCGATCGTCACCGTCGGAGACGGTGTCTTCGCCCTCGTCGCCGAGGCGGAGGGCAAGACCCAGCGCACGCATGCTCTACTCCGGGCGGGGTCCGGGCAGCCTCCCGCCCTCGACGGGGAGATCGGCGAGTTCGGGGCCGCGCCGCTGACGGCCGAGGTGCTCACCGCCGCCAAGTCAGTGGCGCTGCCGTCGAAGACGCCCGATGAGGAGATCACCATCCGGCTCACCGGGTCGATGGCGAAATACGACTGGGCCTTTGACGGGAACCGCTTCGACCATGCGAAACCGCTCGAGAACGCGTGGGGCATCTCCGAGGGCGACCGGGTGCGGGTGCGCTTCGTCAACGACACAGACATGTGGCATCCCATCCACCTCCACGGGCACACGTATCAGCTCGCTGGCGGAGGCCCACGGAAGGACACGTCGATCGTCCTGCCCGGGGCGACCCTGACCGTCGACTTCGACGCGAACAACCCGGGTCGGTGGCTCACCCACTGCCACAACGTCTACCACGGAGAGGCCGGGATGATGGGAGTGATCGCCTACCGGGCGTAGCTCTCGACTGGCCGACCACGACGAAGGCCCCGAACCATCAGGTTCGGGGCCTTCGTGTTACGAGTGCTGTCTCAAAACTACTCGAGTGGACGCAATGGAGCACTACGGGAACAGGCGACCACGGGTCGAGCGGCTGGTTTCCGCGTGGAATCAGGGCATACGCGAAGATGCCGACCCCGAGGGCGGAGCCGATGACCCGTTGATCGGGGCATCAGCGGAACCAAAGAAGCGACCTCGAACACGCCTCACTAACAAGGAAGTGGACGCTATGCGAACAGCTCGCGCGCAGGGTGTCAGCGTGAACGCGCTGGCGCGCCGTTTCGGGGTTCACCGGGGCACGGTGTGGGCGAAGACGCGGGCTACGAAAGACTGACGAAAGCCCCACACACGAAGTCACCGTTGCAGTCCTCACGTCTGCGCTGGCTGTTTCACGGTAGGTGGACGGCCCAGCAGAGCTTGGTACTTCTCTGCGGTATCCACCGCATCGGCCATCCGCTCCACAAGCTTGGGCCGGTAGACGAACTGCTTGAAGGCTGGCGAGTAGAGGCAGTATCCGTCGGACTTGGGCAACTGTTCCTTGTCGCCGCTCCTGGCTGGCCCGATCTGCCACTCCTTGCGGATACGCGTGAAGTCGTTGACGCTGAACTTGAAGGCGATGCGCTCCTCTACCGCGGCGGCGGCGGCCTTGGGGAGCATCTCATCGCCGTGGATCGCCTCACGGTACTTCTCCGCGACGATGACGCTGCCTTCCTGGCCGAGAAGAGCTTGAAGCTCCTCTTCGCTGAGTTCGTCTTGCCGTACGAAGTTCAGAGCGAGGTCTGCTTCCGTCTTGGGTCCCTTCATGGGAAGCAACAAGAGCCGGTAGGCGTAGCGCTCATCGCTTCGCACGTCATCTGGTAAGCCGCCCTGGAACTCAGTGATGAACGTGGAGACGGTAGTTGGCAGACCTCGACGGAGATTGCGTTGTTCCTCGTATCTTGTCGGGCTCAGCGACTGCACGAAGACTGGGAACTTCAGCTCTGAACCCAGTGTCTCGCTTGTGCCGAACCTCCGGATCAGTTCTGCCTCGAAGTTGATGATGCAGGCGTGCGCCTCTGCGGCTGTTGCTACCAGGACTGAGTCTTGGAAGCGGTGCTCCACGTAGTTCCGAAGCCCGACGAAGAACTCGATGTTCGCTCTGATTGGGTCGTTGTCCTTGAACTCGTGCTTGAGGCACTGGCTCAGGTCCCAGGTTTTCTTGGAGCCGTCCGGGTTCCTCTTGAAGTGGCGTCGGCCGCCTGACTCACGATAGAAGATTTCCGTCTTGCGGCGCATTCGGTCGGCGTGAAGTAGGTTCTGCCAGGCGAGGTGGATGTGGACGATGAAGTCGCTGAAGCTCCGCCGGTCCCCGGGACGGTTGTAGAAGTCGATCGCGACGAGGGCCTGTCGCCGAGCCTCGTCGAGCGTGTGCCTCCACGCGGGCGGACGTGCCATCTCGATCAGACCTCCTCGGCCTCGGGTGAGGCCGGTGTGAGGAAGTCACGGAGGAGTCTCAGTCGCTCAAGAATCTCGTCGTAGGTCACGATGGTCACGCTGCGGGAGTTCGCGCGATACAGCTCGAATGACTTTTGTCTTACCGGATCGCTGGCAGAGGGTGTGCGTCCGGCAACCACGAAGCAGGAGATTGCGTACGACTCCAAGTCCCACTGACGCGAGCTCTCCTTCAGTCCGGTGAGGTTCTTCGTCAGGTTGTACGCCTGATCGAGCACCTGGGAGACTGCGCCGTTGAGTTCCTTCGATGGACCGAACACACCCTGACGGTACTCACGAGCCTCCAGCAGCTGCGTGGTTGGCTTCTTGATCTCCACCAGAGCGACGTTGTTCGTGAGCGAGTTCTTGAACAAGTAGTCCGCGATCTTGTCGCCGCTTCCCGACAGGCCGCGACCGCCTACCGTCGCTCCGGAGCGCACACTGACCATCGGGGCTCCGAAGACCTGCTGCAGCGCGAAGGCGTTGTCGTCGAAAAAGGCCTGCCAGTACGGCTCGGCCTTGCCCTGTTCCAAGGCCTCTGCGTACGCCTCGATGAGGCGGTCGAGGCTGACGAGATCGATGTCTCGCTTGAGTTTCTGAAACTTCTGGGGTGATTCCGCTGCTATCGCTGCCGATTCGGACACGACCGCTTCGACCAAAGTATCACGTTCTACGCCACTGAGTTCTTCGATCCCGTTGGCGGCCTTCGCGATCACGCGCGAGTCCGGGTGTCGCCCAAGCGAGAAGTCTGCGCTGGCGAGACCAAGTGCCGCAGCGAGATTGTTGTGTACGAAGACGTCCTTGACTCGACCCGCCGCACGATTTCCTCGGTCGTTGATTCGACCGATCTCGGCCCAGATGGCAGCGAAGCGCGATAAGCCGAGGTGGAACTCTGTCCCGTCAATGGCGGCACTGTTGCCGTCGGTGAAGATGATCTCTGTACAGGGAGTGTTGGCTTCGATCAACCGAATCAGCCGGTTGCAATCCTTGAGCAACCCGAGGCCGTAGGCGAAGTCCTTGACGAATCCGGGCGGTAGCGTCTCAAAGATTGACTCCAGGTCGGAGCCCTCGTAGTACTCATCCAGCAACGACGTTTCCAGGGAAAGCGTCTGCACCTGGTCGTACTTCGGGCCAAGGTAGTCGCTGTGGTTTGAAAGTGTGTTGATGGGGTGAATCTTCAGGGTTCCCGCCCCGGCTTCGAACTCGACGAGCTTCACACCATCAGCCAGACGCCGGTGCGCCGAGGACTCTTCATACGGTAGCTCGGTCGGAACGAAGAAGGCCTCAACCCGGCCATCCTCATTCGTCGTGCGGACGTCGAGGCGACCGATTTTCGTCTGGTCGTTTCCGAATCGAGCCACCGTTGGCCTCAGCTCTTCTCGAAGCCGGAGCTGGGGTCGAACTTGAGGACGCGGGCGTTCTCGCTGATGGTGCGGACCTCTGCCTCGTCGAAGCCTTCTGGCTTGGTGGCTTGGATGTCGATGGTGATCTCCAAGCGTGCACCTGCTCCGGAGAGTCGGTCGATGACTTCTCGGGTGACGTTGCCGATGTCGCGGGAGTAGCGGTCGGGGTCGATCTTGACCGAGCCGAAGAATCGCGCCAGCGCTGCTTCGAACGCAGACTCTGCCGGAGACAGCGAGTCGCTGTCGGACGTGGGCTGACCGGCTCCTATCCATGCGAAGTCCACGGGGCCGACACCCTCGGTGCCGTCTTCTGTCTGCCGAGCTGCGGCTTCTCGGGCTGCTGCCCGGTCTGCGTCGAGCTGTTCCTGGGCCTTGTCGGCGTCGATGAGCAGGGTGCTGTTCGTGATTTGGATGCTTACGTTCGGGTCGGGCGGCACGAGGAGTCCGCGGTAGCGGCCTGTGTCGGTGTCCTTGCCTGCCGCGATGCCGAAACGTTCGCTATCGACGAGCACAGTGGTCAGCGCTTGCTGGATCGCACCGTCGAGCACCTCGCGTCGGACGAGGCGGGGCAGGTAGGTGTACCGGGTGAAGTAGCCCCACAGCTCGCCGACGGTGATCTCGCCTGCGTCGCGCCACAGCGCGCCGAGCTCGTGGTGCAGGGTGGCGCCGAGGATCGGCGCACCGAAGTCTGTGACGAGCTGGTCTTCACGTCCCAGTTTGGTGCCGACCCGCTCCGCGAGGGACCGCCCGCCGGAGTCGGGCACGCGGTCGGCGATCACCTCGAACGGCTTGGTCGGATCGAACTGCTCGGGGTAGACGGCCCAGACGAAGGTGTCGCGGATGCGATCCGAGACCGTCTGATCGAGCCGCACCACCCAGTCATCGGTCTGCTTGCGCTGCTGCGCCGAGAGATTGAGGCTGTCGCTGGTTGCCTGGACACGTTTCCAGCCGAGGTAACTGCGGGTGGCGGCTTCGAGACTTTCCAGTTCGCTCTTGTCTGCGAGCAGGAAGATCAGCGTGTTGCGGTGGATGCGCTGGCTCGCACCCTTGCTCTCGATAGCGTCACGGACCCAGGCGTGCGCCGCCGAGTCGGCGCCGTCTTGCTTACGGCGGGCATGCCGCGGGTGGGCGATCACCAGGCGCGTGTCCTCAAGATCGGGAATGTCCGCTGAGGACGACGGGGCGATGTGTACGCGGTCGAACACGCCCCGCGCCTTCTCTTCTCCTTGGAGGCGGCGGGTGATCTCGTTCCAGACCGTCTCGACATCTTCGCGGAGCCGCTCGGCATAGTCGTTCGCGGTCTTCGTGACCGAAGGTTGTGTGTCGAACCAGTAGTGGCCCTGCTCTTCGTAGAAGTACGTCGAGCGCTGCGCGAGCAGCTCGACGGCGCTGCCGAAGTTCCCGAGTGTGTCGCCAGGGATCGCGGTGCCGAGCCACAGGTACTGCTTGTCGAGTCCCTTGCGGCTGCTCTTGATCCTGGGGGCGGCGCCCATGAAGATCGTGCGTGCGATGCGCTGGGTGATGAACCGCTGGCCCAGGTTCGGGCGGTCGAGGTCGATCTGCTGCGCGGTCGATCCGGGGCCGTCGATGTCGGAGTCGATGATCGGCTTCCACTGATCTTCGAGGTACTGAGTCAGGTCCGTGTTCACGGTCGTCGCATCCAGCGGCACGTTGCCCGGCAGGATCAGCGGCGAGGTGTCGTTGGACGCCCACAGCTCGTGCACGATCGACGAGACCAGCTTCAGCACACCGCGGGTGCGCTGGAACCGCTCCAACGTCGACCAGTCCTCATACAACCGGTCGAGCAGCTCGGGATGCAGCGGGTAGGAGGCGCGGATGCGCTTCTCGTAGTCATCGTTCGGCGAGGCCGCATCGCGTGGGAACAGTGCGGTGTTGTTCCGGTACAGGCTCGTGAAGCTGCGCGCCACAGCCGAGATGGTCGTGAGTCCGTCGGCGTTCGGAGCCTGGAACAGCCGACGCCGGACGATCTCGAACGACTCGTCCTTGCTCGACGGCCGCCACTGGTCCGCGACGCGGCGGATCACGTTCTGGAGGCGTTCCAGCGCGAGCTGCCCGTTCGCTCCGCCAATCTCGATGTCGCTGCCGCGCCCTTCGGCGCCGGTGTCGGAGGCCGGGATCGAGACCACGAGCATCACGCCAGGCACGGAGCGCACGATCTCGGTCAGGGACTGCGCGAAGGTGAACTGCGTCTCGAATGAGCCGGACGGGAGTTCCTTGTCCGTGACGAGCTGTCGGGCGTACGCGACCCATTCGTCGATCAGGATCAGCGACGGCGAGTAGCGCATGATCAGAGTGCGCAACGCTTCACCGGGGTTGGTGCCGGCGCGGTCGTCCTCGGCGATCAGGTCGTAGGCTTCGCGCCCGCCGAGCTGCCAGGCGAGTTCACCCCAGAGCGTGCGGACCTCGGTGCCGTCGTCCTTGATGATCGGTGAGCCGGCCTTCAGGTAGGTGCCGACGAGCGCGACCCGCTTGACGTCGAGCGCGCCAAGGTCGGGGTTGCCGTTCGCTGCGATCAGTTCTTGGAGCTCCTGCGGGAAGTCCTTCGTAGAGGTACCGCTGAACAGGTGATACAGCGCGAGCATCGAGTGGGTCTTGCCGCCACCGAAGTTGGTCTGAAGGTTCACCACCGGGCTCGCCCCAGCCTCACCATTCACCCGCCGCAGCGCACGCGACAGCAGATCACGCAGACCCTCGGTGAGATAGGTACGAGTGAAGAACTCGACAGGATCGCCATACTCCGGGCTAGTCGCCTGCCCGGTGTGGACCAGGTGCAGATCGGCCGCGAACTCCGACGCGGTGAACGCGCCACGGGCCACGTCATCGTGGGGCCGGATGACCTCGCGCCACGGCCGAAGCCCGGACCCTGGATCGAGGGACACCTTAGTGCGCTTGACCTGCTTGCGGGTCTGATCCTCAAACACCGTCCGCTGCAGATCGACACGCAGCTTCCGCACGTCCTCGGCGGAATCCACCGCGCCAACAGCGTGGAGCAGCCGCTCAATCGTGTCCAGCGCGCGAGCGGCATCATCGGAGCTGAAGGGCTCGTTGTGCGCCCACAGGTTCCGGGTCTCCCGCAACTCGGACGCGAAGCCCTGCTGGGCGCGGGAGAGCACATCCTTGAAGTGGTAGCCCTGCTCCGTGATGGCGCGAAGCTGCACCTGAACGTCGTGCTTCGTCATCGTGCGCAACGGCCCGCCACGGCGCTGGGCGTCCTCCTTCGCCCACGCCGCAGGCCAGTCAGGGGTCTTGTAGGCGCGCGTCATGACCTCATCGACCTCGTCGAGGAGCCCTTCGGAGAGCAGGTCGAACGCCTTGCCCACTCGATCTCGGTTGTTCATCGCCATCGCTGTCTCCTATGACCTACTACCTACGACCATCGAGGGCACTCCCCACAACGGCCAATCCCTGCTACTCATCACTGTCGTCGTCTCCGCCTGCTGCGAGCTGTCTACGAGCGAGCCGCTCCTGGGCCTCTCGGTAGATTTCCCTGATCTTGGCCTCAAGCTCGGCCTTCGGCGGCAGTGCCGTCCAGTACTCCGCGACGACAATCCCGTCCTTGTGCATCTCCAGCAGCTCGATCTGGTCACGGCTTGCCGCGGTACACAGGATCAGACCGATGGGTGGGTTCTCATCCGACTGGCGCTCGTGCCGATCCAGCCACTTGAGATAGAAGTTCATCTGCCCCTGGTAGCTCGGCTTGAACTTGCCGACCTTCAACTCCACGGCGATCAACCGGCGTAGCGGGCGCGAGTAGAACAGTAAGTCGAGGTAGTAGTCATCGCCGTCGAACGTCATACGCTTCTGGCGCTCAACGAACGCCCACCCACGCCCCACCTCTAGCAGGAAGGACTCCATATCGCGGCGGAGCGCGGCTTCGAGGTCCCGCTCCAAGAAGGTGTCGGCAAGCCCCAGCATGTCCAGCAGCATCGGATCACGGAAGGCATCGAGTGGCACCGCCGATCCCTCTGGAATCTGCGAGTCAGCGATCTCCCGACGCTCGAAGGCTTTGCGCTCGATGGCCCGGCGCAGATCGCGAACACCGAGTCGGCGCTCGATGGTCTCCTTCACATAGAACGCTCTCGCCTCGGGACTCGACACTGGCAACAGTGTCTTGAAGTGGGTCCAGCTAACTTGTCGCCCCAGTGAGGCGACAAGTTCGACGTCCGGGAAGGCCTGCGAGAACTGAACCATCCGGTAGAGGTTGGCCCGCTCGAAACCTCGACCGTACCGAGCGGTCAGTTGTCGCCCCAGTGAGGCGACAACTTCCTGGTCGTGCCCGGCACGGTCTTCGTGAAGCACGGCCACGTCGATCATGCGCCCGATGTACCAGTTCCGCAGTGTCAAGGTCGCGTTCACCTGCGCGGCCGCGAAGGACTGCGCTTGATCGATCAGCGCAGACACCCGCTCCACGAGATCGCCGCCTTCGGCGCTGACGGACTCCGCGATGGCACGGAACGGAGAAAGACCATCGTCAGATTGGTGCCTCACCGTGGCACCAATCTGGGCCTCATCCGGGTTCCGAGCCATGACCTAATCCTCGTCCTCGTCGAAGTCGAACTCCTGCTGCGAGGATCGCGGTGTTGAGGCGTGCTTGCGTGCCTGCTCGTTCACGTCGCCCCAGGCGCTCACCAAACCGTTGAAGAGGATCGCGTCCTTGGTGTCCTTCTTCTTCTCCGCCTCGTGGAACAGCAGGAAGCCCAGCTCCTTCACCGCGTCCAGGTTCACCCGCGTCTGTACCGACGGCAGCAGCTCTGCCACCTTGTCGGCGCCGTCCTTCGCCATCACCGCGGCCAGACGAACCGTCGCCTCCCACACGCTGACGCGCTCGTCGGATGCGGCATCCCAATCTCCATCGAGCTGCGCCGGTGGCAGGAGTCGGGCTTTGCCACCCTTCGCTTCGAAGATGCCGCCACGTTCTAGCGCGCCGATCGAAGTGTCAGAGGACCTCGCAAGTTGGTCTGCAATGCCCGCGCTCTCCTGAGCCCAGCCGTACTGTCGATACCACTTCACCGCGAACCGGGTATCGGGATCAAAGTCGGACTCCTGCTCACCGATCACCTCGTCCAGTGTGGAGTTAATGAGTAGCAACGCATCCTTCACGCTCATATCTGAACCGTCCGCCTCACGTACACGTGAGAAGCGAGAAAAGACCGCAATTCCCGGACCGATTGCCGCTTGCGCGAGGTCTACCGGGGCGACCGAACCCTGCATGAGCTTATGAAGTGCAGCCGGAAGTTCTGCCTTCAAGGCAGCTACGAATGCGCGACGAGTTGTTGCCGGAGCGTCCTCGGTTCTTGGTCGGCAGGCCAAAACAATGGACGACGCGAGTGCGTTTCGCCCAAGGGCGTGGAGTCGACCAGTGCCCTCGGTCTGAATAGGCCAAGTGGCTGTGACTTGCCAGCCGGAAGCGATCAGCCCTTCAAGGAGCGTATGCCACCCCGAAAGCGAGACGCCCCCAGAGTCTTTTTGCTTGTAGGCGTAGTAGATGGTCATCGGGGCATCGTCACGCATCGTTTCGCGGATTCGCTGGAAGGTCCGGTTGAGCCCCTCCACGAAAAAGGACTCTGCCCCGGAAGCGCCATGCCTGTTCGGATCGGCGACCAACTCATCTGCCTTCGGGGTAAGTATCGTGCCGAGTACATTCGGCACTACGCTCCCTAAGGACCGGCGTAACCACACGTAGAAGAAGTCGGATAGGTCCGCGTAGCCAATCATGTCGTAGTACGGCGGGTCGGTGGACACGACCATGCCCCCGTAGCTCCTCGTCGCGGCATCAGCTGACTGAACGTCACCTGACTTGACATCCGCAAGAGAAAAATCGAGCCCGTTAAAGGCGCGAACAAACCCCGCAATAATGACTTCGAAGGAGCCCGATGCGCCCGAAAATGGGTTTGCCTCAGCAAAGTCCCATGTCATCGAAAGGGTCTGATTGCCAAGCAAGTGTTTCGGGCACTCTGCTTTGGGCTCCCATGCGGTAAACGAGTTGTTCAGATCGACAAGCTTGTCCACGGCCAATCCGAGGAACACTGCAATCGAGTCGGCGTAGGCAGCGGCATCTGACCCGCCGTCCTCCAGCCCTTCTCCATGCGGCATGCCAGATGCGAGTGCGTCTGCCAGTACTCGATCACGCGCCTCACTCACAAGGTCCGCGAAGGTTGTGAGCATCACAAGCTGTCGGTTCGTGAAAAGGTCAGACCAGCGGGTCACACCATAGTTCTGCACACGGAAACCGAGTGCCGCCTCTGGCAGCAACTCATCGGGTGCGTGCTCTGGCCGGGGAACATCCGCTGCCTTTTCCTGAGTATCGTCAGGCGCAACATATACACGCCCTCGCTTGTCGAGAGCAGCGACAGCCATCATCCGTTGGCCGATGCGGTTGGAGCGCCCCTGTTCTCGCACGTAGGCCAGGGAGACTGGCGTACCGTCCGTGAAGACAGTGGCTCCGCGACGGTCGATCGTCCCCGGCGGGGCCTCTTGCGTGGAGCCGTCGCTCTTGTCGTGGACTCTGAAAGACAGCTTTCCGTCCTCCATGACTGGGGCAACATACACTTCTCTACCGCTCTTCTTCCGCAGCCACCATGAGTTGACGAGAGGGACCTCGACGGGGTTCAGCCGGTTCGGGCTGATGACCGTTCTGGCCCACTTCCAAGCAACAACGGTGTGTTCAGTGCCTTGGGGTGTCGCGACTTTGGGATACATGTAACCGATGCGTTCGAACGCAGTTGCGTTGAGCCACGCGCCATACATGCGTACGTCTTCGGCCAAGCCTTCATTGCGATACCAGGGAGTGGTGCGCGATGAAGCATTCGGGTGGACAGGTTGACTCCCTGAGAATTTCGGAGGAATCGAAATCATGGCCATGTTCAGGAGTGCAGCCACAGGATTCAGGTCGGATGCGTGTGCCTCCAGACCGAGACGCTGAGCTTCGAGCGGGATTGACCCACCGCCCGCAAAGGGATCGACAAATTTAGGTAGCCCTCCATTGGATTTCTCAATCTCCGTCCTGGCTTGCGAGATGAGAGCGTGGTCCGAGGCGCCTTCCCTGGATGCCAACTTCTCCATCAGTCGGTGGAGTCGTTGACGCTCAATATCCTGCTCAGCGGCGCTTGGGAACTTATCTGGGTTGGACGAGGGATCGTCAACCAACTGGGCGAAGAGAACCGAACGTGCCGTCGCTAGAGGTTTACGGGACCACCACTGATGAAAGGTGGCTGGTTTCGCTTGACGAACTTTGCTTTCTCGTTGTGTCTCGCGTGTGATCGCTTCAAGCGGCAGCGAGACTTCGATGAGCTTCTTCTTGGGTGCTGTCACGGCGCTTCTCTCGCTGGCGTTGGTCTGGTTGTCGGTGGTGTGGGTCATCGCGGTGGTCCTCCGCGTTCCCAGTAGTCGCGCCAGACCTCGTTGTAGGAACGGGTGGTGGCGGATGGTTCGAGGTGGGCGAAGGCGTCGCTGACGTAGCGCAGCTGTTCTTGCTCCGGTCCGCTGGTGGATACTTCGACCAGCGCGAGCCGGTGTCTGTCGCCCTGGGTCTGGGCGAAGGTGATCTCGTTGGTGGTGATCGTGAAGGTGTCCGAGCCCTCGATCCGGCCCTTGACCTCGACGTAGTGGAGGAAGCCTTGGCTGTCGGTGGACTGGATGTCGTAGCCGGGGTTGTTGCGCGGCATCTCGACTGGCTCTCGTCCGAGCGCACGCTCAGCGGCGAGCACGGCGTCAACGGCACGTCGTTCTACTTCCTCGGTCTGTCGCGCGAAGGTCTGCGGTGCGGGGGCTTCGTCGGTGGCGAGGATGTCGCTGGGGATGACGAGCGCTGCGCCACGGATCACAGCGGGAACGGCAACGAGGTTGGTGGCCTCGTCGAGTTGTTCGAGCCGGTGGTTGAGGCGTTCGTCGAGCTGGCGTGCGCGGACGAGTGCGGTCTCGGCGCGAAGTCGGCCGACGGTTCCTGCGCGTTCGAGTGCTTCGAGGCGGTTGTGCTCGCGGTCCCAGTGGTTGATCTCGGCCAGCAGCCGATCTTTCACCTGAGCGCGGGTCCGCGCGGTTTCGATGTCGAGGCGGGTCTTGATCTCGTCCATGCGGGGCTGGAGCCCTTCACGGTAGGCCCAGGCGCGCACGAGCTTCTCGTGGTTCTGCTGCGCCCAGTCACTGCGGACGATCTCCGTGATGGCTTCGGCTTCGCCGGGTTCGGGCCGGTCGTAGTCGAGGTAGGGCGGTGCTGCGGAGACGGTGACGGTGCCATCTTGTTCGAGGAGGGGGTAGTCGAAGTGGTGGGAGATGGTGTCGGCGTCGGCTGCGGTGTTCTCGATGCGCTGTTCGACGCTGAACATCAGCATCGGGGTGTCGGTCTGCTTGGTGCGGCGGTCGATGAGCACGGTGCCTTGCTTGAGGGTGGGGCCGAGGTCGTCGATGGTGGCTTCGATCACGGCGTGCAGCAGCGGGTGCCCGGGTGCGATGAGGGAGGCGTCGGCGAGTCCATCGGGGTGCATGCGCGCGAGCTCGAAGGTGATGCGCTCGTACTGTTCGGCAACGGGTGCCCACCGGTTGAGGCGACGGGCGGTGTCGATCACTCGTGCGGGGACGCGGGTGATCTCGTAGCGGCCCTTCTCGCGCTTGCGGATGCGTCCGCCGAGACGCGCAAGCGCGGGGATGAAGAACGCGGCGATGTAGCCGGGCTGGAGGCGGCGTTCTCGGGCTTTCTCCATCCGTGCCCGGACCTCGTCGAGGTTGAGGGCGCTGAACATCTCGGGGTGGAGCGCGCGTTCGGCGAGCATCTCATCGAGTCCGTGTGAGACTCCGGCGTCGATGATGCGGTCGAGCTTGGCCTTGACCTGGGGCTGGTCGCCGTAGCGGATCGCCTCGATCAGCAGGTCGCGCAGTGAGCGTTCCTGGAAGGCGTCGGCGTCGCCGAGCACGTTGAACAGGTTGCCGTTGTAGGCGATCGACATCTGGTCGATCTTCGCCAGCAGCCGGGTGAACACGTCGCCCTCGCGGGTGTCTCGGGCGACCATGTTCCACAGGTGGCAGACCTCGCGCTGGCCGATGCGGTGGATGCGTCCGAAGCGCTGCTCGATGCGGTTCGGGTTCCACGGCAGGTCGTAGTTCACCATCAGGTGCGCACGCTGAAGGTTCAACCCTTCCCCGGCGGCGTCGGTGGCGAGCAGAACCACGGTGTCGGGGTTGTGGGTGAAACGTTCGCGGGCGAGCTTGCGATCCTCGCGGCGGGTGCCGCCGTGGATCGTGATGACCGAGTCCGCGCGCCCGAACTGTGCCGTGATCTTGGCGTGTAGGTAGTCGAGCGTGTCGCGGTGCTCGGTGAAGATGATGATCTTGCGCGCGTCGCCGGAACCGTCGTGGGTCAGGAGCTGCTCGTCGAGGATGGTGCGCAGCTGCACCCACTTCTTGTCGTCATCCTGAAGCCGGACTCGCCTCGCGACTTTGATGAGGTCTTCGAGGATCGCGATCTCTGCCCGCAGCTCAGGGATCGTCTGCGCCGCCGTCGCCAGATCGACAACCTGGTCGGCTTGTTCCTCGAACTGGGCGCGTTCTTCGTCGGTGGTCTCCTCGTCGAAGTCCTCGAAGTCCTCAATCGAGAAGGCTGGGAGCGCCGCATCGTCGATCGGTAGCTGGGCGACGGTGCCGGTCAAGCGGGCCGTCTCGGTGACTCGCTGCGTGTCGCGCAGCTTCGTATCGAGGCGCTGTTGGCGTCGTTCCAGCGATCGCAGGATAGCTTCCGGGCTGGATGCCAGGCGGCGCTGGAGCACGGTGAGTGCGAAGCCGACGTTGTTGCCGCGCTTCTTCTCGCCCGCCTGAGCGATCCGCTCGGCGCGTCCCATCTCAGTGCGGACGTAGTCGGTGACCAACTCATAGAGCTCTCGCTCGGCGGGGCTGAGCTCGTACTCGACGGTGTAGGCCTTGCGTTCGGGGAACAGTGGCTTGCCCTCGAAGGTGAGCAGGTCTTCCTTCACCATCCGGCGCATCAGGCCGTGGGTGTCGGTGCGGTGGACGCCTTGGCGGTACTGGCCCTCGAAGCGATCGCGGTCCAGCAGCGACATGAACAGCTGGAAGTCTTCTTCCTTGCCCGCGTGCGGGGTCGCGGTCATCAGCAGGAAGTTGTGCGCGGTCTCCGAGAGCAGGCGTCCGAGCTTGAACCGTTTGGTCTCATCGACCTCGCCCGCCCACGACGAGTAGTGAGCCGACATGCGATGGGCCTCGTCCACGACGGCGACATCCCAGGTGACCTCGCCGAGCTGCTCGATCAGGTCTTCGCTGCGTGAGAGTTGGTCCATGCGGGCGATCAGGAGAGGGTGCTCGGCGAAGACGTTGCGGCCCTGGGCGTCATCGACCATCTGGCGGCCGAACACCTCAAAGCGCAGATCGAACTTCTGCGATAGCTCCTCACGCCACTGCTCAACCAGACCACCGGGGGCGACGATGATCGCGCGCTCGCAGTCCGAGCGCAGGATCAGTTCCTTCAGGTACAGGCCGGCCATGATCGTCTTGCCCGCGCCGGGATCGTCCGCGAGCAGGAACCGCAGCGGGATGCGCGGCAGCAACTCTTCATAGACCGCCCGAATCTGGTGCGGCAGCGGGTCAACGTCGGAGCTGTTGACCGCGACCATCGGGTCATACAGTGCGGCGTACTTGATCCGCAGCGCCTCGGCCGCGAGCCGGAACTCGTCCGGGTCTGCGTCGTAGGCCGGAGCAGAGTCGAAGTCGCCCGCGATCTCGAACCGCGCCGCGTCGGCATCGGTAATCGCGCGGGCACCGCTGCGACCGGCATCGTCACGGTAGAACACCTCGAACAATCCCGCGTCGATGGGGTCGATGGCGATCAGCGTGACGGTCTGGCCCGGCACCAGCCCTCGGAGGCGCTGGCCCGCGCGCAGCGTCGCGAGCGTCAACGTCTCGTCGGTTGTTGCTTCCGTCACGGGATGCCTCCTTCCGGTTTTGGGCAGTGGATCAGGATATGCCCGGCCTCCGACATTCCTGCCGGTCCGGGGCCGTGCCGCTCAGTCAGGCTCCGCGTCATCGCGTGCCGCAGCACCACCTCGCCTCACCCAGTCGTCGATCTCGCTGGCTTGGAACTTCCAGAAGCGCCCGATCTTGTGGGCGGGCATGGCTTTCTCGGCGATCCAGGTGTAGACGGTGTCTTTGGTGACCCCGAGGTGGGCGGCGATGTCGTCAGCAGACAGCCAAGGCTCAGGCACTCAAGTCCTCCAGGGTGGGATCGACCGGATATGAACGGGTTGATCCGATCCTACTCGGGGAAACTCCGGTCTACACGGAAGAACTCGGCTGAGTGTGTCGTGGAGACGGGTGACTGTCGGTGTTCTTCCGTAACCTTGTCTCATGGAAGACCTCGTGCTCACCGCAAGCGACGACCACGTCGCACGTCTCGCCCACGAGGGTGACCCCGTACGCGCGATCATCGAGCTGATCTGGAACGCCGTCGACGCTGAAGCGACGAACGTCGTCGTGACGATGGAACGCAGCTCGATGGACGCCATCAATCAGGTGCGCGTCGAAGACGACGGCCACGGCATCAGCTCCGACGAGGTGGCCTCGACGTTCGGCCGCATCGGGGGCTCCTGGAAGTCGTTGAGCGAGAAGTCCAAGAACGGCAAGAGGTATCTTCACGGCAAGCTGGGCGAGGGACGATTGCGCGCCTTCGCACTCGGATCTCGCGTGAGCTGGGTCAGCATCAGCGACAACGCGATCGGCCAGCGCGAACAGATCACGATCACCGGCAGCCGGAACAACCGCGACCGGTTCCGCTGGGACGCCACACCTTCAACCGCAGCCTCAACCGGCACAGTCGTCACGGCGCACAACGACGAACAGCGGTCGCTGAGCGCGCTCGAAGCAGACGACGTGCTCCCGACCCTGCGATCGCACTTCGCGCCGCTCCTCCTCAACGATCAGTCGCTGACGATCACTTACGACGGTTCCGCGCTCGACCCATCGCAAGAAGTGGTCAATGATACGACATCGCCGCTTCCATTCGGAGAGAACGGAGAGAACGAAGCCGTCCTGCGGATCATCGAGTGGCGCTCGGGCAAGCATCGAGCCGTCTCCTTCGGTCCTGATGCAGACCACTTCCCGTTCGAGACCTCCGGCACTGCCTTCGAGAACCAGTTCACCTACTCCGCTTACGTGACATGGGACAAGCTCGGCATCGATGAACTCGCTGCACTCGGGCTCGGCGATATGGCACCCGACGCCGTTGGGGAACTGTGGACGGCTGCAAGGGAGGCAATCCGCGATCACTTCAACGCGCGCCGTCGCGAACGGCGTCGCGAACAGGTGGAGCACTGGAAGGAAACGGGGGTGTACCCGTACAAGAGTGAGCCAGCGAACGAGACCGAGCGCGCGGAGCGTGCCGTGTTCGATGTCGTTTCCGGCACACTCGTTCCTCACATCTCCAAGACCAAGAAGCAAGCGCAGTTGACGCTGGAACTCCTTCGCGACGCGATTCGTCACGACCCGGGGAAGCTGACAACGATCCTGCATGAGGTCGTCGCCCTCAACGATGCTGACCGCGACACCCTCACGAAGCTGCTCAGCGAGACCACGCTGTCCGCAATCATCCGTTCCGCCAACGTCGTCGCGAGCCGGCACAAGTTCCTGGTCGCACTGGAGCATCTGCTCTTCGATCCAGATGACTCTGGGAAAGTTGGCGAGCGCGACCACCTTCACAAGGTGCTCGAACACGAACTATGGGTTTTCGGCGAGTCCTACCACCTCATGAGCACCGAGCGAAGCCTGACAGAACTCCTGCGCAATCACCTCAAGCTCGACGGCCTGCCCACGAAGGACATCGAGACGGTTCGTCGTTGGGACGGAAAGACAGGCCGGACCGACCTCCATCTTGCCGCCAAGAACAAGGAGCATGACCGGATCAGGCACCTCGTGGTGGAGCTGAAAGCACCTGGCATCACAGCCTCACGCAAGGAACTCGATCAGGTCGAGGATTACGCGAATGCGATCCTGTCCACCGCGGCCTTCACCGGCGACCGGACGAGTTGGGACCTCATTCTGGTCGTCACCGACTACGACGACCTCGTACGGCGACGCATCAAGGGTGATGACTTCGAGGTCGGCCTGTTCTTCGACCCCCAGAAGGAGCAAGGACGCCCTCTCGTCCGTGCCTATGTCCGTCGGTGGCGGGACGTCATCGACGAGAACAAGCGTCGGCTGGAGTTCATGACCAACGCTCTCGAACACGACCCCTCGATCACCGAGGGCCTCCAGTACGTGCGGACGGAGTATGAGGACCTTCTACCCGAGGAACTGCGCGCGACTACGGAGAGTGCGAACTGATCGCGGTCGTTCACGAGGAACTGTCGAGAACCCGATTTGATCCTCTGACTCCCGACGCCTGACGCTGTCGTCATCGGGCCAGGGATGGTCCGCCGTAGCTGGGGCCGCTGTCGTGTGCGCGCGATCGAGGATCGAACTGTCGTTGGCGTTCATTCAGGGCACGGTCTGCCGCCTCGCGCTGTGCCTGCTCGATGGCACGGGCCTGCTCGATGCGCCGAACCGCCTCAACCGGGGACAAGGCACGAAGGGTCTCGACCTCGGCGCGGGCCTCTCCCGCAGCGTGGGCCTGGCGCTCAGCGTTGGCACGGGGCCGGGCGTCGAGGTAGGCGGCCCGGTTCTTCGCCACGGCCTCGGGGCCGAAGATGCGAGCGTAGACGCGCATGCGCGGCCACGGGGCGGATTCTAGCGCCTTGCGCACCGCTTTCGCTGCGGCCTCGTTCTGCTCGGTTGCCTCGATGACACGCGGGTCGGCGTCGATCCGAGGTCGGGTGACGCGTTCGACCCAGGACGCCCTGCCCTCGTTCCACCGGGGCGGCGCACCCCATGCGGTCGTCAGTTGCCGTTTGGCGTCTTGAGCGAGAACCTGCGTGGTGCGGTATTCAGCGGTAGCGCGGCGCTTACCGAACCTCTCGGCAGTATTCAGGCGGTCGCGGGCGGCCTGCTGCACGTTGTTCGCGGTCTGCCATTCGCTCAGCGCCGCCGCTGCCTGCTCGGTCAACGGTGCAGCGACGCCGGTGCGTACACGCCCGAGCTGACGGGCTGCGGTCTCGGCGGCCTGGCGTGCCTGGTCGCGTTCGTCGCGCTGCTTGGCTTGCAGCTCGGTCAGCGCGTCGGCGGCCTGCTGCCACAGCGCCGCCTGCTGCTCGGCGCGCTCGGCGTCACCCATGAGTCGGGCGACTTCGTCGTTGACGAGCTTCACGGGGCCGTCGGCGACGAGGCCGCGCACGGCTTCTGCTGCGCGTTGGGTGGCTTCTGCGAGTCCTCGGTCTGCGCGGTCGCGTTCCATTGCTTCGATGAACTGTGCGCAGGCGTCGGCCATGCTCTCCGCGACGAGGTGCAGGGTGTTCTCGTTTCGGCCTCGGGTCATTCCGACGTAGACGGCCGCGCCGCCCATGCTCTCGGTGAGGACGGTATGCGATGCGGGCACGGTCACCCCCTGCACCCCGTAAGCGGTGGCGGCGTAGGACAAGTGGGAGTGCTCGCGCACATACTCAGCGGGTAGGTGGATCGAGTGTTCGCGTTTGCGGTCGCTGTGTGCGTCGCGTACCCAGAGCGAACCGTCTTGCTCGACGTGTTGCACGATCCACTGTTGCCGGTTCGCCACGCCCAGGTCGGTGCGGTTTTTGCGGGTCTGGATCAGGTCACCGCGGCCGATGTTCAGGCCGTCGCTGCCCGCGGTTGTCGTGGTGTCGTCGACGACGCCCGCGCGGGTGCGTTCGTCTCGGATGCGATCATTCTGCCGTGCGGCTTCCTCGTTCGATGCGACCGTGACCGCTTCGCCGTCTTGCCTGCTGGTGGCGAGGTGTTCGCGCAGCTCGTCGGCGTCAGTGTGGAGCCGGATCAGCCCGAGTTCGCGCAGCCGGTCGAACACTTCGCCGGGATCGCGCCGGTCGCGCATCTGCACCGTGACCTCGGCATAGGCGGGGTCGGTGAAGCGGTGTACCACGGCCATATCGAACGTGCGACCCCGCAGTTGCGCGGCCATGTCGAGCACGCCGCCTCGCCCGACGGCGGGCAACTGGGCGCGATCCCCGACGAGAGCGAGCGTTGCGCCAGTCTCGGCTGCGACTGTGAATAGTGCGAGGGCTGTGTCTTGGTCGAGCATCCCGGCTTCGTCCACGACGATCCGCTCCCCACGATGCAACTGTGCTGCTTGTGGTGGGCCTGTATAGGTCGCGCCAGTCGCCGGGTCGGTGTCGCCTATGGCGAGGCGAGTCCATACACCGTCAGCGTTCCAGCGCCACCCATGCGCGTGAACAAGGGCGGCGACCGATTCGGCGGGCACGCCGAGTTCCTGGTGCGCGACCTCGGCGGCACGCTTCGTCGGCGCAACCACCCGCACCCTGCCGCCGTGTTGTTCGGTGGCGCGGATCGCCGTTGCGAGCATGGTGGTCTTGCCCGCACCGGCGGCGCCCTCCACGATCACCAGCGGATCAGCCGATGCGACCGCTGCGGCCGCATCGAGCTGACCGGAATCAAGGCGCTGCCCGAGCGTGGCCGAGTGCTCGCGCACGTCAGCGTGCTCCGGCTCCTGTTCCTGTGCTCGGGCGGTGATAAGGTCGCGTAGCTCCGTCTCGACCTGCACCACCCGCAAACTCGTCAAGTGCGCGACATGCTCCGGCGCAGCCGCATCAGGCGGGAGGATCGAGAAGCAATCCTGAAGCGCCAGAGTGGTTGCCACCGCGATCAGTTCGCGCAACTCTGCCGGGGTGCCGCGCACGCCTGCTTCGGTGATGATCTCGGTGGCGTGCTCCTGCACGGTGTGGCGAGTCCACGCCGATTCTGCGGCGGCGCACCGATCCAATGCCCTTGACGCGATCCGCTGCACGGACAGGTCATCGGTGAACAGCGGCGCGGGTGCCGGCTTGCGGGTGAGGTGTTCGGGGTCGTAGCCCGCCTCGCGTAACTCCGACACCCACGCTTCCTCTTCTCGGAGCGTGGTGGGCTTCTTCGCTCGGCGTTGATACGCCCACGCCTCAGCCCTGAGCCGGGAAGCAACCACCGGCCCCATGCTCTCGCCGGGGTGCGCGGCGTTCCATTCGGCTTCGAGACGGTCGAGGTTGCGGTGTACCTGCTCGCCCCGCTTGCTCATGACGGCGTTGAACGGCTCCAACTCGACCACCTCACCCGATACGGGGTCGAGAGTCAGGCCATGCCGGTCGAGCACTTGCGCGAGTTCAGGGCTGGCGGCGATCACAGCGGTACCGAGGGCACGGATCGCGCCCTGCTGCCGGAACAGCGCGGCGGTGTCCAGGCCACGCCACTTGCCCGCCGCGTAGACGCGGGTGCCGATCTGCATGTGGATATGCCGGTGCGGGTCACCTGCCCGGCTGGTGCGGTGCGTGATGCCGACGACCTGCATGCTCTCAATCGGTACGACCTCCTGCGCCCCGAGCGACCCGACACGAGTCACCGAGTGCTGCGCGAGCCAGCGGCGAATCTCGCTCAGTGCGTCCTGCTGCGCCACGTCCAGCGCCGCCGACACCTCGGGATGCAGGGCGGCAGCGATCGACAAGCTCTTGGGGGCGTTGATGACCATCTCCATGAACCGGGGCGAAGCCTGCCGATCCGACCCCGCACGGCGGGGTCTGCCCATCTGTTCCCCGGTCAGCGGGTTCGTCCAATCCACCCACGCGGCATACGCGGCCGGGCCAAGACTCCCCTCGGCAGTCACCATGCCGCTGGCGTCGAGTGCGGCGAACTGCGCCACGGTCGCCTCCGCGCCCAGGTAGTAGTCGTCAGCACGGGAACGGTCGGCCTCGACATAGCGCAGCGCGTCAGCCCCGGTTCCCCGGAACGGGATCACGCCACCATGCATCCGACTCACCCCCTGCCTAAACTGGCGTATCTGCCACTACCGAAGTTAGCATACGTTCATTCAGAAGAACAGGGGAGAGAACCGAGGTGAAGCTGGGAGCAGACGACAAGGCGGATGCGCGGCGGCATCCGGAGCGAACGCGCTCGGAGGGGTTGAGCGAAAGGGCAGCGGTGCGGTGTCAGTCAGGGTAGATAGGGCGGTCGTGATGCAGCGCCGTGCGGGCAGTTCACTCGCGTCCACTCGGCTGGGCGCGAGATGATGGAAGGCATGTCGTCTCCCTCGGTCCCACTGACCGGACTACTCCCCGATGGCTCGGCGTGGTCGCCCGTCACGGATGGTGAGTCCGGCGCGACCATGCTGCGGCACAGCTCCGGGGGCCGGTTCGCCAAAGTGGTCTCCGCTGCCGCCGTGAGCACGCTAGAGGCTGAGCGCGATCGGATTGAGTGGCTTTCGGGCACCGGAATCCCCGGCCCCAGGGTGCTCGACTGGCGCGCCACCGAGCACAGCGCCGCCCTCATCACCAGCGCAGTCGCGGGCGTCCCGGCTGACCGGCTCAACCCAGCCCAGCTCGCGCAGGCATGGCCGTCGATCACCGACACCCTGCATCGACTGCACAGCCTGCCTGCGAGCACATGCCCGTTCAGCAGGACACTGGACGAGATGATGGGCCTGGCTCGTGCGACAGTCGCCGAGAACCGCGTCCATGCCGAGTTCCTTCCCCAGCACCTCATCAACACCCCGCCCACGGTGATCCTCGACGGCCTGGAACGCGACCTCCCGTTGCGTCGAGAACAGGAAGCCGCCGATACGGTGGTCTGCCACGGAGACTTCTGCCTCCCCAACATCCTCATCAACTCCGATACCTCGCTCGTCGCCGGGATCATCGACCTCGGGCGTCTTGGGCATGCTGATCCCTACGCCGACATCGCGCTGCTGCTGGCGAACGCCCGCGAGACCTGGCCCGACGAGGACACCGCCCGCCAAGCGGATCACGACTTCGCCTCCCAGTACGGCATCACCCTCGACCCCGAACGCCTGGACTTCTACCTCAGACTCGACCCGCTGACCTGGTGATAACTGGAAGTCAGGCCGACATCGGAAGTCTTATCCGGCGCGGCCTCGCCTGCCGGGTGGGAGGAGTCCTTTGCGGCGGGCGCGGGCGACCCAGCCCTGCGCGGTGGACAAGGGCACGCGGCTGATTTCGGCCATGCGCGCGGTCGGGTTCGGTTCGCCATCGTCTACGAGGCGGGCGTGTTGGAGGGCGACGACCTCGTAGAAGTCCGGGGTGCGCTTCGGGTTCCCCAACGGCTTCATCACATCCGCCGAGCGCAGGACGCGGCCCGACGGCATGGTCATGGTGCCGCCCTCGAAGCGGCTCTGCCCGGTCACGGCGAACTGGCGGCGGTTGATCGCCGCCTCGATCCGCGACGTAGGGAGATTGCGCAGCATCGGGCTTGCCACCGAGTCACCGGCCCACTCGGGCAGGTGCACGATCCCGGTGATCCGCACCTCCCCCTTGGGTTCCTCACCCAGCAGGTATTGGCGTTGCAGCCGCAGCAGCACGCGCGTGTTCGACTCGGTGTGCTGGATCAGGAACCAGCGCCCGGAGTCGTTGTTGTTGTGGCCGGATCGGAGCTTGCGATCCAGCCCCGGCGCGGGATCGACCCACTGTTCATAGCGCAACGCCTGGTCGATCTGGGTGCTGTCGTGGCCCGGGTCGATGAGCGAGGGGTCGGGCATCTGCCAGCCCGCAGGCAAGTCCGCCGCGACCAGCAGCGGCACGCTCTCCAAGTCCTCAACCATGCATCCGATCTTACCCGATCTCATGCAATGGCCGCTACGCCATATCTGTGATACGGTGGTCATCTACTGGAGTATCTGCCACAGCGTGAGTTAGAGAGATGAGTGACCCGCACCGACCCATCGACCAGCGTCCGCGGCGCGCGATGCAAGGCACGGGTGCGCTCGGGCCAGGCACGGGCAGCAACGATCCGCAGTTGCGGTTGCGGGTCACGCGACGGGCGGAGCCTGACATGCGGCGGCTGGTGGAGTGGGTGCTGAACATGACCCAGGCCCGCTACGACGCACACCGCGCCGGAGAACCCGACCCCTACGACCTCCCACCACCCGACGAGCTGGCCGCCGATTCCCTCGGCCCGGTGTCAGACGCACGAGGCAAAGTAGAACCCGAGCAATCGAACGAACGGAGCATCGCATGAGCACCACCACTGCTCCCACCCTCACCCCCGCGTCGCCAGGCGTCACCGACGACATGCCGGTGCTGCTGGCTGTGTCCTACCTGCGCGTCTCGACCCGTGAGCAAGCGGAGCGCGGCGGCACCGACGAAGGCTTCTCGATCCCCGCCCAGCGTGAGGCCAACCAGCGCAAGGCTGACGAGCTGGGCGCAAGGGTCGTGCGCGAGTTCATCGACGCCGGAGAGTCCGCGCGGTCGGCGGATCGCGACGGCCTGCAAGAGATGCTGGCGTTCATCGCCGCCACGCGCGTGCAGTTCTGTCTCGTCCACAAGCTCGACCGGCTCGCCCGTAACCGCGCCGATGACGTGAAGATTCACGAAGCTCTCATCAGCGCCGGGGTGACGTTGGTGTCGGCTACCGAGTCCATCGACCAAACCCCGTCGGGGATGCTCGTGCACGGCATCATGTCCTCGATTGCGGAGTTCTACAGCCGCAACCTCGCCACCGAAGTCACCAAAGGACTCACGCAGAAAGTCGCCCAAGGCGGCACCCCCATGCGCGCACCCATCGGCTACCTCAACGTCCGCACGACCGACGAGCAAGGCCGGGAAGTCAGGACGGTGGAAGTCGATCCCGAACGCGCACCCCTGATCCGGTGGGCGTTCCAGCAATACGCGACCGGCGAGACCTCGGTCTCCGGGCTGCTGCGCGACCTCACCGCGCGCGGCCTACTCACCGTGCCGACGCCGAAGCGCCCGTCGAAGCCGCTCGGGAAGAACACGCTCTACAAGCTGCTCACGAACCCCTACTACGCCGGGGTGATCCGGTACAAGGGTGCCCTGTATCCCGGCGCGCACGAACCACTCATCGACCCCGCCCTGTTCGATCAGGTGCAGTCGCTCCTGCGGGCACGCACGGCGAAGATGACGAGGCATGTGCAGCACGCGCACCACCTCAAAGGGTTGCTGCATTGCGGCACCTGCGGATCGAGGATGCTGCTCGACTTCGCCACCAACCCACGCGGCACGACCTACGCCTACTTCGTCTGCTCCGGCCGCGCCGCGAAGAAGACGACCTGCACGAGGCGGGCGGTGCCCGTCGCGGTCGCGGAACGGCTCGTGGCGGACTCCTACGCATCCATCACGATCAGCGACCAGACCTACCGTGACCTCGCTGCGAAGGTGGATGCGGCGTTCGATGCACGCATGGCGGGGCGTGACCAAGAGATAGCCGACCTCATGGCGAACCGCGCCAAGCTCGAATCAGAGAGCGACAAGCTGCTCGCGGCGCACTTCGCCGACGCCATCGACCTGCCCACCCTGAAACGGCACCAAGACCGCATCCGCGCGGGCCTCGCTGACGTGAACCGGCGTCTTGCGGAGCACGACGAGCACCACACCGGAGGACGCGCGTTCCTGCACGACAGTCTGCGGCTGCTCACCGATGCGCACCATGCTTACGCCCGATCCGGCGACGCCGACCGCCGCTTGGCGAATCAGGGGTTCTACACCCGGCTCGACATCACCGACGACGAACAACTCAGCCCACGACTGGCCGAGCCGTTCGCCACCATCATCCGCGAAGCAAGTAAGCACAGCGACGACGGAGGCGAGGAACCCTTACAGGAACACGACACGCCTACGCATGTCGCGTGTTCCCGTAAGACACTTTGGGTGGAGGTAAGGGGACTCGAACCCCTAACCCTCTGCTTGCAAAGCAGATGCGCTACCAATTGCGCCATACCCCCAGGTGGGTAATCACCCTACACCGAATCGGTGTGCTTTGACCACTCGGCTTGGGCACGCTGATTCGTGTGCCGCCACCGGAAGAACACTCCCAGCCCCACGAGCGTGAGCCCGGAGAGAATCCACTTCTTCATGATCCTCCTCGAAAGGAAGTGGGCCTACCTGGACTTGAACCAGGGACCTCTTCGTTATCAGCGAAGCGCTCTAACCGCCTGAGCTATAGGCCCTTTCGGGGTGAACCCGAAGTAAAAATATACCGAACCGGTCATCCCCTGCACAAATCCGCGAGCCGTGACACGCCTCACAGCCCGCGGATCCGCGTCGATTCCGTCCGGGGACGGACACTTCGTCAGTCGTCGGTGAGGGTGAGGTGGAACCCGCCGGCGATGAGAGAGCCGATGTTGTAGATGAACGCAGCCAGGGTCGACAGCGCCGTCATGAGCACGATGTTGATGATCGCGATGATGAAGCCGGCAGCGACGACCCGACCGAAGCCGAAGATGCCGATGAGGCGCTCAGCGGACTCCGCACCGGCGAGTTCTGTCATCGTGGCCTCGAGTCCGCTCATCACTCCGGTGGCCTGGAGGACGACCCAGAGGACGACGAAGGCGACGATTGTGGCGATGCCGATGGCCACGGACATGAGGAACGACATCTTCATGACCGACCACGGGTCGACGGCGGCAACGGTGAGGCGAACGGTCCGGGGACCCTTCTTCTTCTTTCCCTTCCCGTTGTCGACCATGTTCTTCACGCCCATCTTCACGCCCCCGGAGCTCGCCCGGACCGTGTTCGCGACGTTGCCCATCACCGAGGTGGCCGGACCGCTGCCGGTGCCCTGGCCTGCCGCTGAGGTCTCCGCCGAGGCGGTCGACGCCGCGGCCGTGGCAGGACCGGAGCCCGTGGAGGGGGCCCGTCCGGGCTTCGGTGAGGCCTTCGGGGCAGGAGGGGCGACGACGGTCGACTTGTCGTCGGTCCGCGATCCCTTCGCCGAGGCGGGAGTGGACGTCGTGCCCGTCTTCGGGGCAGCGGCGGGCTTGGATCCCCCCGAGCGGTTGCCGGCGCCCGCAGAGCCTGAGGAGCCGGACGAGGAGTCGGTCTTCGAGGAGCCGGCGGTCAGGCGGGTCGATCCGCTCGACGTCCTGATGATCTTGCCGGGTCCTGTCTGCTTGTTGTCGCTCACTCTTCCACATCCTCGCTGCCGGTCTCGGTCTCGACGGCCTCAGGCGTCTCCGCCTCCGGTGCCACGACCTCAGCTTCGACTGCCTCGGCTTCGTCTTCGTCTTCCACCGCGGTCTCGGGTCCACGGGTTACTGCGATGATACGGTCATTCTTTCCCGGCTTCGCGAACACCACACCCATGGTGTTGCGTCCCTTCGCAGGAACCTCGTCGATGTTCGACCGCACCACCTTACCGCGCTCCATGACGACGAGGACCTCTTCACCCTCGTCGACGATGAGGCCGCCCACCAAGTCTCCGCGCTGTTCGGTGATCTTCGCAACTCGGATGCCGAGGCCGCCGCGGCCCTGCACACGGTACTCATCGACCGGGGTGCGCTTGGCGTAGCCGCCCTCGGTGACGACGAAGACGTACGTGCCCGGCTGAACGACGTCCATGGTGAGCAGTTCGTCGTCGTCCTTGAACTTCATGCCCGTGACACCGCCGGTGACGCGGCCGAGGGGACGGATCGAATCGTCATCGGCAGCGAAGCGGATCGACATCCCCTTGCGCGAGATGAGGAGCAGGTGGTCCTCGGAGGAGACGATGCGGGCGGAGACGAGTTCGTCCGGCTCGCCCTTGTACTCGCGGAGGTTGATGGCGATGACGCCGCCGGTGCGGTTCGAGTCGTACTCGCTCAGGCGGGTCTTCTTCACGACTCCGGACTTGGTCGCGAGGATGAGGAATTCCGCCTCGTCGTAGTCGCGGATCGAGAGCACCTTCGCGATCGTCTCACCCGGCTGAAGTGCCAGGAGATTCGCAACATGCTGTCCCTTCGCGTCCCGGGAACCCTCAGGGATCTCATAGGCCTTGGCCCGGTAGACGCGTCCGGTGTTGGTGAAGAAGAGGAGCCAGTTGTGCGTCGAAGTGACGAAGAACTGCTCGACGACGTCGTCGCCGCGCAGCTGGGCGCCCTTGATGCCCTTGCCGCCGCGGTGCTGCGCGCGGTAGAGCGTCGACTGGGTCCGCTTGGCGTACCCGCCGCGGGTGATCGTGACGACGACCTCCTCCTCGGGGATGAGGTCCTCCATCGACACGTCCCCATCGAAGCCGGCGAGGATCTTCGTCCGCCGGTCGTCGCCGTAGCGTTCGACGACCTCGTCGAGCTCCTCGGAGACGATCTCCCGCTGCCGGGCGGGGGTCTCGAGGATGAGGTTGTACTCGGCGATGAGGGCTTCGATCTTCTCCGACTCCTCCTGGATCTTCAGCCGCTCGAGGGCCGCGAGGCGGCGCAGCTGGAGATCGAGGATGGCGTTGGCCTGGAGTTCGTCGACCTCGAGGAGCTCCATCAGTCCCGCCCGCGCCTCGTCCGAGGACGGGGAGCGGCGGATGAGGGCGATGACCTCGTCGAGGGCGTCAAGGGCCTTGAGGTAGCCGCGGAGGATGTGGGCGCGCTCCTCGGCCTTGCGCAGACGGAACTTCGTCCGGCGCACGATGACCTCGATCTGGTGCTTGACCCACAGGCGCAGGAACGAGTCGAGGGAGAGGGTGCGCGGCACGTTGTCGACGAGCGCGAGCATGTTCGCGGAGAAGTTCTCCTGCAGCGAGGTGTGCTTGTAGAGGTTGTTGAGCACGACCTTGGCCACGGCGTCGCGCTTGAGCACGATGACCAGCCGCTGACCCGTGCGGCCCGAGGACTCGTCGCGGAGGTCGGCGATGCCGGCGACCTTGCCGTCCTTGACGTAGGAGGCGATCTTCGCGGCGAGGGTATCCGGGTTGACCATGTAGGGCAGCTCGGTGACGACGAGGCAGGTCCGACCCTGGATCTCCTCGACCTCGACGACGGCGCGCTGGGTGATCGAACCGCGACCGGTCCGGTAGGCGTCCTCGATGCCCTTGTGGCCGAGGATTGTGGCGCCGAGCGGGAAGTCGGGGCCTTTGACGATGCCGAGGAGGGCTTCGAGCGCCTCTTCCTTCGTCGCCTCGGGGTGGGAGAGCAGCCACTGAGCGCCGGCGGCGAGTTCGCGGAGGTTGTGCGGCGGGATGTTCGTCGCCATGCCCACGGCGATGCCGGCCGAACCGTTGGCGAGCAGGTTCGGGAACCGCGAGGGCAGGACGACCGGTTCGAGGCTGCGGCCGTCGTAGTTGGGCTGGAAGTCGACGGTGTCCTCGTCGATGTCGCGGACCATCTCCATCGCCAGCGGAGCGAGCTTGCACTCCGTGTACCGGGGCGCCGCGGCACCGTCGTCGCCGGGCGAGCCGAAGTTGCCCTGGCCGGCGATGAGCGGGTAGCGCATCGTCCACGGCTGGACGAGGCGGACGAGGGCGTCGTAGATCGCCGAGTCGCCGTGCGGGTGGTACTGACCCATGACGTCGCCGACGACGCGGGCGCACTTCGAGAAGTTCCGGTCGGGACGGTACCCGCCGTCGTACATCGCGTAGAGGACGCGGCGGTGGACGGGCTTGAGGCCGTCGCTGACGTCGGGCAGTGCGCGCCCGACGATGACGCTCATCGCGTAGTCGAGGTACGACCTCTGCATCTCGAGGTTGAGATCGACCTGTTCGACCCGGTTGATCTCGGTCGGTGTTTCGAATTCGTCAGCCAATGTGGGCTCTTCCCTTGTGTTCGAACCGTTCTTCTGGCGTCATCTCTGCGGACGCGAACGGCGGCGGATGGAATGCGCAGCGGATCCCTCGCCGAGGTGGGGCCACCTCGGCGAGGTCGTGCTCAGATGTCGAGGAAGCGGACGTCCTTCGCGTTCTCCTGGATGAAGCGGCGACGCGAGTCGACGTCGTCGCCCATGAGGACGGTGAAGATCTCGTCGGCGACGATCGCGTCGTCGAGGGTGACCTGCTTGAGCAGGCGGGTGTCGGGATCCATCGTCGTCTCCCACAGCTCCTCGTAGTTCATCTCGCCCAGACCCTTGTAGCGCTGGATCGCCTGCTCCTTGGGCAGGCGCTTGCCCTCGGCCTTGCCGGCGGTGAGGAGCGCATCGCGCTCCCTGTCGGTGTAGGCGAACTGGTAGTGCGCGTTCGACCACTTGATCTTGTACAGCGGCGGCATCGCGAGGTAGACGTATCCGTGCTCGATGAGCGGCTTCATGTACCGGAAGATGAGCGTGAGCAGCAGCGTCGTGATGTGCTGGCCGTCGACGTCGGCGTCGGCCATGAGGATGATCTTGTGGTAGCGCAGCTTCTCGAGGTCGAACTCCTCGCCGATGCCGGTACCGAAGGCGGTGATCATCGCCTGGACCTCGTTGTTGCCCAGGGCCCGATCGAGGCGGGCCTTCTCGACGTTGAGGATCTTGCCGCGCAGCGGCAGGATCGCCTGCGTGAAGGGGTTGCGGCCCTGCACGGCGGACCCGCCGGCCGAGTCGCCCTCGACGATGAAGACCTCGGAGATGTCCGGGTCCTTGGACTGGCAGTCCTTGAGCTTGCCGGGCATGCCGGAGGTCTCGAGCAGGCCCTTGCGACGGGTCGCCTCGCGGGCCTTCCGCGCGGCGAGCCTGGCCTGCGAGGCCTGCAGCGCCTTGCGGACGACGTCCTTGGCCTGGGCGGGGTTCGACTCGAACCAGTGGCCGAGCTCATCGCGGACGACGCGCTGGACGAAGCCCTTGACCTCGGAGTTGCCGAGCTTCGTCTTCGTCTGGCCCTCGAACTGGGGGTCGCCGACCTTGACGGAGATGACGGCGGTCAGGCCCTCGCGGATGTCGTCGCCGGTGAGGTTCGGGTCCTTCTCCCGCAGCAGCTTCTGCTCGCGGGCATAGGCGTTGACCAGCGAGGTCAGGGCCGTGCGGAAGCCCTCCTCATGGGTGCCGCCCTCATGCGTGTTGATGACGTTGGCGTAGGTGTGGACGGACTCGCTGTACGCCGTCGTCCACTGCATCGCGATCTCCAGCGACAGCGTCTGCCCGGCCTCCTCGGCTTCGAAGACGATGATGTCGGGGTTGATGAGGTCGACCTTCTTCGCCGAGTTGAGGTACTGGACGTAGTCGAGGAGCCCGTGCTCGTAGAGGTACGTCGCCTCGCGCGGCTTCGCCTCGGCTTCTTCGTCCTCGTCGATCTGGACGTTGTCGTCGTCGACCTGGACGTGGCGTTCGTCGATGAGCCGGATCTTCAGGCCCTTGTTGAGGAACGCCATCTGCTGGAAGCGGGCGCGCAGGTACTCGTACGAGAAGTCGGTCGTCTCGAAGATCTCGGCATCGGGCCAGAACGTCACGATCGTCCCGGTCGCCTCCGTCGGCTCTCCGCGCTGGAGTTCACCGGTGGGCACGCCCCGGCGGAAGTCCATCGTCCAGTGGTAGCCGTCGCGCATGACCTCGACGTCGAGGCGCTCGGAGAGCGCGTTGACGACGGTCGAACCGACGCCGTGGAGACCGCCGGCCACGGCGTAGCCGCCGCCGCCGAACTTGCCGCCGGCATGGAGGATGGTGAGGATGACCTCGACGGTGGGCTTGTGCTCGGTCGGGTGCATCGCCACGGGCATTCCGCGTCCGTTGTCGGCCACGCGCACGCCGCCGTCGGCGAGGATCGTCACATCGATGTCATCGGCGTACCCGGCCATCGCCTCGTCGACGGAGTTGTCGACGATCTCCTGCACGAGGTGGTGGAGACCACGCTCCGAGGTCGACCCGATGTACATGCCTGGACGTTTGCGGACTGCCTCGAGACCTTCAAGTACCGTGATATCCCCGGCATCGTAGTGGGACTGTTCCTCGGTCGTCATGTGACTCCTCGTGCAAATGAACGCTATCAGCTGTCCATTCTACCGCGCGGCGGACAGAAATGCCCGCAAGCGGCCCAGAAACGTCCTCTCCCGCTTTTTCCGACCGGCTGACGTACCCCCGGACACGATGGGACCCGGCTATGGCCGCTGGTGGCTTTCTGTGGATTTCCGGGTTCGGGGGTCGTCGGCAGCGTCCGAGCTCACCCGAAGGTGTCCCGCGGACCTCGCCCGCGCACGCTGCGCCGGCCCTTCTTGAAGCTGCGTCCCTGCGGCCCCCGGATCTCGAGCTCGGTGATCGTCGCGGACCCGAGTCCCGCCTCGAGGGCACGGAGGATCGTCGGGCGCAGGACACGGAGCTGCGTCGCCCACGTCGTCGAGTCCGCGGCGATGACGAGCAGCGGCGGGGAGAAGTCGACGGGAGTGGCGTGCCGGGCGACCTGTTCGCCGACGAGGTCGGACCAGCGGCCGAGGACCTTGCCGATGTCGATCGACGACGACCATCCCTGGGTGGCGATGAAGCCGCCGAGGACCGAGGAGATCGACGTCGGGTCCCGCCTGTCCTTGCCCGCCGAGGTGTAGGTGACGTCCGTGCGGACGCGGGAGCGGCGGCGCCCCCGGATGAACCGCGCCTCGGTGACCTCCATCCGGCGCACCCGGTCGAGGGCTTCGAGGGCGGCGACAGGGGTCGAGGGATCCCGCTCGATCCCGCTCATGCCCGGCCTCCCGTCATCGCTGGGCTCCCGCGCCGAGGAGGGCCGCCTGGCCGATGCGCTCACCGCCGAGGCCGTCCGGCAGGTCCGCATCGACGGCCGCGGTGACGAGGACCTGTTCGGCCTCGGTGATCCGCGAGGCCAGCCGGCTGCGCCGACCGGTGTCGAGTTCGGCGAAGACGTCGTCGAGGACGAGGATCGGCTGTTCGGCAGGCGTTCCGGCGTCGGCGCTGAGCAGGTCCCAGCCGGCGAGCTGCATGGCGAGCGCGAGCGACCACGTCTCCCCGTGGGAGGCGTAGCCCTTCGCCGGGTGGGAGCCGATCATCAGGGTGATGTCGTCGCGGCCGGGTCCGTGGAGAGTGAGTCCGCGTTCGATCTCCGTCGTCCGTCTCCTCTCCAGGGCGGCGAGGAGGAGCTCCTTCGCCTCGGCGGCCGAGGCGACCTGCGAGTAGTCGATGCGCGAATCGTAGGCGACCGTGACTCCCTGCCGTTCGAGTCGGGCATCGGCGGCGATGTACGCGAAGTTCTCCTGCAGCGGGGCGACGATGTCGGCGAGCACCCGCTGACGACCGAAGACGAGTTCGGCGGCGGAGTCGGCGTAGGCCATGTTCCAGATGTCGAGGGTCGCCTCGAGTCCGGGATCGCGGTCCTCGCGCAGCCGCTTGAGCAGGGCGTTGCGCTGTTTGAGGGCCCGATCGAAGTCCGTGATCACCGAGGCGAAGCGGGGATTGCGGGCGACGACGAGGGTGTCGATCCACGAACGCCGCTCCGCCGGCTCCCCGCGGACGAGGCTGAGGTCCTCGGGGGCGAAGACGACGGCGGAGACGAGCCCGAGGATCTCCCTGATCCGCACCGGGGACCGGTTGACCCGTGCCCGGTTCGCACCCTTGGACTGGATGGAGACCTCGACCGTTGCATGCCGCTGCCCGCGGTTGACGAGCGCGGAGACCGTCGCCGTGCTCGCGCCCTCATTGACGAGCGGGGCGTCGAAGGCCACACGATGCGAGCGCAGGTGCGCGAGGTACCCGACCGCCTCGACGACGTTCGTCTTGCCGGTACCGTTGTCGGCGACGAAGGTCGTCACCCCGGGCGCGAACTCGAGATCGAGCTCAGGGTACGACCGGAAGCCACGCAGCGAGAGTCGGGATATCCACATTCAGATGCGCGTGGGCATGAGCAGGTAGCGATACGACTCGTCGGCCGAGGCCTCGAGGTCCTTCTGCCCGGAGATGATGACGGGCTTCATCGGCTGGGTGAAGGAGAAGTTCACGTACGGGTTCTCGATGGCGGCGAGGCCCTCGGCGATGTAGTGCGGGTTGAAGCCGACGGTGATCGGCTCTCCCTCGAGGACGGCTTCGACGGCCTCAGACGCCTGCGCGTCGTCACCGGTGCCGGCGTGGAGGGTGAGCAGGCCGTCGGTGACCTCGAAGCGCAGCGGGGTGTTGCGCTCGGCGACGAGGGAGACACGGCGGACGGCTTCGCGGAGGACTGCGGTCTCGACGATCGCGTGGATCGGCACGGAGTCGGGGAAGAGCGAACGGACCTTGGGGTACTCGCCCTCGACGAGCAGCGAGGTCGTCACCCGTCCCGCCGAGGTGAACGAGATGAGATCCTTGCCAGAATCGGTGCTCAGACCGATCGTCACGTCACCGCCGAGGGACTTCGAGACGTCGGAGAGGGTGCGACCGCGCAGCAGAGCGACCGCCGAGACGTCGGGGCGCCCGGGATTCCACGTGAATTCGCGGACGGCCAGCCGGTAGCGGTCGGTGGCGAGCAGCGTCACCTTCTCACCCTCGATCTCGACGCGCACGCTCGTGAGGATCGGCAGGGTGTCGTCTTTCGAGGTCGCGATCGTCACCTGGGAGACGGCGTTCTGGAATTCGCCGGCGGAGACGGTGCCGGAGTCGTCGGGCACCTGCGGCAGCGAGGGGTATTCGGCCACGGGCATCGTCATCAGGGAGAAGCGCGAGGATCCGCACGTCACGTCGACCTTCGAGCCGATCTGCTCGAGGGTGACCTCCTGGTTGGGCAGGGCCTTGGAGATGTCGGCGAGGAGGCGGCCGGAGACGAGCACGGTGCCGGGCGAGACCACCTCGGCGGAGATCTCGACTCGCGAGGAGACTTCGTAGTCGAAGACGGCGAGGCGAACGGTCCCGCCGGTCTCGGCGGTGATGAGGATTCCGGTGAGGACGGGAGCAGAGGGGCGGTTGGGGAGGGTCTTGGTCGCCCAGGTCACGGCGTCGGCGAGGACATCGCGATTGACTTTGAACTTGAGAGGGGTTGCTTCGTCGTTCACTTTACTCCTTCGGGATATCACCCGATGTGCGTTCGGCTTCGGCGTGACGGTGCTCGGAAAACTGTACACAGCCTAACCGATTCCGCGATACCCGAGGACGGCCGAACGAACGGGGAGGACACGCGGAGGAAGCCTGGGAATCTCGGATCCGAGAACCGGTTTCCGGGACGTGTTCGAATACCGAACTGATCGTTCGCTCAGCAGCGCGGAGCCCATGACGTCATCGTCAGCAGACGATGGCGGTCGCCCTCCTGTCACCTGAGATTGATTCAGCAGAAGTATCAGCACCTGTGGAACCTGTGGACGAAACGGTCAGGACGCAGAGCACTCCTGGGATCTCTGCCGTCGTCGGGGTGTGGATCGGATGTGCAACCGCAGGCTGGTGCTCGGGGACGCCTGGGTAAGCACAGCCGTGTAGTTCACATCCGTCCACGTGGCTGCAGGACTCCGTCCCCAGAGTTATCCCCACTGTGGTCGAATTGTCCCCAGAGTTATCCACAGGTGTGCATAGCGTCTTCTATAGGCGGTGCTGTTGTTTGATGCGGTTTGTGAGTTCGGTGACCTGGGTGTAGACCGCCCGCCGCTCGGCCATCTGCGTTCGAATCTTCTTGTTCGCGTGCATGACTGTCGTGTGGTCGCGGCCGCCGAAGGCCTGCCCGATCTTCGGCAGGGAGAGGTCGGTGAGTTCGCGGCAGAGGTACATCGCGATCTGCCGGGCCGTCGTCAGCGTCCGCGAACGCGAGGTCCCGCAGAGGTCGTCGAGGGTGAGGCTGAAGTAGGCGGCGGTCTGCCCCATGATGTCGGCAGCGGTGATCGCGGGGGTGTCGTCCTGGGTGATGAAGTCCTTGAGGACCGTCTCGGCCAGCGACACGTCGACCTGCTGGTCGTTGAGGTTGGCGAAGGCGGTGACGCGGATGAGGGCGCCCTCGAGTTCGCGGATGTTCGATGAGACCCGGGAGGCGATGTACTCGAGGACGTCGTCGGGAACGTCGAGGTGCTCGCCGGCGGCCTTGCGGCGCAGAATCGCGAAGCGGGTCTCCATGTCCGGGGGCTGGACGTCGGTGAGCAGACCCCATTCGAACCGGGACCGCAGCCGCTCTTCGAAGCCCTTGAGCATCTTCGGCGGCTGGTCGGAGGTGATGACGACCTGCTTCGCCTCGTTGTGGAGGGCGTTGAATGTGTGGAAGAACTCCTCGACGGTGGCGTCCTTGCCCTGGAGGAACTGGATGTCGTCGATCATGAGGATGTCGACTTCGCGGTAGCGGCGCTGGAAGGCCGGGCGCAGCGCGTTCGACGTCCGAGAGGAGCCGATCGTGTTGATGAAGTCGTTGACGAACTCCTCGCTCGAGACGTACTTGACGCGGATCTCGGGGAAGAGCTGGGTGGCGTAGAACCCGATCGCGTGGAGGAGGTGGGTCTTGCCCAGTCCCGAGTCGCCGTAGATGAAGAGAGGGTTGTACGCCTTCGCCGGCGCTTCGGCGACGGCGAAGGCCGCGGCATGGGCGAAACGGTTCGACGCGCCGATGACGAAGGTGTCGAACGTGTACTTGGGGTTGAGCTGGGCGACGCCGGGAACGTCGACGGGCGGGGTCGGGGTGGTCGTCGCCTCGGCGATCTCGACCTCGATGCGCGAATCGGCCGGTCGGGTGGCGGTGTCCGCGGACGGTGCGGGAGCGCTGTTCCCCACAGGGGAGGGCTCCGGGGCGGCAGGAGGAGCCACAGCAGGTTCGTCGATCTCCGTCGCCGAGGCGGGGGCCGGGGCGGGTGCGGCGTCGGATGCCGTCGGGGCCGTGGTCTCGGCAGCGGTGGAGGGTTCTGCGGACGCATCGTCGATGAGTTCGTCGAAGCGGATCGGGACGTCGAGTTCAGGGTCGACGACGAAGCCGAAGGTCACGTCGAAGCCGATGACCTTGGAGAACTCCCTGGTCAGCGGCTCGAGGAGACGGGTCTCGATGGTGCGGCGCGAATGCTCGTCACGGACGGCGAGGAGGACGAGGGCGTTGTCGACGAGAGCCTTGGGGAGAGCGAGGTAGAGGAAGCTCTTCTGATGTCGGGTGAGGTCGGCGTCCTGATCCAGGGTAGAGACCACCGTCTGCCATTGGCCGATGAGCTCGTTCTTGGAATTCGACACCGTCGATCCTCTCTTCTGTCGATCGTCTTCGTCGCACGGTCCACACCTGTGCATGACTTCCACACAGTTTTCCACAGTTTGTGGAGGAGTGACGAGTCGGCCGGGCGATACTCCACACGGGTGGATAAGCGTGTGGAAAACTACATGATTGTGACTTGTGGAAGACGGGAGTCGACGCGGAGGTGAATGGGAGTCGACGGCCGGGCACCGTGACGGGGAACATCTCTGAGCGGTTTGACCGGGCCTGAGCGCCTTGGCTAAGATGGAGTGTCCTGTGTACCGGGCTGCATCCGATTCTCTGTATAGCTCTCATGCACAGGAGTGCTCGGCGGTCGAGACTCGCACCGCCGTTTTTTGTGAGAACGCTTCAGGCGTTCATCCGCGATCTAGAAATCGGAGACCTCAAGTGAGCAAGCGTACATTCCAGCCCAACAACCGCAAGCGCGCCAAGAAGCACGGCTTCCGTCTGCGTATGCGCACCCGCGCGGGCCGCGCCATCCTGGCTTCGCGTCGTCGCAAGGGACGTTCCGAAGTCTCGGCCTGAATGTGATTCCGGATGCGCACCGCCTCCGGCACGGCGACGACTTCAGACGAGTCTTCAGAGCCGGTGTCCGCGTGCGCTCGGACCACCTCATGGCGCACAGCCTGAGAGACGTTGATGATTCCCACGCCGCGCGCGTGGGTTTCATCGTATCCAAGGCCGTGGGCAACGCGGTCACGCGCAACCGGGTCAAACGCCGGCTGCGGGAGATCGTCCGGCCCCGGCTGGACGAATTCGGCACGGGGAGCCTGTTCGTGGTCAGGGCGCTGCCGAACGCCGCGGAGGCGGAGTACTCCCAGCTGGCCACCGAGGTGGACGACCTCATCGGGAAGGCCCGGAAGAAGCAGAACCGTGGACGCCGAACACGACCTCAGACATGAATCCGAGGTGCCCGAGCGTCCGGCCGGATTCTGGCCGGGGCTGTGGTGGTTCGTCCGCATCGCACCGAGGATGCCCTTCGTGTGGTTCATCCGCGCGTATCGGGTGGTCGTCTCTCCGCTCTACGGACAGGTCTGCCGGTACTATCCCAGCTGCTCGATGTACGGCCTCGAGGCCTTCGAGATACACGGAGTTCTCAAGGGAATGGTGTTAACTGGGTGGCGAGTGCTGAGGTGCAATCCGTTCTCCCACGGCGGGGTGGACCATGTTCCCGGCTCAGCCCGCGAAGCCCGGTCCCAGATGCTCCATGACGCTGATGCCGGCATGCGGGGCGAGCGTCCGTGAGGGCCTGATACGAGCCGAGAGATCCGCGTCCGCACCCGTGTCGCGACCGACTGACAACAATGGCACAATGAACGATCGTGATGGATCGTTGCAACGAGGAGAACTGAATGGACTGGATCGACAGCTTGCTCTACCCCCTGCAGTGGGTAGTGGCTTGGATCCTTGCGATCTTCCATGACATCTTTACCGCACTCGGTCTGCCCGCAGCCAACGGCTGGACCTGGGTGCTCTCGATCGCGGGTCTGACCGTCGTCATCCGCGCACTGCTCATTCCGCTCTTCGTCTACCAGATCCGGGCCCAGCGGAAGATGCAGCTCCTCCAGCCTGAGATCCAGCGTCTGCAGGCGAAGTACAAGGGCAAGAAGGACCAGTACTCGCGCCAGGCGATGGCCGAGGAGCAGATGGCCCTGTTCCGCGACAACAAGACGAGCCCGTGGGCGTCGTGTCTGCCTCTCCTCGTGCAGATGCCGATCTTCTTCTCGCTCTTCCGCGTCATCCACAACATGCAGAACGTGGCTGAGGGCAAGATCGACGCGATCGGCGGCCTCACCCAGGAGCTCGCCCAGCAGGCCGAGGAGTCCTCGGTCTTCGGCGTCTCCCTCTCGGCGACGTTCATGGATCCGGGCATCACCGTCAAGGTGCTCACCGCGGTCCTCATCATCATCATGGCTGCGACGATGTTCATCACGCAGAAGCAGATGATGGCGAAGAACATGTCGGAGGCCGCGATGGCCAACCCGATGATGCAGTCGCAGAAGATGCTCCTCTACATCATGCCCGTCGTCTTCGGCGTCGGCGGAATCTACTTCCCGCTCGGCGTCCTCTTCTACTGGCTCGTGTCGAACACCTGGACGATGGTCCAGCAGCACATGGTCATCAGGAACATGCCGGCACCCGGGTCGAAGGCCGAGAAGGAGATGCTCGAGCGCAAGGCGCGCAAGGGCAAGACCGTTCCGTCGGCAGAGATCAAGGGGTCTGCGCAGACCACCGTCGAGGCACCGAAGCCGACCGGTCAGCGTCAGCAGCCCGTGAGCAAGAACCGCAAGAAGAACAAGAAGCGCTGAGGTAGGACATGTCAGAAGAAGCCATCGACGACAAGGCTGCGAAGCCGACCCGTGCCGAGCTCCTCGAGGAAGAGGGCGAGATCGCGGCGGATTATCTCGAAGAGCTCATGGACATCGCCGACATCGACGGCGACATCGACATCGACGTCGCCGACGGCCGGGCGCAGCTGTCCATCGTCTGCGAGGACGAGGACGACTCGAACCTGCGCACGCTCGTCGGCCGTGACGGCAAGACCCTCGGTGCGCTGCAGGAGCTCGTCCGTCTCGCCGTGCAGACGAGCACGGGCCAGCGGTCCTGGCTTATGCTCGACATCGACGGCTACCGCTCGAGCCGGCGCGACGAACTCATCCGCAAGGCTGAGGACGCCATCGCCGAAGTCAAGGAGAGCGGCGAGGAGTTCGCGTTCAAGGCGATGAACAGCTTCGAACGCAAGATCATCCACGATCAGGTGGCGAAGGCCGGACTCGTGTCCGAGTCGGAAGGCGAGGGCGACGGACGTCATGTCGTCGTCCGTCCCGCTGATGACTGACCTGACGGAGGTCGAGGTTCCGCCGGCCGGAACCGAGGAGTACTTCGGTGAGGCGTTCCCCCTCGCCCAGCGCTATGTCGAGCACTTGGCGACTACCGGGATCGAGTGGGGCCTCATCGGCCCGCGTGAACTCGACAGGCTGTGGTCGCGGCACATCCTCAACTGCGCGGTGGTCGCCGAGTTCGTCGGCGATGACGACGTCGTCGGTGACGTCGGCAGCGGGGCCGGTCTGCCGGGGATTCCGATCGCCCTCATGCGACCTGAGGCGACCGTCGTGCTCATCGAGCCGATGGAGCGTCGCGTCGACTGGCTGACGATGGTCGTCGACGACCTCGGCCTTGAGAACGTCCGCATCGTCAGGGCTCGGGTCGAGGACCTCGTCGATGAGGAGATGTTCACCGTCGTCACCGCGCGGGCCGTCAAGGCGATGGCCACCCTCGTCGAATGGACGCACGAGGTCATCGGTCCCGAAGGGCGCATCCTCGCCCTCAAGGGGGCCTCGGTCGACAGTGAGCTCGTCAAGGCGAAGAAGCTGCTCAAGCGGTACCGCTTCGGGCAGCCGACGGTCCACCTCGTCGACGGGGGGATCCTCGAAACCCCCAGCCGCGTTGTGGAAATAGCGAAGAAATAGAACGAACTGAAATTGGTTTAGGCTGTCAGTAGCTTTGTGAACCCGATGGATGATGGAGTGCGCCGAATGCCGATCATGGACGAGTCGTCTCCGATAGGTGCCGCGATCGCTCGCGACAACCGTCGCGCAGACCGACTGGCACAGGTGAGCTTCCCCAAACCCGATTCGACTCGCATCTTCACCATCGCCAACCAGAAGGGCGGCGTCGGCAAGACGACGACCGCCGTGAACATCGCCGGTGCACTCGCGAAGCAGAACCTCAACGTCCTCGTCATCGACATCGACCCGCAGGGGAACGCGAGTACGGCACTCGGCATCGACCACTACTCCGACGTCACGAGCATCTACGATGTGCTCATCGACGATGTCCCGATGCGGGATGCTGTGGCGCAGGCACCGGACTTCGAGACCCTGGTCTGCGTGCCGGCGACGATCGACCTCGCCGGTGCCGAGATCGAGCTCGTCTCCCTCGTCGCCCGCGAGCAGCGGCTGCAGCGGTCGCTCGGACTCTACCTCGAGGAGCGAGCGGCGGCCGGGGACCGCGTCGACTACGTCATCATCGACTGCCCGCCGAGCCTGGGGCTGCTCACCGTCAACGCATTCGTCTCCGCGCGCGAAGTGCTCATCCCGATCCAGTGCGAGTACTACGCGCTCGAGGGACTGAGCCAGCTGCTCAAGAACATCCAGCTCATCCAGAAGCACCTCAACCCGCAGCTCTCGGTCTCGACGATCCTCCTGACGATGTACGACGGTCGCACGAACCTCAGCGCCCAGGTCGCCGAAGACGTCCGCTCTCACTTCCCGGAGCAAGTGCTGGGGACGGCGATTCCGCGATCTGTGCGGATCTCCGAGGCGCCGAGCTACGGACAGACTGTCATCACCTATGATCCTCATTCCAGCGGCGCTCTGTCCTACCTGGAAGCCGCTGAGGAAATCGCGAACCGAGGAGTGGAACGTGGCTGAACGCAAGAAGCGCGGACTGGGGCGAGGTCTCGGAGCGCTCATTCCCGATGCTGCGTCGAACGATCGCCCTGTCGACGTGTTCTTCTCCGGCGGCAATGCCGACGAACAGTCCCGTGGTGCCGGTGAGGAGACGAAGGCTGGGCGCAGTCGGCGTACCGACCCTGCGGCGACGATGCAGTCCTCGAGGCGTCGCAAGCCGAAGTCGGCAACTGAGGGTTCGGAGGCGAAGTCGTCAGGCGCCGGGCAGGCGAAGAGTGGGTCTCGGTCGACCGCGAGTTCGAAGGCCGGCACATCGGCGAAGAGTTCAACGACGAAGAGTGCCGCCTCGAAGTCCTCGACGGGCAAGGCGGCCGCAGGCGGTAAGACTGGCGCAGCCAGCAAGGCTGCGGGTGCGAAGACCGCTGCTGCCAAGGGCGCAGCCTCCAAGTCCTCAGCGTCCAAGGCCACTGGATCCACGACGTCGAAGTCGGGATCCGCGGCGAAGGCGGCAGGGACGAAGACGGCCGGAGCGAAGGCGTCGGGTTCCAAGACTGCGTCCCCAGCGGCGAAGCGCTCGTCCGTCGAGCCCGCGACCTCCGAGACTGCGGAGTCTGCGGTGGCGGCTGAGCAGGCATCAGCTGTCGAGGAGACCAGCGCCGTTGACCTCACTGCACCGAACGACGACGTCCGTGAAGACCATCCTGGTGTCTACACCTCGAGGGGATTCAGCGACGACGAGGCTGCCGCGGACGCCGGCCCGGAGACAGAGGCCTCGGCTGAGGAACCGGCAGGCCAGCCGAGTGACACCGGAATGTCTACTACTGATGTAGTAGACGTTGCGATCACGTCGGGCGACGATGGATCCGGCGATGCCGCAGCCGTCAACGACGCCGATGATGAGGCGGACGGCGTTGCTGAAGCGTCGGGAGTCGATTCGATCCCGGATACGGCATTCGGAGAGATCGACGTCGCTCTCGTCGATCCGAACCCTCGTCAGCCGCGGACCGTCTTCGACGAGGATCAGCTCGCTGAACTCGTTCACAGCATTCGCGAGATCGGTGTGCTCCAGCCTGTTGTCGTACGCCGGAAGCCCGGTGAGGCCGAGCGATACGAGCTCATCATGGGTGAGCGTCGACTCCGTGCGACGAAGGAAGCCGGTCTGGAGACGATCCCTGCGATCGTCCGGTATGTCGAGGACACGGACCTTCTCCGCGATGCACTGCTTGAGAACCTCCATCGTGCCGAGCTCAACCCTCTCGAAGAGGCGGCTGCCTACGGCCAGCTGCTCGAGGACTTCGGCTGCACGCAGGAGGAGCTGTCGGAGCGCATCGGACGTTCCCGTCCGCAGATCTCGAACACCCTGCGCCTGCTTCGTCTCCCACCGCTGGTTCAGCGTCGCGTCGCAGCCGGCGTGATCTCGGCCGGACACGCTCGCGCTATCCTCGGTCTCAAGGATCCGGAGCAGATGGAAGTCCTTGCTCAGCGAATAGTCGCCGAGGGTCTTTCTGTGCGTGCCTCTGAGGAAGCCGTTGTGCTCCTCAACCGCGGCGACTCGGTGAATGTTTCACGTGCAACATCGCGTGTGGCGCCCGAGTTCATCGAGGTTGCCGAGCGTCTGGGTGATCGTCTCGATACGAAGGTCAACATCACCGTCGGCAAGCGCAAGGGCAAGCTGAGCGTCGAGTTCGCCAATCAGGAGGACCTCGACCGCATCCTCGCCCTTCTCGGCGTCAAGTCCCCCGAATAGGTCGCTCAGTATCTTCCTCTGATTCGAAGCCCACTCGTCAGAGGAACTTCTCTGGTTACCGCGGGACTGCCGATGCCGAGTCGAGTGATGGCAGGGTCGGTTCGCTCGCGGTTGTTCAAACGTTACCGCGGCCCGTAAGTATTCGTCTTTACAGAAGTCGTTGATCTTTGCGTCGAAACCGGCTGAAAGCACGTTGTTTGGGCTGCCGGTGACACAAATTGCGCAGATTCGCGCCTACGATGATGGAACTCCTGCGGTCACGGCATTCTCAGTGTCATGCGGCTGAACACCATGTCCCCCGTATCAGGTGGTCTCGACTAGGGCATTTCATGAGGTCCGATTGATGCACTTCGCCCTGAAGCGGAGGTACGTATGTTCCACGTGAAACTTGGATGCACTGACTCACGGTCTTGTCACACAAACTGCGTAGTGTCGATCAGACTCTCGTATCACGTAAAACGTGACGCTCAAGCGAGAGCAATCAACGCATTTGAATTAAGGCGACATTGTTTTCCCAGAGGAAACTTCATCGTTGTAACAACTCGACGACGGTTTCAGCTTCTTGTGCGGTCCATTCGCCCGGTGATATGGCTCGGAAGTGTGAGGCGACAGGTGTACGTGTCGACCTAGTTCTTCTTTCGGTTGTTCCACTTTCGGTAGAAGCCGGTGATTCGTTCTAGACCGCTGTCGGATGAAATTGCGACGTAATGAAGGTTTCTGTCCGGCTCGTCCAGTTCGGGATCTTCGAGGATGACTCGTTCGAGGTTTCACGTGAAACTGGAACAGGGTGTTTCACGTGAAACGGGAGGTGGACTATTGAGCTCAGAACGCACGAAATCGAGGTTCGATTGCGCCGCAGCATTCTTGGTACCGAATTTGGTGGGATGAGTGGTCGTTCTCCGTGGATTCAATGGAGTTCGGTCTTTTTTCATGCCTGCCTACTTTTTGGCGCTTGATCTCCACCCGCTTATGTCCGGTCAACTCGACTGCTGGATGAAGGCGATGAGCGCTGGTAGGCGTGGCCGGGCGGCGTTTCACGTGAAACGAAGACTGAAGACCGAGTTTCTTGGCGTGTCGCGAGAAACGAGGATTGCTGGCACTGGTGGAGGCTGACCAGTCGCATCAATTTCTACTCTTGGTTTCACGTGAAACGGCCGGCCACGCACGTTTTCGAGTTCCACGAGTATCTTGGTGATTCTAAAGGTATGTCATCGCGATCATCCGCCAAGCCGAAATCGATCAGCCCACCAAGCAGTCTTCACTGGTCCTCCCCGGGGCCCGGCCTCCCGCGGAGGCGAAGAATACTTGATGTGGTTGAAGGCATCGAATGAAGCCAGAAGATCGGGTCCGGACCCGGGCACCCGCACGCTTCAAACCATCGAATGCTGGCTAGAACCCGTAGTCTTCTTGCTATCCTCGGTTCGCTAGTCCCCTTGAAGCGCCCGATTGAACTGGTAGGCGGGTATCTGCTTGTTCCTTCGCGCATGATCTGCCCTTCTCTGCTGCCCGTTTCACGTGAAACGTTGCGCCAACCTCACACCGCCCGTTGCTGGTGAACGTGCTGGCTCGTCAATGATCGCTGTGCACTTTTCAGATGAGTTTTCAGATGCGAATGCGCATGTACGTGCTGCGCTGCTAACATCGGTTGGGATCGAGTCAGCGGCCCGCTTCCCGGCGCAATGGGAAACCCTTGGATCAACGCGAAGTTCAGCGACGAACATGGTTGACCGCAGGCGATTTTCCTTAGTGATCGTCAACACCAGCGTTTCACGTGAAACGCACGTGGAGTCGGGTAAATGTCTGTCGGGGCACGCTAGTGGGGAGGGCAAAGATCATTAACGTCCAAAGGGTACCGAGTCGTCCCAGGTCGGTCGATCTGTTCAAGTGGACGACATTGTTGAAGTCCGGAACCGCGGGATTCAGCTGAAGTCATTGGTTGAGCAATCGTCGGCACGGACGAAGGATTGGGACTGAGGGCTGTAGTCTTTCGCTCCTGTACTCATGGTTCTTCCGTGAAGCGTCGGCTGTTAGACGTACTCCTGTGAGCTGGCAGACGTGGATCTCAGAGAGGGAACACGGTGCGTTTGACGTGAAACCAGATCCTCCTATACGTCAAACGAAGGAGACCAAGCGTCCAGAATGAAACGGTGTCGGTAGCGACGCCGGGAGATCTCGTGGGGATGTGGTTCTGGAACTTTGATTAGGGGAATCTATGGCGACTTGGGCTGGATGTCTGTTGACATCACTGTTTAACGTGAAACCGAGTCAATGATGTGCTGGACCTATGTTCGACGCCAAGACGAGTCCGAGCTATGTTCGAGTTGTGCACCTTGTTCCACGTGAAACGTGGCCACCTCGGGGCCAGAGTAGCGTTCCGCCAGCATGCTGCGGACTACGTGAGTTGATGCTGGTGACCTAGTGTCCTGCGCCTTAAATTCGGTCTGTAAGTTGTAGGATTGGAGTATGGCGCGAACTGGACGACCCAAGGCCGAACTGATCCTGACGGATGAGGAGCGGGAGCAGCTTGAGCGCTGGACTCGGCGTCGTAAGTCGTCTCAGGCGCTCGCGTTGCGCTCGCGGATCGTGTTGGCGTGTGGGGATGGCATGTCGAACAAGGACGTGGCCGCGTTGGTGGGTTGCTCGGATCCCACGGTGACGAAGTGGCGCTCTCGGTTCGTGGAGGCCCGTCTGGACGGTCTCGTTGATGATCCTCGCCCGGGGCGCCCGGCGACGATCACTGCGGAGCAGGTCGAGGATGTCGTGGTCGCGACGCTGGAGTCGACGCCCGCGAACGCGACGCATTGGTCGCGGGCGAAGATGGCCGAGCGCACCGGACTGTCGAAGTCCACGATCGGACGGGTATGGAAGGCGTTCGGTTTGAGACCTCACCAGGCGGACGGATTCAAGCTCTCTAACGACCCGCTGTTCGTGGAGAAGGTCTACGACATCGTCGGCCTCTACCTCGACCCGCCCGAATCCGCCGTCGTTCTTTCGGTGGATGAAAAATCTCAAGTGCAGGCGCTGTCGCGGTCACAGCCCGCGTTCCCGATGATGCCGGGCATGCCCGAAAAGCGCACGCACGACTACTTCCGACACGGCACGACGAGCCTGTTCGCGGCGATGAATGTCGCTGACGGCACGGTGATCGCGTCCACCCATCGCCGACACCGTGCGGTGGAGTTCAAGAAGTTTCTGCAGAAAATCGATCAGAACGTGCCCGAGCATCTGGATGTGCATGTTGTCTGCGACAACTACGGCACACACAAGCACCCGGCCGTGACAGCGTGGGTCGAAAAGCACCCCCGGTTCCACATGCACTTCACGCCGACGTACTCATCGTGGATCAATCAAGTCGAGCGGCTCTTCGCCGAAGTCACCCGCGAACTCCTCCAACGCTCAGATCACCGCAGCGTGCAAGCACTGGAGAAAGACCTCCGCGGCTGGATCAAAGCATGGAACGAGAACCCGAAACCCTTCATCTGGACCAAGACCGCCGACGAGATTCTCACCTCCATCGGACGACTTCTACAACGAATCAACGGCGCGGGACACTA
>NZ_SJXG01000031.1:0-204213 GCF_012027885.1 Brevibacterium sp. LS14
TCCATCCTCGGAGGGCCTCGACCCCTATCCAGCGACCGACGCGCCCAACCCGACTACACTCTCAGCTGCGAAGAGCCGGAAAACTGTCGCTCGGCGAGATCAATTCGCTGGAGGAATTGCAAAAGAGTTTCGCTGAGAATGCGGTCCCGCTGACACTCGAGGAGACGACTGCTGCGAACTACCAGGAGTTCCTGGCCAATCGCAGAGCCACGATGGCCGAGTATATTCGCGACTACTACTTTTCACTTTGACAATGTGAGTTGCGACGCCGAGCGTCCGATCTCGTCAGCGTTCGACGACGACTCCGTCGGCATCGGCGAAGACCATCGCTCCGGGACGGATCGTCGCCCCGCCGAACTCGACGACGATGTCCTGCTCTCCGTCGCCGGTCTTCCCGCTCTTGCGCGGATTGCTCGCCAGGGCCTTGACGCCGAGGTCGAGGGTGGCGAGGACCTCGCGGTCGCGGACGGCGCCGTTGATGACGACGCCGACCCACCCGTTGCCCAGGGCGAGTTCGGCGATCATGTCGCCCATGAGCGCGGTTGCGATCGATCCGCCGCCGTCGACGACGAGGACGGAGCCGTCGCCCGGGCCCGAGAGGACCGACTTCACCAGCGCGTTGTCCTCGAAGCAGCGGACGGTGCGGGCCGGCCCCGAGAACGCGACCTTGTCTCCGAAGTCGATGAAGTTGAGCGCGATGGAATGGAGTTCGGGACCTCGTTCGTCCCAAAGGTCGGCGGTCGAGACGGTCACATGTCCTCCACAGTCATTCGGCGGCGCGGGCGGTCTGCTCATTGCTCACGAGCTCCCAGACGTGATCGTCGGGATCGTGGATGTAGGCGGTGTGCGAGCCGTCGAGGTCGACCGGCGGGTCGGCGCGACCTCCGGCGGCTGCCGCCCGCTGGGCGACGTCATCGACCTCGCCGGGGGAGGTGATCGCGCACGAGACGATGACCGCACCGGGAGCGGGGACGGCCGCGGTGCCGACACCCGCACGGTCGAGGTAGGTGCGGTACTCCGCCTCGGCGATGAGGAAGAGGGAGAGGTGGGGGAGTTCGAAAGCGACGATGATGTCGTCGGCGTCGGAAGGCTCGAGGTCGAAGCACTCCCGGTAGAAGCGCAGAGAGCGATCGAGGTCGGCGGCGGGCAGGCAGACGACGACGGCAGCGGGTCTCATGCCAGCACCGTAGCACGGGACCGAACCCCCTCACAGGGGCCCGGCGTGATTGGCCCAGGTCCCGGCGTTGTCGATAGAGTAGAGGGGTGCCTTCTTCCGTTTCGACCCTCCGGCAGTCCGTCCGCGACGCCGTTTTCCCGAAGTCGAAGCTCATGACGACTCTGTCGAACGGCACGAACGGGTGGATGAGTTCCTGGGGGACGAACGCCCACGGTGAGATCGCCGGCTGCCCGCCGCCGCGCCGCTGACACGCGGATCCGCCCTCTCGGGGTGGATCGACGCGCCCGCGCGCCCTCATCCCATCTCTGCGAAAGCGACCTCACCGATGTCTTCGGCCACCCCTGATTCCTCTGCTCCTGCTCGTTCCCTCCGCCAGACGATCGCCCGTGTGCTCAAGCACGACGCCGTCGGCGGCATCCTCCTGCTCGCTGCGACCGCAGCCGCGATCGTCCTTGCGAACTCCCCGGCGGCCGACTGGTACGAGAGCCTCCGCTCGACGAAATTCGGCCCCGAGTCCCTCAAGCTCAACCTCTCGGTGAACAGCTGGGCTTCGGACGGGCTGCTCGCGATCTTCTTCTTCGTCGTCGGCCTCGAACTCAAAGAGGAGTTCGTCGCCGGCAGGCTGCGCGACCCGAGGACCGCGGCGATCCCGGTGGCCGCTGCCATCGGCGGTGTCGCCGTGCCCTCGCTGCTCTACGTGCTCGTCAACCTCGATTCGGGCGGCGGTGCACTCAACGGCTGGGCGATCCCCGCGGCCACGGACATCGCGTTCGCCGTGGCGATCATCGCGATGGTCGGCAGATTCCTGCCGCCCGCGCTGCGGACCTTCCTCCTCACCCTCGCCGTCGTCGACGATCTCCTCGCCATCGCCATCATCGCGGTCTTCTACACCGACGATCTGGCATGGGCCCCGCTCGGCCTCGCGCTGCTTCCGCTGCTCGCGTTCGGCTTCGCCGTGCAGCGGGGGATCCACGCGTGGTGGATCCTCATGCCGCTCGCGTTCGCGACCTGGACCCTCGTCCATGCCTCCGGCATCCATGCGACGATCGCCGGCGTCCTCCTCGGATTCACCGTGCCGGTGGCAGCGAAGGCGCGTCGCGGGAAGGTGCGCCGCGGGAAGGCGGCTGAGCGCGGATTCCACGCCCATGACGGCATCCACGGCGCCGAGGGGCACGGGCCAGCCGCCCGCTTCGCCGATGCCTGGAGCATCCCCTCCGCGGTGATCGCGGTGCCGATCTTCGCGTTCTTCGCCGCCGGGGTCGACGTCGGCGGACTCTCGGGCCTCGCCGAATCACTGGTGAGCCCGGTCGCCGTCGGGATCATCCTCGGGCTCGTCCTTGGCAAGCCGGTCGGCATCGCGGTCTCGGCCTTCGTCGTCACGCGGATCCGAGGATTCTCCCTCGACCCCACGTTCCGGTGGGTCGACCTCATCGGCGTTTCGTGCCTGGCCGGAGTCGGCTTCACCGTGTCCCTGCTCATCGGCGATCTCAGCTTCGGCGAAGGCGACGACCGCGCGCAGATCGTCAAGGTCGGTGTGCTCTGCGGCTCCCTTCTCGCCGCGCTCATCGGGGCCGTCTGGCTCGCCGTGCGCAACCGGCACTACCGTCTGGCCGGTCGCACCCACGATCTCGTCCGCGACGGCGGCATGACGCGCTCGTCCGCCTGAGGGCGACGGTGCCCTCGCGGAGGTGACCGGTCACCGGTCGCCTCCGCCGACGGCGTGTCGGGCGCCGATTCCCGAATCGGCCAGGCTTCCTGTATCCGAATCCGTTCTCACCGGGCAAAATGGAGATGACACACTCATCACCGATGGAGGCACGCGATCATGTCCGAGACTTCCGAACCCGCAGACGAGCCCACCGAGACCACCGGCCCCACGGCCGAGGAGCTCGACGCCCAAGCCGCCGACCGCGCTCACCAGGACGAGCTCGTCGAGGAATGGGGAGACGAGTCGTTCCCTGCCAGTGACCCGCCGGAGAACTACTGATCCGATGAGCCGCTCTCGTCGTCGGACGGGGGCGGCTCTGTCTTTCGGGCCGAGCCGGAAACCGGGCCGGTCTCGTCGTCGAGGCGGCTGGGCGGGCGGCGGCGCACCGTCACCGACCACCGGCCGGCGGCGTCGAGGGCATTCGTCACCCGTGCCCCCACTCCCGGGCGAGGGCGAACTCGATGAGGGCCTCCACCCGTGCGGGCAGGGTGATGCCTGAGGGCCAGATGACCTCGACGCCGACCGGCTCGACCGCCGGCTCGATCTCCTTGATCACCAGGGGGTAGCCCTCATAGCTGGCGGGATTGCGCAGGCGCTGGACGAGCACTCCATAACCGAGCCCGCGACCGACGAGCGTGCGCACGACCTCGTAGCTCGTCGTCCGGTGCCGCACCTTCGGCTGGAGGCCGCGGTCATGGAACATCGAGAGCGTGTGCTGGCTCGACGGGGGCGAGTCGAGGAGGATCATGTCGCGCTCGACGAGGTCCTCGAGGCGCACCGTCTCCCGGTCGGCGAACGGATCGTCGGCGGCGAGGACGACATGGGCGGGGAGGTCGAAGAGGCGTACGTGGTTGGGGGTGCCGGGGATGAGCGTCTCGTAGACGAAGGCGACGTCGATCTCACCCGATTCGAGACGTCCCGCGAGGCGGTCCTGCGTGGTCTCGACGATCTCGAGGCCCACCCGCGGGTGCTGGTCGCCGAACTCGGCGAGGAGGACGGGGAGGATCACCGGCGCCAGGGTCGGATAGCAGCCGATCGTCACCGGCCCCGCGAGTTCGCCGTCGGTGGTCGTGAGTTCGCGCTGCAGTTCGTTCGCCTCGGCGATGAGGGTCTGCGCGCGGGCGACGACCTGCTTTCCTGCGGCCGTGAGGACGAGTCCCTGCGCCTTCCTCCGCACGCACAGATGGGATTGGAGCTGATGCTCGAGCGCGGTGATGGCGTCCGAGATCGCCGAGGAGGAGACATGGAGTTCCGCCGCTGCGGCTGAGATCGTGCCCAGGCGGGCTGCCGTGACGAGGTAGGAGAGCTGGCGCAGGCTGAAGTTGGGGACGAGGTCTGCATGCATATTCGACTTTTCCGAACTAGTAATGCGATTAATTCCGCTTTTCCTTTTCTTCCATTCTCCACATACTGGTCTGTGAACGCCATCACAGATCTCGAAGATGAGGGGGAGACAACGATGACTTCTCAGCTCCACGCCGACGCGCCGCAGACCGCGGACCAGGTTCCGGTCGCCGATTGGGTGACGATCCCCGACCTCTACGCGGACCCGTTCCCCATCTACGAACGACTGCGCGCCGAAGGCGGAGTCCACTGGGTGCCGTCGGTCAACCGCTACCTCATCACCAGCTATGAAGCGGTCAGCGAGACCGAGCACGACCAGGAGGTCTACTCGGCCAACGAGAAGGACTCACTGCAGATCCGTGCGATGGGCCACTCGATGCTCCGCCGTGACGATCCCGAGCACTATGCGCAGCGCCGCGCCTGGCAGCCCGTCCTCAAGCCGGGCTACGTCAAGCGGATCTGGACGAAGATGTATCGCGAGGTCGCCGAGGACCTCCTCGCGAAGCTCATCGAGAAGGGTCCGGGATCGGACCTCATCTGGGACTTCGCCGCCCCGTACGCCGCCGAGACGCTGCGGCGGATGATCGGGCTCTACAACGTCGGCCAGGAGGACATGCAGCGCTGGTCCCAGACGCTCATCGACGGCGTCGGCAACTACTCCGACGACCCCGTCGTCTGGGCGAAGGCCGAGCGGTCCTTCAACGAGGTCGACCTCGCCCTCGACGAGATGCTCGACCACCACCTCACCCACCGCGACGACTCCCTCCTCTCCGGGCTGCTCTCGATGCCCGGGGACAGGATGCCGATCGAGCAGATCCGAGCGAACATCAAGATGACGATCGGCGGGGGACTCAACGAACCCCGCGACGCCCTCGGAGTCGCAGCCCTGGCGATGTTCGAACACCCCGAACAGCGGGCCGCGGCCATGGCCAACCCTGCTCTGTGGGCGACGGTCTTCGAGGAGACCATCCGGTGGATCGCCCCCATCGGCATGTACTCCCGCCAGGTCACCCGCGACACGGTCCTCGCCGGCACCCCTCTGCCGGCGGGTGCAAAGCTCGGCATCTGCGTGCTCTCAGCCAACCGCGATGAGACCGTCTGGGCCGAGGCCGAGAAGTTCAACATCCATCGCGAGGTCAAGCCCCACCTCGCCTTCAGCAAGGGCGTCCACGTCTGCCTCGGCAACTGGGCGGCCCGAGCCGAGATCGCCGACGTCGCCCTGCCGCTGCTCTTCAACAGCCTGAAGGGCCTCGAGATCGACACCACGCAGGAGACGACAATCGGCGGATGGGTCTTCCGCGGCATGCTCACGCTGCCGGTGACGTGGACCGGGGCCACAGCCGGACCCGACTACGGTGCCGCCGTCACCGGGGGGACCACCTCGGCGGGGGAGTCGGGCACTGACCGCGGACCCGGACCCAAGGTCGCCGTCGTCGGCTCCGGACCGTCGGGCTGCTTCTCCGCGAAGGAGATCCTCCGTCAGGTTCCCGGCAGCTCCGTCGACGTCTTCGACCGACTTCCCGTACCGTACGGACTGCTGCGCTACGGTGTCGCCGCCGACCACCAGGGCACGAAGTCCGTGTCCACGCAGTTCGACCGACTCTTCGCCGACCCCCGGGCCCGCTTCATCGGCAACACCGAACTCGGCCGCGACATCTCGATGGACGACCTCAGGTCGAACTACGATGCCGTCGTCCTCGCCAGCGGACTCTCCCACGACCGCGACCTCGCGGTGCCCGGAGCCGACCTCGACCGGGTCTATCGGGCAGGCACCCTCACCCGGATCCTCAACGGTCACCCCGACGAGGCGGCCGCTCCTGCCGTGACCCTCGGCTCGCGTGTCGCCATCGTCGGCCAGGGCAACGTCGCCGTCGACATCGTCCGCCTCCTCACCAGTCAGGACGAGACACTCGAGGGCAGCGACCTCGACGACCGCGTCTACCGGCCGCTGCGCGCCGACATCTCCCGCCTCGACGTCATCGGCAGGTCGGGGCCGAGCGCGGCGAAGTTCGATCCGGTGATGATCCGCGAACTCGCCCGCGTCCGCGGACTCCGACACGTCCTCCACGGTGTCGACCTCGAGACCACCGCCCCGGGCAAGGACGCGAAGTTCGACGCGCTGCGCGACCTCCTCGATCCCGCGATCGACGGCCATGCCTCCGGTGCATCGATCGAGGTCCACTGGTGGTTCACCGCCGTTCCGGAAGCGATCACCGGAACCGACGGCGCGGTGTCCGGCATCGACATCGACGTCGCCGGGGAAGCCGTCCACCTCGAGGTCGATTCGGTGATCACAGCGATCGGCTTCGTCCGCGACACGGCCACCGTCGCCCGCCAGGGCATCTGCCCGGTCTCGCCGATCCCCGGCGACGGACGGATCAGCGATGGTCTCTTCGCGATCGGCTGGCTCAAGGGCAACGGCCGCGGCACGATCCCCGACCAGCGCACCGAGGCGAAGACGCTCGCGGCGTCGATGGCCGCCGAGGTCAACGCCGGGACGATCTCGACCGGCGCTGCGGGGCTCGACCCCGGTGCGCAGTCCACGGACTTCGACGGCTGGCGTCGCATCGACCTCCGCGAGCGCCTCGGCGCGGGTGTCGGGCGCTGCCGGTCGAAGATCACCGACCGACAGGAACTGCTCTCCGCCGCGCGGGATGAGAGCCTCGACGCGCAGCTCGAGACCTCCTCGGGCAGCGTCGGCCACGACCTTGCCCCCGACGTTCCGCTGACGATCCTCTTCGGCACCGAGTCGGGCAATGCGGAGCTCGTCTCCGAGGAGCTAGGGGCGTTCATCGGAGAGCGCGACGACCTCGTCATCGCCGACCTCGCGACGCTCAGCCCCGCCGACCTCGACCCGAACCGCTTCCACCTCGTCGTGTGCTCGACCTACGGCGACGGGGAGGTCCCGAGCTCGGCGAGGGAGTTCTACGCCCAGCTGCAGGAGGGCGACGTCGACCTCACCGGGGTGCGGTTCGCGGTGTTCGGGATGGGCGATGCGAGCTATACGAAGACGTACTCGCGCGGCAGCGAGCTCCTCACCGAGGCCCTCGAGGCCCGAGGCGCGACTCGGGTGGGCGAGTACGGTCGCCACGATGCCAGCGGCACCGTCCCCGCGGGGGAGGCCGCATGCGAATGGGCGGAAGGAGTGCTCTCGAATCTGACGACAGAACACTCTCCTGCCTGACCCGCGCCACGGGCAGGGCTCACTCCACGACCGCGTTCCACGAGCCCTGCCCGCCGGCGCTGTGCTCCACTCCACGGCCACAGCACTGCAATCACGATCGAACAAGGACGTTCTCATGACTGTCACTCACGGAACCACGCCGCAGGCGAAGCGGACTCAGCGGAAGGTCGCCTTCGCCACCGTCATCGGCACGACGATCGAGTGGTACGACTACTTCACGTACTCGACCGCCGCTGCCCTCGTCTTCGCCCAGCTCTACTTCGCGCCCGCCGGCGAGGCGGGCGCCCAGATGCTCTCCTTCGCGACGATCGGCATCTCGTTCCTCTTCCGGCCCCTCGGCGCGTTCCTCGCCGGGCACTTCGGTGACCGGCTCGGGCGCCGTTTCATCCTCGTCGTCACGCTTGTGACGATGGGTGTGGCGACCGCGCTCATCGGCCTCATCCCCACCTATGCGGCCATCGGCGTCGCCGCTCCGATCATCCTCATCCTGCTCCGCATCATCCAGGGGCTGTCCGCGGGCGGCGAATGGGGCGGTGCCGCGCTGCTCGCCGTAGAACACGCCGAGGTGACCCGGCGCGGCCGAGCCGGGTGCTACCCGCAGCTCGGCGTGCCCTTGGGCATGCTGCTCTCCTCGGGCGTCATCGCGCTCATGACCGGCGTCATCTCGCCCGGGGATGCGTTCCTCGAATGGGGATGGAGGATTCCGTTCCTCCTCTCCGTCGTCCTCATCGGCGTCGGCTACTGGGTGCGCCGCACGGTCGAGGACACGCCGGTGTTCCAGGAGATCCAGGAGGAGTCGGCCAAGCGCAAGGCGCCGATCCTCGTCCTCTTCAAGAAGCACCTTCCCCTCGTCATCGTTGCGGCCCTCATCTTCGCCGGCAACAACGCGAGCGGCTACATGACGACCGGCGGCTTCGTCACGAAGTACGCGACCGACCCCGTCGGCTTCGCCCCCATCGATGTGCTCCTGGCGATCACCTTCGGGTCGTTCGTGTGGCTGCTCTCGACGGCCGTCTCGGGTTACCTCGCCGACGCCATCGGGCGGGTGAAGACCTACGTCTTGGGCTTCATCATCCTCATCGTCGCCGCGTTCCCGCTGTTCTGGCTCATCAACACCGGCAACCTCGGGCTCATGTACCTTGCGCTCGGTGTCTTCTCCATCGGGCTCGGCCTCTCGTACGGGCCGCAGGCGGCCCTCTACGTCGAGCTGTTCCCCGCCTCGATCCGCTTCAGCGGCGTCGCGATCTCCTATGCCCTCGGTGCGGTCATCGGCGGAGCGTTCGCCCCGACGATCGCTCAGGCTCTGCTCGAGGCGACCGGGACGACCGCTTCGGTGTCGCTCTACCTCGTCATCATGGCCGGCATCTCGCTGTTCGCCGTCTCCCTGGTCAAGGACCGGCGCGGCATCGATCTGTCAGTGAACAACGAAGACGCCCAGACTGTGGGGGTGTGGCGCCGGGGCTGACCTCGCCGAGGCGGCCGTCGGACATCGACGGTCGCCTCGCCGGTCAGTTCGGAGGCCTCGTCGGTGCCCTGGGCCGGTTGCTCGGGGCATCGATCCGTGCGCAGAATCAACGACTTGCGTGTCGCCAGTCGGGGGTCCGCGCCATGACGAGGAATCAGGGGCCTGCTGCCGGCGGAGGGGCTCAGCCGGTCGACGGCGGTCGCATCGCCGGCAGCTGAGCGCGTTCGACGATGACGGCGATGTGGACGCGGTTGCTCGTGTCGAGCTTGATGTTGATCCGATTGAGATGCGTCTTCACGGTCGCCTGACTCATGAACATCGTGTCGGCGATCTCCTGGTTCGACAGGCCCTGCGCGACGTAGACGGCGATCTCGAGCTCACGTTCGGTGAGGTCGGCGAGCAGCTCCTCGGCTTCGCGCTGCATCGTGCGCGCTGAGCGGGACGTGGCGTTTCCGATCAGTCGTCTGAGGGCGACAGGGGAGACGAACGGCTCATCGGCGTGGACTCTGCGGATCGCCTCGGCGAGGGCGGAGGGGCCGATGTCCTTGACGAGGTATCCGGCGGCTCCGGCCTCCAGAGCGCGATAGAGGTAATCGTCGCTGTCGAAGCTCGTGAGCGCGACGACCTTGGGCGGGCGGACGCTGTTGGTGAGCCGTTCGATCGCCTCGATCCCGCCGATGCCGGGCATCCGGATGTCCATGAGGACGATGTCGGGGAAGTGGAGGGCGACCTGGTCGAGGGCGTCCTCACCGCTGAGCGCCGACCCGACCGTCTCGATGTCGTCCGTCGTGCTGAGGATCCCCTTGATCCCGGTGACGACCATCGGGTCGTCGTCGACGACGATGACGCGGATGGGATCGGCGGTCTGGGTCATGGACGACAGACTACCGGAGGGTGATGACACCGGTGACGACTGCGGTATCAGGCCGGGTCGGTCGGTTTCAGCCTCGGCGGGGGAAGGGCGGGAGGATCACCTCGACGACGAAGTCGCCGTCACGAATACCGATGTGCGCCTCGCCGTCGAGCATGACGGCCCGCTCGCGGATGCCCTCGAGGCCGGATCCCGAACCGGACGTGGACAGTGGACGGCTCGCCGGGGCACCGCCGCGGGAGAACGGCGGGGCCGACGGCCGGGCAGGAAGCACCTCGGCGCCGGTGTCGCGATGGCCGTGACGCGGACTCGGCACAGGCGCGGGATTGACGATGATGAGATGGCCCCCGCGGTCGGCGGAGACCGAGACCTCGACCGTCACAGGCGCTCCGGGGGCGTGCTTCATCGCGTTCGTCAGGGACTCCTGGACGATCCGGTACACAGCTCGGTCGAAGCTCGTCGATGCGCTCTCGACGTCCTGGATGATGATCGAGGGGCGCACGATCGTGCCGGTGGCCTGCACCGACGTGATGAGCTGGGGGATCGAGCGCATCGAGGCCAGGCTCGGGGGAGTCGACTGCTCCTTGTGCGGGCCGGCGCCGGCCAGCGTGCCCTCACGGACTCCGCCGACGAGCTCGCGCAGATCCTCGAGGGAGGCGTGCGCCTCCTGCCGAAGCGCCGAGGCGGTCGACGCGACATCGGCGCCGTCCTTGCTGCCGAGTTCGAGGGCACCGCTGTGGAGGGAGATGACGGAGAGGCGGTGGGAGAGCGTGTCGTGGAGTTCGCGCGCGAGCAGTTCGCGTTCGGACTGGCGCGCGAGTTCGGCCGAGAGCGATTCGTTGCGCTGTGCCTCTCGATCCGCGCGGGCTTCGACCGCTCTCATCCGCTGGGTGCGCCGGATGAGATACCCCAGTCCGAGGCTGAGACCGAGAGCTATGGTGCCGATGCCGATGGTCACGACGTTGACGGCGAGGACGGTGTCTTCCGGAGGTGTGGGGAGCGCGGGATTGCCCGGCTGCACCGCTGAGGAGATGACGAAGAAGCTGAACGGATTGAGTGCCGTCGGGGAAAGGCAGTGTCGCACTATCGAACCGATGACGACGACGGAGCCGGTCACTGCGGCGATGACCGCACTGCGGCGGGACCCCCGGATGATGAGGTGGAACAGTCCGATGAGCATGAGGAGGCAGTCTCCCCACGCCAGTGCCGGGACGAGCCCGACGAGGAAGGGCACCCACGGCCATCTGCGGCGCATGAACACGGTGCCCCACATCGGCAGGAGCAGGATGACGAGGAGGACGCCGATGACGCTGAGAATGCCGTCGCCGAATGCCAGTGTGTTCGCCGTCAGAGCCATCATCGAGGTGAGATAGCCGGAGACGAAGATGACGATCCCGATGAGGATGCTCCCGGTGATCCGCAGCCAGCGCGGGGTCGAGCCGCGCCGACCCGACGCCGAGTGGGTCGCCGATCGGCCGTGCTCAGCCGCCGACCGACTGGTCACGTTGCCTGCAGGAGGCGACCACTGGAGCTGCTGTCCGCTCGTCGCCGCGGGACCGTGCCCCATGGGTGTCGACTGGACGGGATGGCGGGGAGGTCGCGGAGGGATGTTGAGCGCAGGTCGGCGCACGTCCGAACCGTGGCGGCCCGGGGGTGCGCCGTCGCGATCATGCGGCAGCATGCTGCCGGGGTGCTGAGGAGCGCGCGGAGCCCGGGCCGGCTGCGGCGACTGAGCCGGCTGCGGCCGGTGCTGCTCCGGCGGGGGTGGTTGACCTGACACGGATGAATCGTATCGGCAGGGTCTGACACGCGTAGTCCACCGATCGGGTGAAGAGCATCAACCGATCGGCTCGCCTGTTCGATCCGATGGGCGGACGCGCAATCCTGAGAATTCCCCGAGGCTGAACGGGTCAGAATTATTCGCCCCTGCAAGGAGCATCATGTCGAATCCGCCCGACCCATATCCCCAGCAGTCCGGTCCTCAGCAGAACTCTCCCCAGCCGCCCGGTCCCCAGCATCCGGCAGGTCCCCAGCCATCAGGTCAGACTCAGTGGTCGCCGCAGTACGCGGCACCGCAGTACGCCGGTCAGCCGCAGCCCGGTCAGCCTCAGCCCGGTCAGCCTCCCCAGTGGGGCCTGCAGCCGCCGGCCGGCCCCGGCGGCTATCCGGGAATGCACCCGGGGCAGAAGCCTCCGAAGCAGAAGAAGCCCCTGCTCAAGCGCTGGTGGTTCTGGCTCCTCGTCGTCCTCGTCGTCATCATCTTCTTCAGTGCGATCTCCGGAGGCGGCGGAGACGAGACCGAGGACACAGGCTCGACCTCGTCGCAGGGTGGCTCCGACGGTGGTGCGGCAGAGGAGCAGGACACCGGTGTGAAGCCTGCGGAGGACAAGCCCGCCGAAGAGAAGGCCGAGGCCGCCCCCGAGTACGGCATCGGCGATGCCGTCACCGCCGATGGGTGGGAGATCACCGTGAACAAGGTCGAGGACGGAGTCTCGAGCGTCGGTTCGGAGTATCTGAACACTGAGGCGCAGGGCCAGTTCGTCACGGTCTCCCTGTCGGTGAAGAACACTAAGAGCTCACCCGAGTACTTCTTCGAGGACAACATCAAACTCGGTGACGACAAGGGCAACACGTACTCCTCTGACTCGGAGGCGGGCATCTACGCCGACGAGGACTCGATCCTCTTCCTCGAGGAGATCAACCCGGGCAACACCGCTGAGGGCGTGCTCGTCTTCGACGTCCCTGAGGACGTCACCCCGGACCGACTCACCTTCGAAGGCGGCATCTTCTCCGATCCCGTGGAGATCTCGCTCAAGTAGTCAGGCGGATCGGCTGCCGTGGGAGCTCGCAGTGGTGCCCGGTCCGATCGGGCCGGGCACTGCTGTTCTCCGTCGGTTCTCAACGGTGACAATCTGACCCGTGGTGAGGGCAGCTGTGCTCACGCCCCCAGTTCCACGCCACGATCGGTGACCTCCCTGGCCGCCCCGAGTGTCTGACCGAGGAAGCCGCGGCCGAAGAGCCTGACATGGGCGAGCAGAGCGAAGAGGTTGTGGGCCGGAAGGTCCGCGCGCCACGATTCGGGCATCGGATGGACTGTTTCGTACCCGGCGAAGATCTCGTCGAGGAACGGAGTGCCGAAGAGCGCGAGCATCGCGAGATCCTCGAGACGGTGCCCACCGTGGGCCGCCGGGTCGATGAGCGTCCCGCCGGCCGGCGTCCACATGAGGTTGCCCGACCAGAGGTCGCCGTGGACTCGAGAGGGGGATTCCGCGCCGGAGCCGGCGATGCCGTCGAAGGCTCCTGTCCCGACTGCTGTGATCGCCGAGGCGACCGTGGCATTCTCCTCGGGCGTGAGCTGATCGGCGATGTCGTCGGCCACCGGCTGCAGGCGCTGGTCCACCCAGAAGTCGGAGAACGACGACGTCGGCTTCACCGGCACCTCGAAGGGGGAGTCCAGGGGTCCGAACCATGCGGGTTCCGCCGGTGCCCACCCGAACGCCGGTGCGCCGGAGTCATGGAGGTGGGCGAGTCTGCGTCCGAACTCCGCAGCAGCCTCGGGGCTGGGCGGGACGGAGGTGAGCCGTTCGAGCCGGAGGACGTCCTCACCGACGTTGATGACGTCGACGACAGGGATGACCTCGGGTGCGGAGAGCCACTTCAGGCCGGCCGCCTCGGCGGCGAAGAACCCGTGCGGGGCACCTGAACGCTGTTTGAGGAAATCACTCATGGCCCCAGGCTAACGGGACGTGCCGGACGACCTGCACGGGTCCGGGTAGTCTGGCTGAATGTCCTACGCTGGCATCGATCTGGCTGCCGATCCTCGGCGCACAGGCGTCGCCGTCATCAGCTCGGGATCGCCGATCCGCGTTGAGTCCGTGATCGTCGGCGCTGACGACGACGATGTTCTCCACGTCATCGACTCAGCCGAGAAGGCCGGGGTCGACGTGCCCGTAGGCTGGCCAGACCCCTTCGTGCAACTGATCAGCGACCATGCCGAGCACGGACTTACGGTACCGTCCTCGACGGGTCCCGACTGGCGTCGGAACCTCGCAATGAGGACGACCGACATCAAGGTTCGTGAGCGAACCGGCCGAGTTCCGCTGAGCGTGTCGACGGATCGCATCGCCTACCCGGCTCTTCGCTGGGTCGGAATCGAAGCACGCCTGCGCGCGGAGGGAGTCGACGCAGCCAGGGACGGCTCCGGTCGGGTCTGCGAAGTCTACCCGGCAGCAGCACTGAGCTGCTGGACCCTGCCGAGCAGAGGATACAAGGGGACGGGCAGTGAGCATCGTCGCACGGAGATCGTCGATCGACTTTCTGTGTTGTTTCCCGAACTCTCATGGAACGGCCACGACCATGAGTGCATCCGCGATGACAACGCCCTTGATGCCGTCGTGTCGGCCCTCATGGCACGAGCCGTCGCGACCGGCAAGGCTGTGGGGCCACCGGAGGGTATCAGCGAAATCGTCCGCCGAGAGGGCTGGATCTGGCTGCCGATGCCGTGACAGTCGTCCGGTACCGCGCTCTCATCCTCTCGGCCCGGTGCCCAACTGCTCCCGCGCCGCCGCCAGATGCTCCTCATCGTCCGTCTCGAGCGCGAAGAGTCCGAGGTCGACGGCCGCCGTCGAGAACAGGTGCGCGCAGTGTTCGGCGAGCTTCGGCCACACCTTCCCGCCGTTCTCGACGTAGCGGTCGACCGTGAGGTCGAAGGCCTCCGGCGACACGCTGGCCTGGTGGAAGGCGAAATCGCGGGCGGGGTCGCCGACGGCCGCCGTCGTCCAATCGAGGAGTCCGAGGATCGTCGGGCCCTCCATGACCTGGTGTGCGGGATAGATCTCACCGTGAGTCACGGTCGTCCACGTCGGCCAGTACCGGTCGTCGGCGAGCCAGGCCCTCCACCTGTCGAGGAGTTCTTGCGAGACCTCGAACTCGGCGGCGACGGCGGCGATCTCCTCGCGTTTGCGGGCCCTCACCTCGGCGGGGGATTCGATGGGGATGCCGGAATCGGCCACGATCTCCTCATCGACGGCGTGGAGTTCGGCGAGGACGTCGCCGAGGGAGCGTGCATAGTCCGCGGATTCGAGGTCGAAATGCCACCGAGGCTGTCCCGCGTCATCGATCGACAGCCCCGGAGAACCCGGGAGCAGGGGATAGGCGATGAGGTCATCGGTGTGGATCTTCCAATCCGGGACCGAGAAGCTCAGCTCAGGGCCGATGGCAGCGAGCAGGCGTCCTTCGACGCGGGCGCGGTCGGCGGCATCCGAACGGCGGGGGATCCGCATCACCCACGAACGGCCGTCGGCCGCCTCGGCGATGGCGACACGGAAGTCGAGGCCGAGTTCGCTGACGACGATCGTCGACGGGTCGATCTCGAGGCCGTGGGCGGCGGCCAGGTCGCTGATGGGGATGGTGGGGGCGGGGCTGGGGTGCATCCCACCACTGTCGCTGACCCGCGACACGAAGTACAGCAGACTGGCGGAAAGATGCCTGGCTGTGACGAAGTTGTGTCATACGGCAAGACATATTCGCAAATACACTTGCCGGTATGGAGGTGCCGTGCAACGATGAGAGGAGCACCGATGTAGTAGTCGAGCCGGCCGAAGAGGGTCGACCGCACTGAAAGGAATTGGGCGCATGAATGGATCCACCATCCTCTGGATCGTCGTCGCAGCTGTCGTCGTCATCGTCGCCATCATCGTCATCGTCGCGGTGAGCCGGAGGGCGGCGGCGAAGAAGCGCGAAGCTCAGCGTCAGGAGGCAGCGCAGATCCGCCAGAATGTCGCCGAGTCCAGCCCGCGCACCGAGGCCTACGAAGCTGAAGCCGGAACCGCCCGCTCCCGCGCCGACCAGGCATACGCGGAGGCCGAGGCGAAGGCGGCGGAGGCCCGTCAGCGCGAAGCCGAGGCACAGGAGGCCGCGGCCAAGGCCGAGCAGTACGACGTCTCGGCCAGCCACCTCGAACAGTCCGCAGAGAAGTCGCGGCTCGAGCAGGAGCGCGACCTCCGCCGCGCCGACGAGCTCGACCCCGATGTCGATGAGCGCACAGGAGAGCGCAGGACCGACCGCGACGCCGACGCTCGCGACTGGGACGTCGATGACCGCGATCAGGACGGTCGCAATCTCAATGACCGCGACGGCCGCGGCTGGGACGACCAGAGCACCCGTGACCGGGACGGCCGCGGCTGGGATGACCAGAGCACCCGTGACCGGGACGGCCGCGGCTGGGATGACCAGAGCACCCGTGACCGGGACGGCCGCGGCTGGGACGACCAGAGCACCCGTGACCGCGACGGCCGCGGCTGGGACGATCGTGATCAGGACGGCCGCGACGGACGCGGCTGGGGCGACCGCGATCGCGACGGCCGCGGCGTCGGAGCTGCCGGTGTGAGCGATCGCGACGACCAGTACGACCGCGACGCGGGCGGTGCCGGCAGGTACGACCGCAACGCCGGTTACGGCAGCACCGACGGCCTCGCCGCCGACGGCGTCGATGGTCGTGATCCCCGCGCAGCACAGGGCGTCGGATCCGATCGTTACGATGGCCGCGACCCGCGCGGTGCCGACCCGTACGAGTCGAACCGATACACCGGTGATCAGGACCCCGACCGCCGGTTCGCCCCGAATCAGGGCGATGTCAACGGAGACGGACGGTACGCCGGGCACCAGGGCGACCCGAACCAGGCCGACCCGTACGCGGCCGACCCGGACCAGGGCGACCTGAACGCAGTCGACCCGACCCGTCCGCGCCGTCTCGACCCGAATCAGCCCGACGTCGACGGCCGCAACCCGAACGCCCCCAGGCACTGAGACCCCCGCGCACCACAACGAAAGGAAGTCATCATGCTCGCCACAATCCTCTGGATCATCGCCGCGATCCTCGTCATCTCAGGAATCTTCGCCATCTTCCGGAAGCAGATCCTCTGGGGTGTCATCCTCATCGTCGTCGGACTCCTTGTCGGACCGGGTGGGGTGAGCATCTTCGCCTAGCCGGGCCCTCCGCTCACGGCGCCCCGATTCCCCTCGGATCGGGGCGCCGTGCTGTGAGCGCGACACCGATGAGCAGCTCCCACGCGATGATCGCGTAGAACCCGATCCGCTCCCACACCCCGTCGGCGAGGATCGTGCCCGCCACCACCCGCACGTCGATCTCGAGCATGACGATCCCGAGGAATCCGACGACTCCGAGCGCGATGCTCACCGCGCCGAGGCGGACGTCGGTGGAGGTCCGCCCGCGACGGCGGAGAAGTGCTGCGCCGGCGACGATCACCGCTGCCTGACCGCCGAGAAGCGCGAGCCCGGCGCCGAGGAGGTGGACCCACCCGAGCCCGGCCGCGATGGTCGCCTGACCGCCATGGACGGCGGCGATGACGACCATCCCGAGCCCATGGACGAGCGCGAAGACGACGAACACACGACCCAGCGGCTGTCGGGAACTGCGGACGGCGAGCACCGCCCCGAGCGCGAAGAGCACGCCCTGGACGCCGAAGCCGAGCGTCATCACCGGCCAGAGCGGGGAGTCGATGCGGCGACCGGCGAGGACCTCGACATCGGGGACGCCGAGGTCGCTGACGTAGTTGACCGCGTACGAATAGTTCGGGAAGGCCGACGCTGCGGCCGCCTCGGCGAGGAGATAGACCAGACCCGCCCCCGCCCAGCAGATTCCGGCGATCCGCAGTTGGCGTTCCGGCACAAGGAGACTTTCCCTCATGCCGACCATGGTAGACCTGCCGGCGCGCCCCTATCGTGTGGCTGCGGCCAGGGTCTCCGGATCCGCCGAGGCGGTCGGACGACTGCGCCCTGTCGCCGTCATCATCGCCGTCCGCAGGGCTGCCGCCGGATCCACCGGGCGGACTGCGCAGTTCCACGCGATGATCCGGTCGGGTCGGACGAGGAGGGCGCCGGAGTCCGTGAGGTCGCTGATCGCCGCCCACCGGTGGAGGACGTCGTTGCACTCACCGCCCATGCTCACCTGCGCGGTGCGCAGGGAGACTTCGAGCTCGCCGGCGACCGTCTCGGCAGCCTCTGCCCAGCCGGAGTCGTCGTGGCCGGTGATGAGCGTCCACCCGCCGGAGCCGACGAGATCGAGCGTCGAGAGCCGCTGCCGGTCGCGATCGACCCAGGCGTGGGGCAGCGGCGACCCGGGTCGGGTCGAGGGTACGTGGTCGAGGTCAGGGTCGGGAGCTGCGGCTGAGGAACGAGCCCCCGCCGAGGCGGTCGTTGGCTCGGAGTCGGACCGGCCCCGTTCATCGTCGTCGGCTTCGGCGGGCACGATGCCATCGGAGACGTAATACTGGCCGAGTTCGATGCCGAGGGCGTTGAACTGGTAGTTCTGCAGTTCGACGGCTTCGATGAGCTCGCGGCGCCGAGCCGGGTCGTCGAAAAGTCCGTTGAGGCTCGCCCACCCCTCCTCGGCGGTCTGACCCGGCGCGAAGCCGAGCGCCTGCGCGATCGGTCCCATGTCGACGACGCTCTTCATCGCCCGGTCGACGACGCGCCGCCCGACGGGCTGACGCTCCTGACTGTAGGTCTCGAGCAGTCCCATCTCGGCCTCCCCGCGCAGCTCCGCCGAGAGCTTCCACCCGAGGTTGTACGCGTCCTGGATCGAGGTGTTCGTTCCCAGGCCGTTGGCCGGCGGGTGCCGGTGGGCGGCGTCGCCGGCGAGGAAGGCCCGGCCCTTCCGGTACTCGTCGGCGACGACGTGGTTGATCTGCCACTTCGAGACCTGCTTGATGCTCACCTCGACGTCGGGGTCGCCGATCGTCGACTGGGCGAGCGCGACGAGCGCCTCGTCGCTCGTGTCAGGTTCGCCCTCGGCGGGGTCGTACATGCACAGGAGGACCCACTCGGTGAAGGGCCTGACGTTGATCCACGTCCCCGAGCCCACCCAGTAGTCGTTGCCCGGCTGCGCCATCCAGTAGAGGGTGCCGGGCCGGTAGTCGCAGTACTGCGTGAGGTCGGCGTCGAGCCAGATATTCAGCGCCGCGCCGAGCCCCGACTCCCCGGTGAAGGAGAAGTCGAACTCCTCGGCGACCGTCGAGCGACCGCCGTCGGCGCCGACGATGTACTGCGCGAGGATGAGCGACTCCTCCCCGGTGTCGCGGTTGCGCACGGTCGCCTCGACGCCCTCGGGCGTCTCGACCGCGGAGACGAGCTCCGTGGAGAACCGCAGGTCGGCCCCGAAACTGCGGGCCGCCTCGGCGATGACGGGTTCGAGGATGTGCTGAGGGATGTTGCACATCGCGCTGGGACTGGCGATCTCGTAGTCACCCGAGCGGGCGCTGCCGGTGCCCCACGTCTCGAGACGGGCGATCTCCTGCCCGGCGAAGCTCGTCGCCCAGACGTTGTTGCGCATGAACGCGTTCGGGGTGGCCACGGCGATGACGTCGTCCTCGATGCCGAGATCGCGGAAGACCTCCATCGTGCGCTGGTTGGTGATGTGCGCCCGGGGCGAGTGCGCGGTCGTCGGATAGCGGGTGATGGTGATCGCGTCGATGCCGTCGCGGGCGAGGATCGCCGCGAGCGTGAGTCCGGTCGGGCCGGCCCCGACGACGAGGACATCGGTGCGGGAGGGAGCGGGAGGAGGGGTCATTGCTCGTTCTCCTTCGGACGAGAATGCGGACGGGGCGACCGCCTCGGCGAGGGCGGGACACCGTCGCGCCGATTCGGTATAATTAATCATGATGAATTTGTGGCTTCAAGAGTGCCCGGTCAGGGACCGTGATGTCAAGCACGTCGGGTAACCTCGTGCCAGGCACTGTCGAGCAGAGGGGAGAAGGACGATGACGAGCGAGACCAGAGCCCTGACGACCTCGCCGGTGGACAGGGCCGTCGCGCTGGTCTCGGACCGCGCGAGTCGCCTCGAGCCGGGACAGCGACTGGGGACGAAGGGCGCCCTCCAGGTCGAGTGCGGCGTCTCGAAGGGGACATTCAACGAGGCCCTGCGCCTGCTCCAGCATCGGGGGATCATCACCCTGCGCCCCGGGCCCGGAGGCGGACTCTTCGCCGCCGAGCCGACGCCGATGGCCAGACTGGGCAACTCGCTGCTCGCCCTCGACGCCGACTCGACGACCGTCGAGGACGCGATGCGGGTGCGCGACTCGCTCGAACCCCTGCTCGCCTCAGATGCCGTCGACCACGGCTCGCTCAAGGACGTCCGGGATCTCTGGGAGCACATCGGGCAGATGCGCGCTGCCGTCGAGGCCGAGGACGCCAACCGGTTCCTCGAGGCGAACTGGGGACTGCACCGGCGCATCGCCGAGATCACTCCGAACCAGTTGCTGCGCTCGATCTACCTCAACCTCATGGCGATCATCGACGACCACACGCTCGACGTCCTGCCCGTCGCCGACACTCCGCTCGAGTCATTCATCGCCGAGCGCCTGCAGCTGCACATCGACATCGTCGAGGCCATCGAGGCCCGCGACCATGACCGAACCGCCGAGCTCATGCGGGTGCACGCGGGAGGCTGAGCGCCACCGCACCGGGCGCACCGGTCGCGACCGGGGCCGACCAGCGGTCCTGACCGGGGCTGAAGGCGGACCGGGACGGACCCCTCGATAGACTGGCTGGCATGTCGAGGATCTCCTGTCCGACCCTCTCCACTCGGGTCGTCACCGCCGCCGAGGCGGCCGCGTACATCACCGACGGCGACCGCGTCGCCATGAGCGGGTTCACCGGCTCCGGCTACCCCAAGGCCGTGCCCGGCGCGCTCGCCGAGCACGCGCGGGCCGAGCATGGCGCCGGGCGCGACTTCCGCGTCGAACTGTGGACCGGGGCATCGACGGCACCGGAGCTCGACGGGGTCCTCGCCGAGGCGGGGGCGGTGAGCAAGCGCCTTCCCTTCCAATCCGACCCGGCGATGCGGCAGTCGATCAACGACGGGAAGACCGAGTACATCGACACCCACCTCAGCCATTCCGCGCAGCAGGCGTGGTTCGGCTTCTACGGCAACCTCGACGTCGCCGTCGTCGAGGTCGCAGCGATCCTGCCCGGCGGTCTGCTCGTGCCCGGCAGCTCTGTGGGCAACTCGAAGACGTGGCTCGACCTCGCCGACAAGGTCATCCTCGAGGTCAACTCGTGGCACCCGCGTGCGTATGAGGGATTCCACGACGTCTACTACGGCACGAGGCGACCGCCCGAGCGCCTGCCGATCCAGCTGCTCGAGCCCATGCAGCGCATCGGCGATCCGTATCTGCGGGTCGACCCGGCCAAGGTCGTCGCCGTCGTCGAGACGCACAGCCCGGACCGGAACCTCCCGTTCAAGCCCGTCGACGAGGACTCGAAGGCGATCGCCGCCCACCTCGTCGACTTCCTCCGCCATGAGATCCGCGCCGACCGTCTGCCGCCCTCCCTGCTGCCGCTGCAGTCGGGGGTCGGCAATGTCGCCAACGCCGTCATGGCCGATCTCGCCGACAGCGAGTTCGAGGGGATGCGCGCCTACACCGAAGTGATCCAGGACGGGATGCTCGATCTCATCGACTCCGGCAAGCTCACCTCGGTCTCGGCGACGGCGTTCTCGCTCTCGGCCGAGCGGGCGGCGGACTTCAACGCGAACATCGAGGCGTACAAGGGACGGATCCTCCTGCGCACCCAGGAGATGTCGAACCATCCCGAAGCCGTCCGCCGCCTCGGCGTGGTGGCGATCAACGGGATGGTCGAGGCCGACATCTACGGCAACGTCAACTCGACCCACGTCATGGGGTCGTCGATCATCAACGGCATCGGCGGGTCCGGGGACTTCGCCCGGAACTCCTACCTCAACTTCTTCGTCTCGAACTCGCTGGCCAAGGGCGGGGCGATCTCCTCGATCGTGCCGTTCGCCAGCCACATCGACCACACCGAGCACGACACGCAGATCCTCGTCACCGAGCAGGGACTCGCGGACCTGCGCGGCATCTCCCCGGTGGCCAGGGCGAGGCGAATCATCGCGAACTGCGCCCACCCGGACTACCGCGACCGGCTCGAGGACTACCTCGAGCGGGCGATCGCAGCGAACCCGCACGGGAGGCACACGCCGCACCTCCTCGGCGAGGCCCTGTCGTGGCACGAGAGGTTCCAGGCGACCGGGCACATGTGAGTGCGCCTGGACGGGGATGCCGGGCGAGCGGGGTCGCCGTGTTTGGCATCGCCTCGGCGGGAGTCGCTTCGAAGGGGGACCGGGAACCCTCCACTCTGTAATACTGCGCCGCAAACCTGTCCACCATGGATAGTGCGGATGGGACGAGCGTCACTAGAGTGTCTGAGCAGGCCGGACCGAAGAAGGGTGCCTGAAGACCATGACAGAGAAGTCGAACCAGCCGGACTCCGCTTCCCGCGGAGCTGCTTCCGATCCCGCGACCCCGGCGAGCACCACCCCCTCGGTGAGTGCCACAATCTCGGCGGGCACCACCGCCGACCTCACAGATGAGGCCCTCACCCCGACGGTCGACGCCGTCACGCAGGCGGCCGTCGCAATCGTCGAGGCTTTCGCAGCGACCGACACCGATGCGTACTTCGCCGGTTTCGCCGAGGACGCCTCCTTCATCTTCCACCCCGAGGACCACCGCCTGAACTCCCGAGCCGAGTACGAAGAGACGTGGCAAGGCTGGCTCGCCGACGGTTGGTCGGTCGTCTCGTGCGCCTCGTCCGACCCGCTCGTCCAGACGTTCCCCGGCGGTGCGGTCTTCTCCCACACCGTCGATACGACAGTCGAGACCGGGAGCGGCCGGGAGTCGTATCGGGAACGGGAGAGCATCGTCTTCCGCCACCTCGGCGAGGGTCATCTCATCGCGATCCACGAGCACCTGTCCACGGTCCCGGGCGACGACGGATCGGCCTCCGCTGACTCGGTCACCTCCGACGGCCAGGGCAGGGCAGCCTCGGCGAGGTCGGGCGACGCACCCGGCACCGAGGCGGTCGGTCGATGAACTGGTACCGCAGACTCGAGGAGAAGGTCGGATCCGACACCGACAGTTCGCAGGTGGTGCGGGGGCGGCTGAGCACGGGTCGGATGTTCATGATCTGGCTGGCGGCGAACCTCGTGGTCACGACGATGCTCACGGGCACGCTCTTCGTCCCCGGCATCGACTACGGGACCGCGATCGTCGTCATCGTCGCGGGGACGGTGACGGGGACTGTCGTGCTCGTCCTCGTCGGCAACATCGGCACGCGTACGGGACTGGCGACGATGGCGATCACCAGGGGAGCGTTCGGCCCTACTGGCAGCTACCTGCCGGTCGCGGCGAACGTCGTCATCCTCATGGGATGGAGCTGGGTGCAGGCGATGCTTGCCGGCATCAGCGTCAACTACGTCGTCGAGCAGACGACGGGATTCTCGAACCCCATCCTCTTCTCCGTCCTCTGTCAGGCGCTCGTCGTCGGGCTCGCGATCCTCGGTCACGAGGGGATCGAGAAGGCCGAGCCGTGGTTCGCCCTCCTCATCCTCCTCGTCATGGCCTACGTCTTCGCCACGGCCTTCATCGGCCACGCGCCCAGTGAATACGTCTCCATCCCCGCAGATGAGAGCCTCGGATTCACCCCCGTGCTCGCACTCGACATCGTCATCGCCACGGCGATCTCGTGGACGGTGCTCTCCGGCGACCTCAACCGGCTCGCCGGCAGTCAGAGGGCCGGGATCGTCGGTTCCGGCCTCGGCTACATCACCTCGACCGTGCTCGCGATGCTGCTCGGGCTCACGGCGTTCAGCTTCATCATCCTCGATGGAGGCACCGCCGAGCCCTTCGACCCCACCGCACTCGCCGACCGCTTCGGCTGGCCGCTCGCGATCGTCATCTTCCTCTCTGTGATGGCGACGAACACGATGGTCGTCTACGGCATGGTCAACTCCGTGCTCGGCGCGAAGAGCGGGTCGCGGTTGCGCTTCCTGCCCGTCGCCCTCGTCCTCGGACTGATCTCGATCGTCGGATCGACGTGGCTCGCGCTGCTCGACCAGTACACCGACTTCCTCACGATGATCGGCGCGTTCTTCGTCCCCGTGTTCGCGATCCTCATCGCCGACCACTACATCATCAAGCGCGGCGTCTACACGAGCGACATCCTCCGCGACGATGGCGGGATCTACTCCTACGTCCGCGGAATCAACTGGGCAGCCGTCATCGTGTGGATCATCGGAGCGCTCGCCTCCTACCTTCTCACCTATGTGTGGCCGAGTCCGCTGGGAGCGACGATCCCGTCCTTCGTCATCTCGTTCCTCCTCTATCTCGGGCTGTCGTGGTCGACGCGTTCCCGTTTCGCCGAGGCGGCCGACCGCTGACATTCGGCGTGTGCCCGTCCGCGGGGTGGGGTTCCTTGGGCGGGTGGACGTGCGGCGGTGGAGTTCCGCTGGTGGGTGATGCGCCGAGGTAGGGGTTCGTGGGCGGACAATGTGTGGAGGTGGGGGTTCGTCGGCCGGCGATGGCCGAGGTGGGGGTTCGTCGGCCGGCGATGGCCGAGGTGGGGTTCCGTGGGTCGGCGATGGCCGTTGCTGCCGCTGGAGCATCAGTCGGGTGGAGGCGGATCCCGGTAGCCCTGTACTCGGCCGCCCTCGACCCCGGGAGCTTTCGACCCCGGGAGTGAGGCGGTGCTGCAGCGGGGTAGGGAGGCGGCGCTGGAGCGGTGCCCCGGCAGCCCTGAGCTTCGGTGACCGTGGTTCCCGGCAGTGGGGCGCTGTTCGGTGATGTGGCCCAGAACCCCAGCAGTGGGACAGTGCTGGGGCGGTGCAGTGACGCAGTGCTGGGGCGGTGCGTCCAGGCAGCCGTGAACTTCAGTGACCCGGCAGTGCCGGATCACGGCGGTGCGTGCTGAAACTGCGATGCTCGATCTTATGTCAGTGCCGACTGCAACAATGGGTGACATGGAACAGCAGCAGGGATCGGATGGACTGAAAATACTTGAGAGTATTTTTCAATCAGGTATTCACATTGTCTGTTCGAATCAGTTATTATTGACGTACTAGGAAGTTCGATGCGATCAGCACTTCTCGACAAAGGCGTCCGAGGCAGGTGAACCACCGTGAAAGGCATCCCGTCAGGAAACGGGCAGTCTGCGAACAGCGCAGCGGCCTCACCTCGTGATGCCCGTCTCGGCAGCGGACCTGCCGGTGGTGACGAGGGCGCGGAGCACGGCTCGCACACCCGTTCTCAGACGACCGTCCGCCTCGATTCGAGCTCGAGTGCGCTCGCTGTGATCTCAGCGGAATCAGACCAGGTGCAGCTCAAGGTCCTCGAAGCGACCGCCGGCCTCACCCTTGAACGAGCTGTCCGTGCGTGGGGCAATGCCGTTCCCGACGGCGACTCGCCGTTCCGGATCGCGACCATCGCCGCCTCTGTCGCGCGCAGTCTCGAGCGTGACGGCCGCGGCGAGAGTGACAATGAGGATAGCGGTCAGGAAGACGGCAGCGTTGACGAGGGCATTGTCGGACCTGCAGTTATCGATCAGGGTGCTGACGGCGACTGTATCGACGGCGTGGGCAACTGTACCTCCCCACGCGATTCCCAGTGCGAGCCTGCTACAGGTGACCTTCTCAATTCGACTGTCGACACTGTGTCGACGTTCACCTTGTCGTCGAACCGCTTAGCCTCCTCATCGGACGGCGCTGCTTCCTCGTCGGACAGTGTTAGAGCGTCCTCGGACCGCTCCACTATGTCGTCGGGCCGTCCCCCTGTACCTGCCCCGCCTGATTCTCGCCGTGACCCTTTCGGCCCCTGCGCGGACCCCGAATGTCTGGTGTGTACAGGTAAGGCCTCCCCGCCTGCGGCATCCACCGAGCTTGTCATCATCCGTCAGTCGCCGACCGAGTTGCTCTCATTTGATGCCGACTTCAGCGCACAGTGGTCGCTGCTCGCATCGATGCAGACGGAGACGATCGCGAGCGCAGCCTGTGAGATGCAGGATGGTCGAGAATCGGATAGTCCTGGAGCATCGGCGGGCACTGACGCGGACGCCGAATGCGAGAGCGACGGTGAAGCCCAGACCGACAGTGATCGCCTCGACTTCCCGGACTTCGGCCTCGACACGGACATGTCGGTCTGGATCAGCGACAACGTGCCCGCCGAGGATGTCGCTGAGACCGCCTCGATCCTTGGCCTGTCTATCGCCAAGACCTACCGTCACTTGGGCATCGCGATGACGATCATCCACGGACTGCCGCGTTTCGCTGACCGCGTCCGGGCAGGCGAGTTCACCATGGCTCATGTCCAGGCGGCTGCCGACCTCTGCCGAACCGTAGCCTTCAGGTATCTTCCCCGGATCGACGAACATCTCGCCGAACGACGCGCAGACGTGACCTGCGACCGGCTGCGCACGGCGCTGCGCAAATTCATCACAGTGCTCCAGCCGGCCGAGGACCGGTCGAAGACGGCCGCCGAACGCCGCCGCGTCGACTTCCAGACTTACAAGAACGGATCGGCGTGCCTGTCACTCATCGGTCCCACGGATGAGCTCTACGCCTGCTACCGACGAGTCGAAGCAATGGCGCGGGCAGTGCGAGCACGTCGTGGGGCTGCATTCGACCTGCCACCTGGTGTGGAGATCGCCGATGAGCGTTCGATCCAGGCTCTCGAGTACGACATCCTGTCCCGGCCTCAGCCCAGACTCTGCATCCGAGTGCGATCGATCGATCCGGTCACCGGGGTGCAAACCGAACGCGAAGAGCCGCTCCTCGATGACGAGGGAAATCTGCTCTTCGACATCGACTCCGACGGAGCCATCGTCATGCACGACGGGCAGGTGGCCGCCATCGGCGCCGGAGGCGATGGGAGCCTCCGCGCCGCCGCATCTGGCGTCGCTGGGGATGCGGTCGGAACTGACGACTCACGGTGGGGGAGCGCATTCTCAGCCTCCCCGCTCAACGGTTCGCGGATCATCGACAGCAGGGTCGTCATCGCGATGCCCACGCATCACTGGTGGCTCTACTGGCAGGCCGGCGTGGTCGTCACCGTTCCGTTCCTCACCGTCTGCGGTGAGTCGGATCTTCCGGGCGTTCTCCCCGAAGGATCGCCGATTCCGGCTGAGACCGCTCGACGTATCGCCGGCTACAGCTCGACGATGACGAGGATCCTCACCGATCCCGCCACCGGCACTCCACTTGATGCGAAAGCGACGACGTACCGGATTCCGAACAACGTCCGCAGGACACTCATCTCCAAATGGGCAGTCTGCTCCGTTCCCGGGTGCACTCGCAAAGCGGTCACCTCGGAGATCGATCACATCATTCCGTTCTTCCACCTCGATCCGCTCAAAGGCGGGCTGACGAGGTTCGGCAACCTCCACCCACTGTGCAAACGCCACCACGCCATCAAGACGGCCGACCGGTTCCGCGTGCGCATGCTCGACACGGGAACCGTCGAATACGAGTTCCGACACGGAGTCACAACCCGATCCCGGGCACCAGACCAGCCGATCGATGTCGCCCACGCATTGGAGTTCAGTGAACTGTGCGGCCTCAGCCCCGGCGAAGTAACGATTCCCGAACATCTGATTCCACCAGCCAAGGACACGGTCGAAGTCCCACCTGATGAGGACGCCGTGCGTGAGCGGGATGACGCGATCCGTCGTGCTGAAGAGGCGGCGGAGCGTGACCGGCTCCTTGCAGAGTGCATCGCGCGATCGATCGAAGTTCGACGACGGAAGAGGCTGTCGGACTGCCTCGACTGGCCGAACGTCACTCACCAGGCGTGCCTGCCGCCCGGATCGGATCCGGTGACGATGAAGAGACTGATGCCTGGGAAACGGGAATCGGCATACTCCATCTGGCGGCGGAGGGACGAGGCCGGAGACGAGTGGACGGAGCCGCTCGACCCGTTCTGGGAAAGCTCGCGAGCATGGACGGCGGCCTGCGTGCAATGGGACCACGACGAAGACGACCCGCCGCCGTTCTGATACCTCGGGGGACCGGTTCTCTCACACATCTCGGGAACCGTTTCGGGTACACGGCCGCGACCTCACCTCAGTTCATCGACACTCACGTCAGATGATCGAACTCCCCGGAGACCCACCTGGCATACCGGTCCGCCGATGACTGCACTGCATCGTAAGCGCCGGCCGGGATGGTCTGCCCGAAGTTGCCGTACATCCTGTCGAAGTCGAGATCGGCCACCGAGGCGGCGATCCTCCTGACGACCGCGCCGGAGAGCGGAAGGTAGTTGGGGAAGCTCCGCATGAATGTCACCCACCCCGATCGCGCGACTGGGCCGATCGAATCGCCGCTGAGCATCACTCCGTGGCCGTCGTGACCGGGCCACAATGCGATTGCGCTGCCGGGGAAATGACCGCCGACTCTGCGCAGCAGGATCTCCGGGAGGGGAGTGGCATCGGCGTCGAAGTAGGTCATCGCCGGGCCATGCCGCTGTACCCACTCCGAATCTGCCTCGCAGACATAGACCGGGGCATCGTCGAACGCCGCACTCCACGCCAGCTGCATGCCGAACATGTGCGGATGACTCGGTGCGATCGCGGCGATCCCACCGAGTTCCCGAATCGCGGAGACCGCCTCGTCGTCGATGAAGGGCGGAACGTCGAAGAGCAAATTGCCGTGGTCGGTCGCAGCCAGATAGCACGTCTGGCCGATGCCCAAACGGGGCTCGATCCGCAGAGCATGAAGCCCCGGTTCGCGCTCCTCGATGACAACCCTGTGGCCCTCGTCCGCGAGGTGCGATCGGCTCACCCATTCCTGACCCGATGATGGCACCCATTGCCGTTCGTCATCGCAGATCGGGCATATCGGCGGGGGAGTGGGGCCGGTCTCCACGCCACAGTTGCGGCAGATCAGGACATCAGCGAGGCGGTGGTTGTCGCCTCCGGAATGGCCGCTGACTCCGTCCTGTCGGCTCCCGGCATCGCTGTGACGGCGCCCCTCACCGCTGCGAGGTCTCCTGGCATCGTCTCGACGAAAGGAGCGGTCGGCTCTGCTGCCGTTGGCGCTGTTCGGGGGAGTCGTCATCGTCATCCTTTCTCGCAACCCAGCCTACGACCTCTCCGCTTCGAGTCGACGGGAACTCAGGCAGCCGACGTCTGGAAATTCGTCAGCGTTGGGGAGCTTGTCGGCGTTTCGAGGCCTGCCCAGAGTCTTGAAGCCAGTCGGCTTCTGGGAATCTGCCACCGTCTCAAAACGAAACGTTGTGTTGCGTAAAGAGATTCGGACGTGAGAGGCTCCGATCATGACGCAGCCCACAACGAAGGGGCGGCCGCTCGACGCCGAGCTCACCGCCAGAGTGCTCGCCGCCGTGCGCGCGGAAGTCGAGGCGAACGGGCTGACGAACCTGCGCATCGAGCAGCTTGCCTCGACACTCGGGTGCGGCAAGACCGCGATCTACCGGCGTTGGCCGACCAAGCCCGAGCTCGTCGCCGCAGCGATCCTTGAGACGTTCGACCTCGGCGAGCAACCAGATACGGGAGACGTCGTCGAGGACCTCGTCGCTCACGCGTGGCAGAACGTCGAGAACGTCCGCCGCTCACACGATGCCCGCGCCCGCGGCAACGGACTCCTGCTCGCAATGTTCGACATGGACGTCATCCCGCTCATCTCAGAGGGCTTCATAGAGCGACGACACGCGATGGGCACGGCGATCCTCGACCGCGCAGTCGACCGCGGGGAGATCGGCCCCGACCTCGATCACGATCTCATCCTCGACGCTCTCGCCGGTATCACCCTCTTCCGGCTGACGCTCCGACCCGGCAGGCCACAGGGCACCGACGATGAGGTCAAGGACACCTACCGCACGTTGGTGAGATCGCTCGTCGGAGCCACCGGCGCGCGGGCCCGGACCACCGACCCCTGACCATCACGACTCGACCTGCGATCACGACTGCACGACCGACGAAAGGACACCATGGCCGCGGCACTCGTCCCACCCATTGTTCCCGGTGACGACCGACTCCTCCTGCGCAGAGCCACCCTCATCGACGGGACCGGGGGACCGCCGCTTCCCGACGCCGAGCTCGAGATCGCCGACGGGCGCATCGTCTACGCCGGTCCGCGCCGGGCCGACGACGAGCAGCGGCCTCCGGCCGCACGCATCATCGACCTCACAGGCAGGACGATCCTGCCCGGCTTCATCGACGCCCACGTCCACCTCGGGCTCTCGATCGAGGACCAGGCGGCCGATGCCGCACGCTTCGATTCCGAACGCACCCTGCGCACCGCGCTCAACGCCCGCCGGACGCTCATGGCGGGAGTGACGACGGCGCGCGACCTCGGCGGCATCGACCGCGGAATCCGCGATGCGATCAGCGCCGGGCTCATCCACGGGCCCCGTCTGCACATCGCCGTCTCAGCGCTCTCACCCACCGGCGGGCACACCGACTTCACCCTGCCCAACGGACGCGAAGTCCCGATGCCGATGCCCGTCCACCCGATCATCGACACCGACGACGACGTCCGCCGCACCGTACGCCTCCTCATCCGCGGGGGTGCCGATGTCATCAAGGTGTGCACGACGGGCGGCGTCTCGAGCCCCTCGGACACTCCCGACGACCTCGGCGTCCCCGAGGAGCACGTCCGACTCATCGTCGCCGAGACCGCCAAACGCGCAGGCCAGCCGGTTGCCGCTCACGCTCAAGGCCCGGAGGGGATCAAGGCGGCGATCCGCGGGGGAGTGCGCTCGGTCGAACACGGCTACGGCATCGACGACGAGGGCATCGACCTCATGCTCGAACACGGGACCTTCCTCGTCCCCACCCTGAGCAGCGCACTGCGCGTACCCGACCCCGCCCTGGTGCCCGACTACCTGTACGAGAAGAAGGTGACCTGGTCGGCGATCGCCCGGGAACGCCTCGCCGCCGCCTTCGCCGCCGGCGTCCGCGTGGCACTCGGCACCGACTCCGGTGTCTGCCCCCACGGTGAGAACCTCCGCGAACCCGTCCACGCCGTCGAACTCGGTCTCACTCCGATGGAGGCGATCGTCGCTGGCACGAAGAACGCAGCCGCGCTGCTCCGCCTCGACGACGACCTCGGCACAGTGGAGTCGGGCAAGCTCGCCGACCTCCTCGTCGTCGACTTCGATCCGCTCACGGACATCACCCCGCTCGCCGACCCTGACAACGTCACCGCCATCGTCCAGGGTGGTGCCGTCGTCAAGGACAGCGCCGGGTGGTTCGGCGACGAACCTTCCCGCCCGCTCCTCGCCGGATGACCGACGCACCCCGCCGACCGGCACCGAACAGAACCGATGACCACCCACATCACCGCAGAAGGGACCACGAAACCATGACGATCGACTTCACCACCGAAGCCGCCGCCCTGAGCACCGAGCTCATCGAGCTCCGCCGCGACCTCCACCGCAACCCCGAACTCGGACTCGACCTGCCCCGCACCCAGCGCGCCATCCTCGACGCCCTCGAGGGACTGCCGCTCGAGATCACGACGGGCACGGGGCTGACCTCGGTCATTGCCGTCCTCCGCGGCGGACGGCCGGGCCCGACGATCCTGCTCCGCGGCGACATGGACGCCCTTCCCGTCGTCGAGACGACCGGCCTCGACTACGCCTCGACCAACGGGAACATGCACGCGTGCGGTCATGACCTCCACGTCTCCGGCCTCGTCGGAGCCGCGAAGCTCCTGTCCGCGCACCAGGACGAGCTCGCCGGAACCGTCGCATTCATGTTCCAGCCCGGCGAGGAGGGCCTCGGCGGCGCAAAGGACATGATCGACGAGGGCATGTTCGACACCATCGGATCGACCCCCGACGCCGCCTACGCGATCCACGTCGCCCCCGGTGAGCCCGGCACCTTCGTCACCCGACCGGGCACGATCATGGCCGGAGCGAACACCTTCCACCTGACCATGCACGGCAAAGGCGGGCACAGTTCGCGTCCGCAGGACGCCGTCGACCCCATCCGGCCTCTCCTCGAGTTCGGGCAGGCCATCTATTCGATGGTCACCGGATCGTTCAGCGTCTTCGACCCCATCGTCGCCGAGGTGACCCAGCTCAACGCCGGATCCGCCGTCAACATCATCCCTGGGACCGCCTCCCTGGCGATGTCCGTGCGCACGCTCTCCGCCGAGACGACGAAGCGTTTTCCGGAGCTCGCCACGCGACTGGCCGAATCGATCGCCGCCGCCCATCGCTGCACCGCCGAGGTGGTGTGGAACGAGCAGTACCCGGTGACCGTCAACGATGCTGCCGAGGCCGCTTTCACCGTTGAAACCCTGCAGAAGGCCTTCGGGCCCGACCGCGTGGTCGAAGCTCCCGATCCGGTCATGGGCTCGGAGGACTTCTCGTATGTCCTCGAGGAGGTGCCGGGTGCCTTCGTCTTCCTCTTCGTCACCCCCGATGGCGTCGACCCCGAGACGGCGGCGGTCAATCACTCGCCCGAGGTCCTCTTCGACGATGCCCACCTTCCCGACCAGGCAGCGGCTCTGGCGACGCTCGCATGGGAGAGGTCTCTGCGCGCCTGAGCAGTCCCCGGAGTCGGAGTCGGCTCAGAACGGGTCGCCGTCGGAATCGACGGAGTGGACACGGTCCTCGCGCATGCTCACCTTGTCCACCCCGTCGAGCTCCATGATCATCGGGATGAGCATGTGCAGGGGGCGCTTGCCGTCGAACTTCACATCGATGCGCACCATCGTCACCCCGTCCTCGTCCTCGAACCGCTGGGAGTCGAGGATCGTGTTCTTGAATCCCATCGAGCTCGCGACGGCGAGGATCTCTCGGAGGATCCCACCGCCGTCACGGTAGACGATGCGCAGGAGCTTCCCGTGATCACTGTCGGGGATCCTGCGGATGAGCGGGGCGACGACGAAGAGCGTGAGGAGGTGGAGTGCCGTGAGCATCGTCGCGAGCCCGAGCATTCCCGCCCCGCACGCCATGCCGACGGCAGCAGCCACCCAGATCGTCGCCGCCGTCGTCAGCCCGCGGACCATGTTCCGGCCTTTGAAGATCACACCGGCGCCGAGGAAGCCGATGCCAGAGACGATCTGCGCGGCGATCCGCGAGGGGTCGAGCTGGACGTCGCTGTCGAGGACACCGGAGAAACCGTAGGCGGAGACGAGCGTGAACGCGCACGTGCCGATGCCGACGAGCACATGCGTCCGGTAGCCCGCGCTCTTCTGCCGGAACTGGCGTTCGAAGCCGATGAGCGAACAGAGCACGAAGCTCGCCAGCAGCAGCACTGCCTCGGTGAGCGCGGTCGGTCCCAGGAAATCGGTGTAGGAGCCCATGATGGAACTCACCTTAGTCCTGCACCGCTCGGTTCGGAACGCCGGACGAGCAGAGACGGCAGCCCGACCCTGCACTGCGCAGGATCGGGCTGCCGTCTCCGTGCCTCAGAGTTACGGTGCCTCCTGAGCCCCGGCCAGCGCTTGGCTCAGGCCTGTGGGGCCAACGTCCGGTCGAGAGCCTTCGCCGCGGTCTCAAGCTTGTCAGCGTAGCTCTGGACGATCTCCGGGGCATCGACGAGGCGACCGTCCGCGCCGTACGACTCGCGGGGAAGGGTGATCTCGACGTTGTCGGCGACGAGGTCGACCCCGATGAATTCGAGCACCGAGCGCAGCTGCGCCCCGGACATCCCGCCCCCGTGCCCGCCATAGCTGACGATGAGTGCTGGCTTGTCCCGCCATTCGGCGAAGAGGTAGTCGATCGCGTTCTTCAGCGACGCCGGATAGCCGCCGTTGTACTGCGGGGTGACGAAGACGATTCCGTCCGCTTCGGAGACGATCTCTGCCCAGGCCTTCGTATGGGCGTTCTGGTAGTTGCCGAGAGCCGGCATCGCCGGCTCATCGAGCATCGGCAGCCTGAGGTCGGCGAGGTCGACGATCTCGACGCGGGCGCCGGTGGCGTCGGCGATGACCTCGGATACGGCGGCCGCGATCTGGTCACCGACGCGGACCGGTCGCATGCTGCCGACGACGATGCGGATGAGTGGGGCGGAATCGTTCACTGTGGGGGTGTCCTTTCGGAGGGGGTGGAGGTGGTGCTCAGGGGGAGGGACGAGGGGCTGGACCGTCGGAACCTCAGTCGCAGCCCTCAGGGCCGCACACTGCACCGTCGGGCGCTTCGGCACCGTCGGACGCATCGGCGGCTGTGGAGCCGGCACCGGACAGGACGGTGAGCGTGGAGCTCTCCTCCCATGCGGTGTCGAGGGCGCGGGAGAACGTCTCCGACTGCTGGGCCCCGGAGATCCCGTACTTGCGGTCGATGACGAAGAACGGCACCCCGTTGGCGCCGAGCGCGCGGGCCTCGGCGATGTCGGCCTCGACAGCGCGGGTGTACTCTGCCGATTCGAGGACACGGCGGGTCTCGGAGGGATCGATTCCCAGACTCTCTCCCACCTCGGCGAGGTAGTCGATGCTGCCGATGTCACGACCGGTCTCGAAGTGACCGGACATGAGGGCCTCCTCGGCCTCGGCCATGACGCCGTGGGTCTGCGCGAAGTGGAGGAAGCGGTGAGCCGTGAAGCTGTTGGCGACGACGACGGAGTCGAAGTCGTACGACAGACCCTCACCTTCGGCCTGCTCGCTCACCTGCGCGAACATCTGCTTGACGGCCTCCGGGGGCATGCCCTTCGTGCGGCTGAGGTAGTCGGCCTCTGACTCCTCGACGTGATCGGGAAGGGTGGGGTCGAGCTGGAAGCTGCGCCACCGGACCTCGACCTCGTCCCTGTGGGCGAATCCCTCCAATGCGGTCTCGAAGCGTCGCTTGCCGATGTAGCACCACGGACACGCGATGTCCGACCAGATCTCAATTTTCATGACACTTTCAACTACCGGTCAGCGCGCGTTATTCCCCGGGCGAACAGCTGTGAGCGCGGTCGCCGCCGATCGGTCGGCGGCGCTCAGGTGTCGGGTGTGGTCAGCGGCCGGTTGGGGTCAGGGGCCGGTGGGATGGAAGTCCGGGGCTCAGAAGAGGGCGGCCTGAAGCTGCGGGAGGCCTTCCGCGCCGATGGCGATCGAGGACGTCCCGGTTGCGGACCGGTCACCCCTGGTGCCGAGCGCCCCGCGCTCGCCGTAGTCCTCGTCCCTCGACCCGCGCAGGCCGTAGCGGTCGATGAGCGGATCGATCCGTGCGCGCAGCCACGTCCGGTACTCCTTCGAGGCATACGGCGAGTTCGCATACATCCGTCGGTAGCGGGGGAGGAGCTCGGGATGTTCGCGCCCGAGCCACTCGAAGAACCACTCCCTGGCGCCGGGCCGCAGGTGCAGGGCACCGTAGACGACCCGGTGTGCCCCGGCCTCGCTGATCGCCCGCAGGGCCGCATCGAGGTGCTCGCGCGAGTCGGTGAGCTTCGGCAGGACGGGCATGATGAAGACCGTCACCCGGAAGCCGAGGTCGGCTGCCGTACGCACGGTCGCGAGCCTCGCCGTCGTCGTCGGCGTACCCGGCTCGATGGCCTGCTGCAGGGTGTCGTCGTGGACGGCGATCGACATGCCGATCTCGACGGGGACATCTTCGGCGGCGCGGGCGAGCAGAGGGAGGTCTCGCCGGAGCAGGGTGCCCTTCGTGAGGATGGAGAGGGGCGTCGCATGGTCGGCCAGGGCCGTGATGATGCCGGGCATGAGACCGTAGCGACCCTCGGCCCGCTGGTAGGGGTCGGTGTTCGTGCCCAGGGCCACGAGCTCGCGCGACCACTTCGGCTTGGCCACCTCGGCTGCGAGGACCTCCGGTACGTTGACCTTGACGATGACCTCGCGGTCGAAGTCCTCACCCGCGTCGAGGTCGAGGTAGCGGTGGGTGCTCCGCGCGAAGCAGTAGACGCACGCGTGGGAGCACCCGCGGTAGGGGTTGATCGTCCACGAAAAGGGCATCCCGCTCGACTTCGGCACCCGGTTGAGCGCCGACTTCGCGAGGACCTCGTGGAAGGTCATCCCCGCGAACTCCGGAGTGCGCACGCTGCGGACGAGCCCCTTGACTCCGAAGAGCCCGGCCACCTTCTCCTGCTCGTTCCACCGCATGCCAGCATTCGAACACGTGTTCGAGTCCGTGTCAAGGGGGCTGTCCGCCGGGGTGCTCGCCCGTGGGGGTGCGGGCGCGCCCACCTTGCGCCCTTCGCTCACCATTCGGACAAATGGAATGCCAAAAATCCAGACTCGTCGCGAGCGCCGTGACGGCCATCCGCCCAGGTGCGGACCGTCGGGAGCCATGCTTGCGGTCTGATTTCTCGAAGACGAAAGCCTCTTTCTTCATTGCGGAAGAACTGTGACCCACGTTACGCTGAACCGGTCAGCAATCATCACCATGACCCTGTGGATCCTCGTTTGGTATTCCAGTGTTGTGCCGTCTCGGATGCGAGTACCCCATGGCGACGACAGTGACCTCCGACCAGCCGAATCCCGAGCGCCTCGGGCCGAGCCCCGAGCAACTGGCGGCCCACCGGATCAGCCCGCGGTTCTACAATGCCGACCTCGCTCCCTGTAAGAAGGAAAGCCGCAGCTGGACGGCCTACAGCGTCTTCTCCCTCTGGACGAACGACGTCCACTCGCTCGGCAACTACGGCTTCGCGCTCGGACTCTTCGCCCTCGGCCTCGGTGCGTGGCAGATCCTCGTCGCCCTTCTCGTCGGCGCCGCCCTCCTCTTCATCCTCCTCACCCTCTCGGGAATCATGGGACACAAGACCGGGGTGCCCTACCCGGTGATGAGCCGCATCGCCTTCGGCATCCACGGCGCCCAGCTCGCCGCCTCGGTGCGCGGAATCGTCGCGATCGCATGGTTCGGCATCCAGACCTACCTCGCCGCGAACGTCCTCAATGTCCTGCTGCTCACGTTCCTGCCGGGTCTGCAGTCATGGGCCGAGGTCGAATTCCTCGGACTCAGCGGCCTCGGCTGGTTCTCCTTCACCCTGCTCTGGATCGTCCAGGTCATCATCGTCAGCTACGGCATGGAGATGATCCGCAGGTACGAGGCGATCGCGGGACCGATCATCCTCCTCACCTTCGTCTCCCTGGCCGTGTGGATGCTCGTCAGGGTCGACTTCCGGATCTCGTGGTCGATCGACGATCCGCTCACCGGGTGGGAGATGTGGGTGCAGATCCTCGGCGGCGGCGCGCTGTGGGTGGCAATCTACGGCACCTTCGTCCTCAACTTCTCCGACTTCACCCGCTCGGCGAAGACCCGCGGCTCGATCGTCGTCGGCAACTTCTGGGGCATCCCCATCAACATGCTCGTCTTCGGCCTCGTCGTCATCTCGCTCGCCGGCGCGCAGTACACGATCGACGGCACCGTCATCACCTCACCCGCCGACATTGTCCAGGCGATCGGCAGTCCGATCCTCCTCGCGCTGGCCTCGCTGTCCCTGCTCATCCTCACCGTCGCAGTCAACCTCATGGCGAACTTCGTCGCCCCGACCTACGCCCTGACGAACCTCTTCCCGCGTCATCTCAACTTCCGCAGCGCCGCGATCATCTCGGCGATCATCGGCTTCGCCATCCTCCCGTGGAACCTCTACGACTCACCTGTCGTCATCGTCTACTTCCTCGGCGGCCTCGGTGCCCTGCTCGGACCGCTCTTCGGCATCATCATGGTCGACTACTGGCTCGTGCGGAAGACGAAGGTCAACGTCCCCCAGCTCTACACCGAGGCGAACGACGGCGAGTACTTCTACCACCACGGGGTCAACTGGCGGGCGATCGGCGCGTTCATCCCCGCGTCCCTCATCGCGCTCATCCTCGCCCTCGTGCCGGCCTTCTCCTCGGTCTCGGAGTTCTCGTGGTTCCTGGGCGCCGGGCTTGCCGCCGTCATCTACTTCGTCATCGCCCGCCGCGACTTCACCTTCCGCGAGGTCGACGGCGAGGAGATCGCCGTCCCGACCGCACACTGACCCGCACACACCCACCTGACCTGGAGAGACCCATGAGAATCCTCGTCGTCAACGTCAACACGACCGCGTCGATGACCGACGGGATCGCCCGAGCGGCACGGGAGGCCGCCTCGGCGGACACGGAGATCATCGGCCTGACCCCGAGCTTCGGCCCCGAATCCTGCGAAGGCAACGTCGAAAGCCACCTCGCGGCACTCGGCGTCATGGACGCCGTGCTCGGATACGACGGTGAGTACGACGCTGTCATCCAGGCCGGCTACGGCGAGCACGGCAGAGAAGCCCTGCAGGAGCTCCTCGACGTCCCCGTCGTCGACATCACCGAGGCGGGTGCGACGCTGGCGATGCTGCTGGGCCGCCGATACTCCGTCGTCACCACCCTCGACCGCACGGTCCCGCTCATCGAGGATCGGCTTCTGCTCGCCGGGCTCGACCGGCACTGCGCCTCCGTGCGCTCCTCGGGGATGGCCGTCCTCGACCTCGAGGCCGATCCCGACCGGGCCGTCGACGCGATCGCGGGTGAGGCCGCCGAGGCGGTCGATCGTGACCGTGCCGAGGTCATCGTCCTCGGGTGCGGGGGTATGGCCGACCTCGCCGAGGTGATCGTCGACCGCTGCTCGGTCCCCGTCGTCGACGGTGTCGCCGCCGCCGTCAGGCTCGCCGAGTCCCTCGTCGGCCTCGGACTCTCGACCTCGAAGGTGCGCACGTTCGCGCCGGCGCGACCGAAGCGGATGACCGGGTGGCCGTTCGCTCGGGGTGCGCAGGAGGCGAGTGCGGCGCAGGAGGCGAGTGCGGCGACAGACGCCGGGCCGCGGTCCGATGACGCAGGTTCAGCGGCGACGGACCGACCCGCGACGGCTGACCCGGCCGTCAGGACGCATCCGGCCGCCGGCTGAGCGCGTCGTCTCCCTCAGCCCTCGGCCTTCGCGTCCTCGGTTTCCGCCGTCTTGCCTTCGTGGGCGAGGCGCTCCCGGTGCTTGTCATGCTGCTGGCGGCTCGTGCTCAGATGGTGGGTCGCGAGCTCGCGGACCCGGTCGACGTCGCGGTGGGCGATCGCGTCGAAGAGCTCGGCATGTTCGGTGGCGACGACGTCGAGCTCGTCATGCTGGCTCAGCTGCCAGCGCATCCGCGAGTCGAGGAGCTGCCCGACCTCGACGAGGAGCCGGTTGCCGGAGAGCTCCGTGACGATCGAGTGGAAGGCGGCGGCGCTCCGGTGCGCACCGACCGCATCCCCGGCCTCGGCCTGCCGTCGACCCGCCTCCATCGTCGCCTCGAGTGAGGCGAGTCCCTCCCGCGTGTGCCGTTGGGCCGCGAGTTCGAAGGCGAGGAGATCGAAGGCCTGACGCACCTCGGCGAGGTCGGCGACATCGCTGGGAGAGAACTCGCGCACTGTCGCCCACGTGTTCGGACGGTGGGCGACGAGCCCCTCCGAGGCGAGCTGCTTGAGGGCTTCGCGGACCGGGACACGGCTGACTCCGAGTTCGGAGGCGAGATTGCGCTCGACGAGGCGGCTGCCGGGCGCGCGCACCCCGTCGATGATCTCGTCGCGGAGGATCTCCGTCACCCGCACGGTCTCCGACCTAGGGCTGTCATTGTTCTTCACGTCGTCATTCTCCCACTCCGAGCGCCGAGGCTGCAGGGCGCAGGTCGGCCGGCCAGGCCCGACCTGCGCAGACCCGGCCGGCGCAGATCTGACCCCGCTCAGCGGCGGATCGCCCGGCCGAGGGTGTCGAGGCCGACCGAGCCGAGGCCCAGGGCCTTCGTGTGGAAGGCCTTGAGGTCGAAGTCGTCGCCGGCCTCGGCCTTCGCCTCGTCGCGGAACTGCTCCCACAGGCGCTGCCCGATCTTGTAGCTCGGGGCCTGTCCCGGCCAGCCGAGGTAGCGGTCGAGTTCGAAGGCGAGGAAGCTGCGGTCCATCGCGACGTTGTCGGTGAGGAACTGCCACGCCTTCTCCCGGTCCCATGTGCCCCCGCCGAGGCTCTCCGGGGCTTCAAGGCCGAGGTGGAAGCCGATGTCGAGGACGACGCGGGCGGCCCGCAGGCGCTGCGAGTCGAGCATGCCCAGGTAGTCGGCCGGGTCGTCGAGGTAGCCGAGGTCGGCCATGAGCCGCTCCGCGTAGAGCGCCCAGCCCTCGCCGTGTCCGGACACCCAGCACATGAGCCGGCGCCAGCGGTTGAGGGTATCGGAGACGTAGGTGGCCTGCCCGACCTGGAGGTGATGGCCGGGGACGCCCTCGTGGTAGACGGTCGTCTTCTCCTGCCAGGTTGCGAACTCGGTGACGCCCTCGGGCACCGACCACCACATCCGACCGGGACGGGAGAAGTCGTCGGTGGGCCCCGTGTAGTAGATGCCGCCGGTCGACGACGGGGCGATCATCGCCTCGATCGTGCCCACGGGTTCGGGGATGTCGAAGTGGGTCTTCCCGAGCTCGGCGATCGCCTCGTCGGCGACCCCCTGCATCCATTCGCGCAGCGCGTCCTTGCCGTGCAGGATGCGCTCCGGATCGGCGTCGAGCGCCTTCATCACGTCGAAGAGGTCGGTGCCGGGCATGATCTCCTCGGCGATCCGGCGCTGTTCGGCGTCGATGCGCTCGAGCTCCGCAAGTCCCCACCGGTAGGTCTCGTCGAAGTCGACCTCGGCGCCGAGGAAGTTCCGCGAGTGCAGGGCGTAGGCCTCCCTGCCGCATGCCTCGTTCTCCGGTGCCGCCGGCAGCAGCTCGGATCCGAGGAAATCGGCGAGGTCGGCGTACGCCTGTCGGACTCCATCGGCATGGGCGGCGAGGTCGTTGCGCAGCTGCGGGGACACCTCGGCGACATCATCGGCACCGGCGATGAGGGTGAGGAACGTCGAGTCGTCCCCGGCGAGATCGCGGGCCTGGTCGATGACCTTCTCAATCTGGATCCGGGCCGCCACCTGACCGCGGCTCTTGGCGAGCGCGAGTGACTCCTGGTATCCGGCCAGCGATGCGGGCACGGCGGCCAGGGTCGTGTCGATCGTCTCCCAGTCAGCCACCGTCGCGGTCGGCAGGAGGTCGAAGGTGTCGCGGACGTGCTGGACGGGGGAGGCGATGACGTTGAGGTCGGCGTGCTGGAAGCCCGCCTCGTAGTAGTCACGGGCGACGCCGAGGCGCTCGCGCATCGCATCGAGGGTGACCCGGTCGACGTCGTCGAGGTCGGCGCTCGCCTCCACCTCGTCGAGGCGGCGCAGCGTCTCGACATTGAGGTCGTTGAGCGCGGCGAGGCCGGCGGGGGAGAGGTCGTCGAAGCCCTTGCCTCCTTCGAGCCCGAGGTAGAGGGCGAGGGAGGGGGAGAGGGCGAGGGAGCGGTCGACGAAGTCCTCAGCGACGGCGTCGACGGCGGAAGGGGTTCTCTTTTCGGTCATGACCTCACCCTATATGAGCTGACGCACACCTCATGGCTCCGGTCACAGGCCATGAGGAGAGGCACATGGGCACAGTGCGGACATCGCATCCTGGGAGTTCGCTGAAGCTATAGCCTTGGATGGTCCCGCCGCCCGGCGGGACGCGGACGGCTGAGGGAAGAGAGACGGATCGGACGTGGCACGAGCACAGCTGTGGACCAAGGACTTCGTCGTCGGCGTCGGCCTCAACCTCGCGATGTCCATGGTCTTCTACCTGCTCATGACATCGATGGCCGGGTACGCGGTCGCCCGCTTCTCCGCCGGCCAGGCCGCCGCCGGATTCGCCTCGTCCGGTTTCATCGTCGGCGCCGTCATCGCCCGCATCCTCACCGGCAAGTACCTCGACTTCATCGGCCGCCGGACCCTGCTCGTCATCTCCATGGCCGTCTTCGTCCTCGCCTCGCTCGCGTACATCGCCGCCGACAGCCTCGTCCTCCTCATCGTCATCCGCCTCATCCACGGCGTCGCGTTCGGAGCCGGGAACACGGCGATCATGACGGCCATCCAGTCGATCATCCCCGCCTCCCGCCGAGGTGAGGGCACCGGCTACTTCGGCACGGCGACGACGGTGTCGACGGCCCTCGGGCCCTACCTCGGCGTCGTCCTGCCCCAGCGCTGGGACTTCGGGGTGCTCTTCCTCGCCTCGGCGCTCATGTCGCTCATCGCCCTCATCCTCTGCTTCCTCCTGCGCCTGCCGAAGCAGGAGCTCACTCCCGAGCAGCGGGCCGCCAAGTGGCACCTCCACCCCCGCACGCTCGTCGACCGCGACGGTCTGCGCATCGGGCTGATCATGCTCATCGCCGGCACCGCCTACGCCGCCGCCCTCGTCTTCCTCGCCGGGTACGCGGCCGAGAACGGAGTGCCCGCCGCCGCCTCGATGTTCTTCGTCGCCTTCGCCGCAGCCTCCCTCGTCGCCCGCCTCTTCGTCGGCCGGATCCAGGACGTCTACGGCGACAACGTCGTCATCTATCCGGTCCTCGCCCTCAACGCCGCCGGCAACCTCTTCATCGCCCTGTGGCCGACGATGACCGGCATCGTCATCGCCGGCGTCCTCGTCGGACTCGGCTTCGGCTCGCTCATGCCCAGCGCCCAGACGATCACAGTCAAGTCCGTCGAGATGGCCAGGGTGCCGGTGGCGACCTCGTCGTTCTTCCTCCTCCTCGACGTCGGATCCGGGATCGGGCCGATCATCCTCGGCGCCCTCATGCCGCTCACCGGCGGTCGGGGGATGTTCCTCCTCTGTGCCGGACTCGTCGTCGTCGCGATGGGCGTCTACTCCATCGTCCACGGCCGCGGCCGGGGCGGACGCCCGGGACGAGAATTCATCGGCTGACGGGCGCGCCTGCGCTCGGACGGGCGTCGGACCTCGGCCGCCAGACCGTGGTGCGGACGGCGGGTGACCCGAGGTCGGGACCCGAGTAGCCTGAGAAGAGCCCACCGACCGTCCGCCGCAGGAGGATCGCGATGAGACTCGCACTCGCCCAGATCAACACGACGACCGACGTCGCGGCCAACCTCGAGAAGGTCCGCGACTACACCCGCCGGGCCGCCGAGGCCGACGCTGACGTCGTCGTCTTCCCCGAGGCGACGATGTCCGCGTTCGGGCGCGGCCTGCGCGAGATCGCCGAGACCGAGGCGCAGGGCTGGCGCGAGGCGCTTACCGTGCTGGCCGCCGATGCCGATACCACCGTCATCGCCGGGGAGTTCGCCGTCTCCGGCGGCAAGGTCGTCAACCTGCTCGCCGTCTACGCCCCCGACGGCACCCGCACCGAGTATGCGAAGATCCACCTCTACGATGCCTTCGGGTTCAAGGAGTCCGACACCGTCGCAGCCGGTGAGGAACCGGCCGTCGTCGACCTGGGCGGAGAGGCCGTGGGGATCGCGATCTGCTACGACATCCGCTTCCCCAAGCTCTTCGCCGAACTCAGCCGCCGAGGCGCTCGCCTCGCCATCGTCTCCGCATCGTGGGGTGCGGGGCCGGGGAAGGTCGAGCAGTGGGAGCTGCTCGCTCGAGCCCGGGCGATTGACTCGAACATGTTCGTCGTCGCCCTCGGCCAGGCCGATCCCGAAGTCAGCGGGGTCGACGTGCCCCCGAAGGGCCCCACGGGAGTCGGCCACAGCCTCGTCGCCGACCCGTACGGGCACGTCGTCGTCTCCCTCGGCGGGGAGGAGACGCTCGAGATCGTCGAGATCGACCTCGGTCTCGCCGATGAGGCCGCCGAGGCGGTTCCCGTCCTCGTGAACGCGAAGCTCGGCTACTGACGTCAGTTGCCGCGGGGCTGAGACGGGATTGAGATGAAAATGCACGGAGTGCAATAATGTCGGCATGTCTTCAGCAGCCGACGTGACCGCAGCCGACCGGCCGGAGGGCCTGCGCGAGCGGAAGAAGCGCGAACGCGGGCGGGCGCTGCGCCGAGCCACGCTCGAGCTCACCCTCGAGAGCGGTTACGCCGATGTGACGATCGAGGCGATCTGCGAACGCGCAGGAGTCTCCCGGCGGACCTTCTTCAACTACTTCGCGAACAAAGAGGAGGCGCTGCTCGGGCGCTCCGACACCGTCTTCGACGACGAGGACCAGCCGGTCATCGCCGAGTTCGAGGCGGGCGGACCGACGGGGGACATGGTCGCCGACCTCGAGGGACTCCTCGCCGCAGTCGTCCGCAGCCGGCTGCGCCGCCGCGAGGAGATGCACCAGTACCACCGGGTCCTCCAGCAGGAGCCTCAGCTCATGCAGCTGCAGATGTCGCGGATGGGCAACAACGAGCGCCTGTTCCGCGAGATGATCCAGCGCCGCCTCGACGCGACGGCAGCCGACGGGTCGGCAGAGTCTGACGTCACGGGCACGCGCGACTCAGCGACCGCCTCGGCGACGGAAGGGGCGAGTGCCGCGGTCGACTCAGCCGGGGACCCAACGACCGCCTCGGCGGGGGAGGGGACCCCGAACGGCTGCCCCGAGGACTGGCCTGCGGTCTCCTACCGGGCCGAGGTGCTCGCGGCGGTGGCGATGATGGCGATCAAGGCGACGTTCATGCGGCTGCGCCGCGACGAGGGCGAACCGGACCCCATCATTGACGAGCTCTTCGCGGAATTGCGGGCGATCTTCACCGCCGGTACCGACTGAGCGCCCGCCGACCGGCCTCAGCGACCGAGCGGCTGCGTCCAGGTCTGGGGCAGGCGACGGCGGACGTTGCGCCGGGGCGCATTGAACCCGGCGCGGTCGTGCTTCGTCGTCTCGACCTGGGCGAGCGCTTCGGCCTGGTGGGCGGCGTAGGCGAGAGCGACCTGGCGGATCGCGACGACCGCGGCGACTGCGGCCGCACTGGCCATCTCATCGCTGACCGGCTGACCGTCGTCGGCGCGGACCACGGCGCGGTCCTCGACCGAAGTCACCGGCGTCCCAGTGCTCGCCTCGGACACGGCACCGTCGCTCGGTGCCGTGCTCTGCTCGGCGGTCTGCGTCGAATCCTCGCTCATAGGGGGATGTTACCGTGCTTGCGCGCGGGAGCGTCGACGTGCTTGTTCTTCAGCGCCCGCAGCGAGCGGACGATGCGGGCCCGCGTCTCGCTCGGCTTGATGACCGCGTCGATGTAGCCCTCCTCGGCGGCGAGGTACGGGTTGAGCAGAGCGTCCTCGTAGTCCTGGATGAGCTCGTCGCGCAGCGCATCGACGTCCTCACCGGCCTCCTCGGCGGCCTTGAGCTTGCGCCGGTAGACGATGTTCGCCGCCCCCTGGGCACCCATGACGGCGATCTGCGCCGAGGGCCACGCGAGGTTGATGTCCGCACCGAGCTGCTTCGACCCCATGACGCAGTACGCTCCGCCGTAGGCCTTGCGGGTGATGAGCGTGATGAGGGGGACGGTCGCCTCGCCGTAGGCGTAGATGAGCTTCGCGCCGCGGCGGATGATGCCGCCGAGCTCCTGGTCGGTGCCCGGCAGGAAGCCGGGGACGTCGACGAAGGTGAGGATCGGGATGTTGAAGGCGTCGCAGAGGCGGACGAAGCGGGCGGCCTTCTCGGACGCGTCGATGTCCAGGGTGCCGGCGAGCTGCATCGGCTGGTTGGCGATGACGCCGACGCTCACGCCCTCGACACGACCGAATCCGGTGACGACGTTGGGGGCGAAGAGCTCGGAGACCTGGAGGAACTCGCCGTCGTCGAGGACCGTGGTGACGACGTCGAGGATGTCGTAGGGCTGGGAGGGCGAATCCGGCATGAGCGCATCGAGCGCTTCGTCCTCGGGGGTGAGCTCGAGGTCGGATTCGAAGACGTCGGCGTCGGCCGGGTCGAGGTTGTTCTGCGGGAGGAACGACAGCAGGTCGTGGACGTAGTTGAGGGCGTCCTCCTCGTCGCTGGCGAGGTAGTGGGCGTTGCCCGAGACCGTGTTGTTCGTCCGGCCGCCGCCGAGCTCTTCGTGGCCGACCTCCTCACCGGTGACGGTCCTGATGACGTCCGGGCCGGTGATGTACATGTGGCTGATCTTGTCGACCATGATCGTCACGTCGGTGAGCGCCGGCGAGTAGACGGCGCCGCCGGCCGAGGGGCCCATGATGAGCGAGATCTGCGGGATGACTCCCGAGGAGGCGACGTTGAGGCGGAAGATCTCGGCGAAGAGCGCGATCGAACCGACGCCCTCCTGGATGCGGGCGCCGCCGGAGTCGTTGATGCCGATGATCGGGCAGCCGAGTTTGAGCGCGAGCTTCTGGACCTTGACGATCTTGCGGCCGTTCGCCTCGGCCAGCGACCCGCCGAGCACCGTGAAGTCGTGGGCGAAGACGGCGACGGTCTTCCCGTCGATCGTGCCCAGACCGCAGACCACGCCGTCACCGTCAGGGCGGTTCGCACTCATCCCGAACTGGGTGTTGTGGTGGCGGGCGAACTCGTCGATCTCCTGGAACGATCCCTCGTCGAGGAGCTGGTCGATGCGCTCCCGGGCGGTCTGCTTGCCGCGCTTGTGCTGGTTCTCCACCGACTTCTCGTTGCCGGTGTGGGCGGCGTCGCGACGCTCGAGGAAGGCGTCGATGCGCTCGGCGGTGGTGCGTGGGGTTTCCGTCATGCCCCCACCTTATCGAGGGCGCACGAGTTCATTGTGCACTCCCACCAAAAGAATCTAGAGTGGACTGGTGACCAGCCAACACGCGCCTTTCCTCGTCGACGTCCGCTCGCTGCGCGCCCGCGCCGAGGCCGCCGGGCTCGACCTTCCCCTCGTCGTCTGGGACGAGTCCTGTTCGTCGACGAACGACGAACTCGCCGCCCTGGTCCGCAAGCCCGAGCACCTCGATCCCCACCCCGCCGAGGCGGTCGGCCATCCCGTCCGCGACGTCGCCGGCGCTGTCGTCGGCAGCGGCGCGGACCGGTCCGAGCTGCCGGTGTTCACCGTCCTCGGCACCGACTTTCAGAGCGCCGGCCATGGTCGACTCGGACGGACGTGGACGGTGCCGCCGCGGAAGTCGCTGACGTTCTCGATCCTCCTCGCGCCCCGCACCGGGGTTGAGTCCTGGGGCTGGATTCCGCTGCTCACCGGGGAGGCCGTTCGCCGGGCCGTCGCCGAGGCGGGGGTTCCCGCCGTCCTCAAGTGGCCCAACGACGTCCTCACGGCAGACGGGAAGAAGCTGTGCGGGATCCTCGCGCGCATCGAGATGATCGACTCGGGTCCGCGCATCGTCCTGGGAATGGGGATCAACACCCGGCTCGCGGCTGAAGACCTCGTGCGGGAAGACGCGAGTTCGCTGGCGATCGAGCTCGGTCAGCCGGATTCAGAGATCGATCATGAAGCGTTGCTAATGTCGATCCTCAGCACGCTCATTCCTGCCCTGAGGGAGATCGACGAGTATGGTGACGAGGACTTCAGCCGGAGCCGGACCGCGGAGAAGGTGCGCGAGGGAATGGTGACGCTGGGGACACGGGTCAAGGTCGAACGGCCCGACGGCAGCCACCTCATCGGGACGGCCACCGGGCTCGACCCGTCCGGGGACCTCATCATCGACGACCGGACCACTGTGAGCGCCGGCGACGTCCACCATCTGCGACCGGCCCTTGGGACCGACACCTCTGCTGCCGGGACGACCGCGAGATGATGAGTGAGGACACCCGGCAGGCCGCCGTGCCCGCGGACGATGTCGAGCACCGTCGGAACGACGAGAGTGCGCGGGAGCACGCCTCGCGAGACGCTGCGGGACAGGACGCGCCGGTCAACCGTGGTCCGGCGGACAGCGCTGCCGGGGGCAGTGCCACGGCGGGCAACGACGCGGAGGGCGCGCCGACACAGGACACGTCGACGGGTGCTCCTGCGCAGGATGCGGTTGCACAGGCCGGTTCGGCAGACAGTGCCTCTGCGGGCACGAGTGAACAGGACGCCTCGGGGCATCCCGGTCCAGTGCTCTCAACCCCAGGACACGGCGCGTCGAGGGTTGAGGGCGTGACCCACGGCGGACCGCAGGACGTCGACTCTGCACACAGCGGATCGGCGCACGGGGGCCCGGGTGACGCCAGCGCAGACGACGCCACCGGCGCCGATATCGCCGACGCCGGTTCCGGCGACGGTGCCGCTTCCCGATCTGATGACACCGCCTCCCGTTCTGATGACACCGTCTCACGCGGCACTGACACGACCCGCCGGCGAGCGAAGATCGATGACAGCGAACTGACGGCCACCTCGGCGATGCCGGTCATCACCGCGAACATGCTCAACGGACACCCGGCATCCGTCGACGACGGTGCCTCAGGCAGGCCCGACCGGGCCGACGACTTCTCCGAGGGACTGCACGAGGACCCGCGCACCTCGGCGATCGACATCGTCGACGATGACGACGACGATCCGGTCTACGAGACGCGGACGGCGGCCGAGCGGCTCGAGGAGATCCTCCTCGACGGTAAGCGCGTGCTCGATCGCCGGGAGGCGGCGAAGCTCGGCGGGATCTCGACGGTGTCGGCGCGGAAGATGTGGCGGGCGCTGGGGATGGCGCAGACGGATGCGCACGACAAGGCGTACACGGTCAGCGATGCGCACGCGCTGCGGATGTGGGCGAAGCCCGTCGCGGACGGACTCATCGACCAGGAGACCGCGCTGTCGCTGGCGCGTGCGATCGGGCAGACGACGGACCGCCTCGTCGTGTGGCAGATGGAGACGATCGTCGAATACCTCACCGAGGAGAAGGGCCTGAGCGAACCCGAGGCCCGTCGGGAGGCACTCGAGGTCATCGAGGACCTCATCGACCCGTTGCAGAAGATGCTCACGTACTCGTGGCGGCGCAACCTCGCCGAGGTGATGGGGCGGCTCAACGTCAACGTCTCCGACGGGTTGGCGATGGACAACCGGCAGGGCTGGTACGACTCGTCGATGCCGCTGGCCCGGGCCGTCGGCTTCATCGACCTCGTCTCGTACACGCGGCTGTCGCAGAAGATGGAGCCGAGGCAGCTGGCGAACATGGTCCAGGAGTTCCAGGGCATCTGCTACAACATCGTCGCCACCGGCGGCGGGCGCATCATCAAGACCGTCGGCGACGAGGTGTTCTTCGCGGCCGAGACCCCGCTGGCCGGCGCGGAGATCGCGATGTCGCTCATGGAGCGCGTCACCGCGGCCGCCGATCTGCCGCAGGCACGGGTCGGGTTCGTGTGGGGGCGGGTGCTCTCGCGCCTCGGCGACATCTTCGGCTCGAGCGTCAACCTGGCAGCGCGGCTGACCGCCGTCGCCGAGCCGGGAACGATCTTCACCGACGAGGAGACCGCGCGGGTGCTCTCGACCTCCGACGCCTACGTCTTCGAACCGCGCGGCTCGCTCACTCTCCAGGGACTCGGCGAGACCGGGATCTGCCGGATGGAGCGCGGCACCGCGGCACGGATGAAGCTCGACCTCGACGACGAGTCGTAGGCGCGGCGGCGCGGCGAGGGGCGGACGCTGCGGCGGGGCGATGCTGCGGCTTTCTTACCCCGCACCCTTGGCGCCGGAGCCTCCCCTTGGCGGAGAGCAATTCGCATCCCGCCCACTCAGCGCATCCCGCCCTCTTAGCCCCAAAACCTCCCGTTGCACGGGGTGGATTAGGCGCCGCGGGTGCGGGTTGCGGAGCGATCGGGATGACGTGGCGTCCGGGGTGCGACACGACGCTACGGGTAGGACGTGCTGCGGCGGGAACGTACGCGCGTTCCCGCACGTGTCCGCCGTCAGAACAGCGCTGAGTCGTCGCCGTCGTCCTCATCGTCTTCGTCGTGGGAGACGATGACGCCGTTGTCCGTGTCGATGCGGGCGCGCGAGATCGCCTCGCGGGCGTCGTCGGCATCGAGGTCGAGACCGTCGAGGCTCGTCGCGAGCCCGCCGGAACCGGCCGCCTGAGGCGAACCGCTGCCCGAAGCACCGCTGTCGCCTCGAACGCTATCGCCGGAGCGTCCGCTGCCCGCCGACGAGTCCCCGGAGCCATCGACGTCCCCACCGCCGGTGCCACCGCCGCCGGTGACGTCCTCGCCCGGTTCGCGAAGGCGGGGGAGCGTGCCGATGACGTCGATCTTGGACTCGAGCGGGGACCCCGTCCCGTCACGGCGCGACATCTCACCGGGCAGCGTGCGTGCACCTCCGGCCTGCGCCGCCGCCTGCGGGGAGTCGCCGACCCAGGCGAGCGAGAGCTCGGTCTCGCCCTTGAGGAACTTGTGGGCGCGCACACCCGAGGTGGCCCGTCCCTTCGTGGGGAACTCGACGAACTCGCTCACCTTGATCGACGAGGACGGCGCACCGTAGAAGTTCTCGCCGCTGGCGATCGTCACGACCGACAGCGACATCTCCTCATCGGGTTCGCGGGGGACGGCCCCGAAGAAGATCGCCTTCGCCTCGGCGCCGAGCTTGATGCCGGCGACCCCCGAGGCGTTCCATCCCTGGGCCCGCAGGCCTGCGGCGTCGAAGGCGAGCAGCTGCGCGGCCGAGGTGACGAAGACGGCGAGCGAGGCGTCGATGTCGCGGGGCTGAGCGACGCCGATGACGGTGTCCTTGCCCTTGAGGGCGATCGCGTCCCACTCCGACTTGTTCGGACGGCCCGCCACGGACACGCGCTTGACGACGCCCTCGGCTGTGCCGAGGAGGAACTCGCGCTCGAGGTCGATGAGCCCGATGACCTTCTCGTTCTTCTCGAGCGCCGCGTACTCGGCGACCTTCACCCCGCCGGCGACGTTGGGCCGCGAGGCACCGGGCGGCAGCGCGGGAAGGTCGACGACGTCGATGAGGTGGAGGGTGCCGGTCGAGGTCAGCGCCCCGACCTTGCCCTGAGTCGTCGCGACCACCTCGGAGACGAGGGCGTCGTGGCTCGCGCGTTTGCCCGAGCGGGCGAGCACCGCGGCATCCGAGGTGCGGGCGATCCGACCGGAGGTCGAGAGGAGCACGCGGGTCGGTGCATCGGCGATCCGCAGGTTCTCCGGGGCCTTCTTCCCCTTCGCCGTGAGCTCCTTCATCGCCCCTTCGATGAGGACGGTCCGGCGGGGCGTGCCGATGATCTCCGCGGTCGCCTCGAGTTCGGAGGCGACGAGCTCGCGCAGCTTCGCCTCGTCGGCGAGGAGGCTCTCGAGGTAGTCGATGCGCTCCTTGAGCTCGTCGCGCTCGGCTTCGAGTTCGAGACGCGAGAACTTCGTCAGCCGCCGCAGCTGCAGGTCGAGGATGTAGGTGGCCTGGAGCTCCGAGAGGTCGAAGACGTCCATGAGCCTCGTCCGCGCGGTCGCGGCGTCATCGGAGGAGCGGATGAGCTGGATGACCTCATCGATGTCGAGGATCGCGATGAGCAGACCCTCGACGAGGTGGAGGCGGTCCTTGGCCTTGCGCAGCTGGAAGACCGTGCGCCGGCGCACGACGTCGATGCGGTGGGTGAGGTAGACGGTGAGGAGCTCGCGCAGCCCGAGGGTGCGCGGCTGGCCCTCGACGAGGCAGACGTTGTTGATCCCGAAGGACTCCTCGAGCGGGGTCTGCCGGTAGAGCTCGGCGAGGACCGCCTCCGGGTTGAAGCCGTTCTTGATCCCGATGACGAGCCGCAGGCCGTTCTTCCGGTCCGAGTAGTCGTCGATCGAGGCGATGCCGGTGAGCTTCTTCGCCCCGACGGCGTCCTTGACCTTCGCGACGACCTTCTCCGGTCCCACGAGGTAGGGCAGCTCGGTGACGACGATGCCCTTGCGCCTGGCGTTGATGTTCTCGATTGAGACCGTCGCCCGGGTCCGGAAGGTTCCGCGGCCGGTCTCGTAGGCCTCCCGGACGCCGTCGAGGCCGATGATCCGCCCGCCTGTGGGCAGGTCGGGTCCCGGGATGAAGCGCATGAGCTCGGCGAGATCGGCGTCGGGATTGCGGATGAGGTGGCTGCACGCGGCGATGACCTCGCCCGGGTTGTGCGGGGCCATGTTCGTCGCCATGCCCACGGCGATGCCCGAGGCCCCGTTGATGAGGAGGTTGGGGAACGCGGCGGGCAGGACGTCGGGCTGGGTGAGCGTGTTGTCGTAGTTGGGGACGAAGTCGACGACCTCTTCGTCGAGGCCGGCGATCATCTGCATCGACGCCGTGGTCAGCCTCGCCTCGGTGTAGCGGGGGGCGGCGGGTCCGTCGTCGAGGGAGCCGAAGTTGCCGTGGCCGTCGACGAGGGGGACCCGCATGATGAAGTCCTGGCTGAGCCGCACGAGCGCGTCATAGATCGCGGAGTCGCCGTGCGGGTGGAGCTTGCCCATGACGTCACCGACGATGCGCGAGGACTTGACGTGGCCGCGGTCGGGCCGCAGCCCCATGTCGCCCATCTGGTAGACGATGCGCCTCTGCACCGGCTTGAGGCCGTCACGGGCGTCGGGCAGAGCTCTCGAATAGATGACCGAGTAGGCGTACTCGAGGTAGGAACTCTCCATCTCCGCCGAGACGTCGACATCGATGACTCTGCCTTCGGTCATGGAACTCCTGTCACACACTCGCGTCCGCTGTCCCTCAGCGGCGGCACCCGTCGATTCTAGCGTTCGAATCGTGTTCCCAGGCCCACCTCGGGGTCTCGTGTCGCTTCCGCCCCGCCGAGGCGGTGGTCAGGGGCACCGTGGACGGGAGAGTCCTGCTACGAGCGCGGGAGGTCGTTCATCCACTTCGAGAGTTCGCCGATGTAGGCCTCGACGTGCTCACGGGAGGGCGAACCGGACATGAGCTCGGCGATCATCATGCCGAGCACCGAGCTGGTGATGCGGCGGGCGAGGTCGGCGTCGATGCCGCAGAGGTTCATGACGAACGAGTCGACGGTCGCCATGTTCGACCGCTTCGCCGCGAGCGCCTCCGCCGGCAGCGCGGGGTCGAGGCTGAGCATGACGGAGGTGTAGAAGCGGTCGCGGTCGGTGGTGAGCAGATCGAAGCACAGTCCGACGGCGGCATCGGCGAGCGGGGTGCCGCCGGCCGCCGTGTTCTCGACGAGCCGGTCGAACTGACGGGCGTTGAGTTCGCCGATCCGTTCGAGGATCCCGGTGACGAGGGCGTCGCGGGTGCGGTAGACGTTGGATGTCGAGCCCACCGGCAGCTCTGCCATGGCGTCGACGGCGCGGTGCGTGAGCCCGCGGACTCCCTGCTCGGCGACGACGGCGATCGCGGAATCCGTGACGACATCTTTGCGTGAGATCAATGCTCTCTGCCTCGCTCTCGTGGGCGCTCCTGCAGCGCAGGAGTGCCTGCTGACGGTGAATGACCACTGGGGGTCACGGACAGCGGCCGGGTCCGGCCGCGGGGTTTTGGGCACAAATGCATAACTATTCATGCTCGAACGGATACAGACACTACATGTTCGCTCGGGGGATTGGTATATGACTCGCCAAACTGCCAGTCGGTTCCCACCAATCGGGTCGCCCGCGCCCATGAGCAGGCGTTTCGACCCGAACAGCGGCACTGTCGTCGCACCGGACGATCCCTGTCGGCCAGGTGGCGGCCCGGCGGTCCGACGCGGACCCCTGCACCTCCGACGATACCCGAGGTGCGCCGCAGACGTCGGATGTCTCGGCGGAGCCCTCAGCTGAGCAGGCGCCGCGTCGTGTCGATCCGGGTGGCGTCGGCGAGCAGGGAGATGCGGACGTCGAGGATGTAGCTCGTCGTCTCGGTCGCGACGATCGGATGCATCTCGATGTCGAGGAGCTGCGGGTGGCGCTCGACGAGGACGGAGAGGCGTTCGAGGACGTCGATGAGGGGGTCGATGTCGACCGGAGGCAGCCCGCGATAGCCGAACAGCCTCGGCGAGGACTTGATCGCCCGGATCATCTCCCCGGCGTCCTTGTCGGTCAGCGGTGCGACCCGGTGCTCGACGTCGCCGAGGAGCTCGGTCGTGTCCCCGGCCAGGGAGAACGAGAGCATCGGGCCGAGCAGGCGGTCCTCGCCGGCGCGGATGACGCAGGGCACGCCGGGTGGGGCCATGGCCTGGACGTCGATGAGCGGCTCCTCGTCCGAGGGCAGGGAGGCGATGAGGTCCTGGATCGCGGTGAAGTCCTCGGTGAGCTCCTCGGGGGTGTCGATGTTCAGCCGCACACCGCCGAGCTCCATCCGATGGCGCAGCGACTTCGTCACGGCCTTGAGCGCGACCGGGTAGCCGATCGTCTCCGCGGCCTGCAGTCCTTCGGCGACCGAGGCGGCCGTGATGTACGGGACGGTCTCGATCCCGTAGCAGGCCAGCAGCTCCCGCGCGCGCTCTCGGGAGAGGACGACGGGACAGCCGGGGGCGGCGCCGGTGAGCGCCTCATCGACGATCTCGCGCACGCCCTTGTCGTCGAGGTCCTCGATCTCGAGGAAGCGGCCGTGGTCGGCAGAGCGCCAGCGGGCGTAGTCGGTGGCGCGCGCGAGCGCCCACACTGCGTCCTCGGGTCCCAAGTAGCTCGGCACCGTGTGGGTGACGCGTCTGCCCTCGGAGTCGGTGAGGAAGCTCGTGAGCTCGTCCTGGACGCCGTGGATGCCGAGGAAGCACGCTACGGTCGTCTTCGCGGACCGTGCGGCGGCCTCGGCGAGACGGGCGGCGATCTCGTTCTCCTCGGCCCCGGCCGAAGGGGTGAAGGTGACGATGACGGAGTCGATGTCGTCGCGGTCGTACATCGCCTCGAGTGCCTCCCCGAAGGTCTCGGCATCGACCTCGGGATGGAGGGAGACGACGGCGGATTCGACGGTGAGCCCCTCGGCCCGGGCGCGCTGGACGATGAGCGTCGACAGCGCCGCCGAGTTGCCGATGACACCCACCCGGCGCCCGGCCGGCAGCGGCTGGGTCGAGAAGACCTGGGCTAAGTCGAAAAGCTGGTGGACGGTGTCGGCACGGACCACGCCCGCCTGACCGAGCACCTGGTCGAGGGCGTGCGGGGCGAGCGAGGAGGTGCGCACGACGTGCCCGGGCGGCAGCTCGCGCCCCGTGACATCGGACTTGACGACGATGACGGGTTTGACCCGGGAGACGCGGCGGGCGATGCGGGAGAACTTCCGCGGATTGCCGATCGATTCGAGGTAGAGGCCGACGGTGTGCGTGGCCGGGTCCTCCTCCCAGTACTGGAGGAGGTCGTTGCCGGAGAGGTCGGCGCGGTTGCCCGCGGAGACGAACGTCGAGATGCCCAGGCCCCGGTTCTTCGCCGTCGCGAGCAGCGCGGTGCCGAGCGCCCCCGACTGGCTGAAGAGCCCGAGCGTGCCCGGTTCGGGGAGGAACGGGGCGAGCGAGGCGTTGAGCCGGACATCGGGGGCCTCATTGACGATCCCGAACGAGTTCGGTCCGATGAGCCGCATCCCGTACGCCCGGGAGGTCGCGACGACCTGCCGCTGCAGCTCGGCGCCGGCGCGTCCGGTCTCGGCGAAGCCCGAGGAGATGACGAGGACGGCCTTGGCGCCGTGGGCTGCGCACTCCTGGACCACCTCGGTGACGGAGTCGGCGGGCACCGCGATGACGGCGAGGTCGGCGGTGCCCGGCAGATCGCCGAGGCTGGGGTACGCGGGCACGCCCGCGACCTGGTCCGCTTCGGGGTGGACGACCCAGAGCTCGCCGGTGAAATGGGCGGAGACGATGTTGCGGATGAGGAGGTTGCCCGTCGAGTTCCGCTTCCGGCTCGCCCCGATGACGACGACCGAGGAGGGATGGAGGACGGTGCGCACGCTCTTCGCCTCGGCGCGGTGCTCGCGGGTGGCCTGGACCTCGATCGACCGTGCCGTCGGGTCGATGTCGAAGGTCACGGCGACGACCCCGTCGTCGAAGCCGCGACTGACCTCGTAGCCGGCGGCTTGGAAGACCTGGAGCATCGAGCGGTTCTGGGGGAGCACCTCGGCGGTGAACTTCCGCAGGCCCGACTCCCGAGCGGCCGCGGCGAGGTGCTCGAGGAGGATCGAGCCGATCCCGCGCCCCTGGTGGGCGTCGGCGATGTTGAACGCGACCTCCGCCGAGGTGGGGGAGATCCTGTCGTAGCGACCGACCCCGATGATGTCGTCGCCGATCGTCATCACCAGCGCCACCCGGTCGTGATGGTCGACGTTGACGAAGCGGTCGAGGTCGCGCTGGGGCAGCTTGGGCAGGGGCGCGAAGAAGCGCAGATAGATCGACTCCGGCGACTGCGCCTCGTGCATGCGCGCGAGCGCATCGGCGTCGGAGGGCACGATCGGGCGCAGATGGGCGGTGCCGCCGTCACGGAGGACGACATCGGCTTCCCACCCTGCAGGATAGTCTTCCATGCCTCAAGCATAGGCGGGCCGCGGACTCGGCACAGGCGGCGAGTACGGCACAATGGAGTCCATGGCATTACCCGAAGTCCTCGTCCGCGACCTCCAGTCGGCCGGATACTATCCGCAGCTCACCCAGGGCATCCTCGCCGACTCCCTCTTCGGCGAGCCGGTGCTCAGCCACTTCGTCCACATCGACACGCACGTCGACATCGAGTCGATCCACCGTCATGTCACCGCCTTCGTCCTCACGGAGACGAGGCTGCTGCTCGCCCACGTCGACGACGACCCGGTAGCGGCTCCCGGCGGCAGGGCCCGGGCGGTGACGAGCAGCGAGGACATCGAACTCGAACGCCTCGGCACCGTCATGGTCGGGCGCACCTTCACCGACCCCGCCTCCTACACTCCCGGCGATGCTCCCGTCGAGGTCTCGCTCACCCTCTCGTGGGGTGCCGCCCGCCGCATCGAGGCCTTCCCCGAGACGTGCGGGGACCCCGACTGCATGGGCGATCACGGCTACGGCGGGTCGACGTTCGCCGAGGACGTCGTCCTCCGCGTCTCCGCCGAAGCCGAAGGGCAGGCGGCCGTCGACCGGATCGCGGCCTTCGCCGACCGGCTGCGTCAGGCCGTCTTCCACGCCCGCCTCCGAGCGCGTCGCTGATGACCACCCCCGACACCGACGGCGTCGACCTCTCGACCCTGCTCGGTCCTCCCGACTATGCGGGGCCGCTGCTCTCCGACGTCGTCCCCGCCGCGTCGCTCGCCCTCGGTGCCGGTCACATCCTCGATGAGACCGCCGGCAGGCGGGCCGAGGGGCTCGGCCTCGACCGGGAGGCGCGCACCGTCGTCGTCGTCCTCGTCGACGGGCTCGGCGAGGAGCTGCTCAGCCGCAACAGCGGCTACACCCCCTTCTTCCGGTCGCTCGCCTCGACCAGGCGGCCGATCTCGACGGGATTCCCATCGACGACGGCGAACTCCCTGTCCTCGCTCGCCACCGGTCGTCTGCCCGGAGCCCACGGAGTCGTCGGCTATCGTCTGCTCGACCCCGCCCGCGACGCCGTGTTCAACCAGCTCACGTGGGATCTCGACGTCGACCCGCTCACGTGGGTGCCCGATGCGACGCTCTTCGAACGCCTCGAGGGCGCCGGCGTCGACGTCGTCAGCCTCGGCGAGGCGAAGTTCGCCGGGCGCGGCCTCAACCGCGCCTCCCTGCGCGGGGGACGCTTCCGTGCGTCGAAGACGCTCGAGGAGCGCACCGCGCAGGCGCTGGCCGAAGTCAGGGCGCCGGGCACCCGGCTAGTCTACCTCTACTGGGGCAACCTCGACAAGACCGGGCACGTGAGCGGATCGAACTCGGCGAACTGGAGCGAGGAGCTCGAACGCATCGACGGCGCGCTCTCCCGCCTCGCCCAGGACCTGCCCCACGACTCGGCGCTCGTCGTCACCGCCGACCACGGCATGGTCGACATCGACCATGATCGTCGCCTCGACCTCGTCGACGCCCCCGACCTCAAGGCGGGGCTGCGCCACCTCGGCGGGGAGCCCAGGGCCCTCCATCTCTACGCGCAGCTCGGAGCCGAGGCCGACGTCGCGGCCGCCTGGACCGAGACCCTGGGCGACCGGGCCCTCGTCCTCCCGCGCGCCGAGGCGATCGCCCGCGGCTACTTCGGCCCCGTCGATCCGCGGGTGCTCGGCCGCATCGGCGACGTCATCGCCGTGTGCACCGACGGCTTCGCCGTCGTCGACTCGCAGACCGAGTCCGCCTCGGCGCTCGCCCTCATCGGACACCACGGAGCGACGACGGACGCCGAACTGCGGATCCCGCTCCTCGTGGTGTGAGCGCTGCCTTCCGGGGGAGTGCGACCGCGACGGTCACCGCTGTCACCGTCGGGCGGGGACGTCGACGCACGGCTCGTCGACCGAGGACCCGCCGACGACGACCTCCCGCCTCGGCGAGGATGTGCCGGGGACGCGGAAGAGCACGCGGGAGTACATGACGTAACGGAAGACGTTGCCCAGCAGCACGCCGACGACGTTGCCGGAGATGTTGTCGGCCAGCGGCGAGGTCAGGCCCATGACGTAGTGGCTGATGATCAGGCACAGTCCGGCGATGCCGAGGCCTGCGGCGTTGACGGCGAAGAAGCCGATGGCCTCGCGCCACGGTCGGCTCGTGCGGCCGTCGCGGAACGTCCAGTGCCTCGAACCCAGCCAGCTCACCGTCGTCGCCGCGGCGACCGAGACGACCTTGGGGATGAGCGGGCCGATGTCGGTGGTGAAGAGGACGAGGTTGAAGACGGCGAGGTCGACGAGGAACGCGAGGGCCCCGACAGCGGTGAACTTCGCGAGGCGGGAGAGCTCGGCGCGGGTGCGGCCCACGGTGCCCTCCTGTCCCCTGACGCGCGGCTTCGACGAAGTCCATCGTACGACAGCGCCGATGTGGCCCGGCTGGGAGCCGCCGCTAGGATGGGTGCGTGACTTTTCCAACCATCGGCGTCATCGGCGGAGGCCAGCTGGCCCGCATGCTCGCCCCCGCAGCAGAGGCCCTCGGAGTGCGCTTCGCCGTCCTCGCAGAGACCGCCGATTCCCCGGCGGCCCAGGTCATCCACGACGTCGTCGTCGGCGACTACACGGACTTTGCGACGCTCAAGGCCTTCGCCGAGACCGTCGACGTCCTCACCTTCGACCACGAGCACGTCCCGCCCGAGCACCTCGAGGCCCTCGTCGCCGCCGGACACGCGGTCCGGCCCGGCCCGCAGGCCCTCATCTTCGCCCAGGACAAGATCCTCATGCGCCGGCGCATGGACGAGCTCGGACTGCCCAACCCGCGGTGGGCGGAGATCACCTCGACCGCCGATGCCGAGGCGTTCGCCGCCGAGGTCGGGTATCCGTTCATCGCCAAGACCCCGCGCGGGGGCTACGACGGCAAGGGCGTGCGTGTCATCACCGATTCCGCCGAGGTGGCCGACTGGCTGAGCGATGTCCCCGTCCTCCTCGCCGAGGAGAAGGTCGACTTCACCCGGGAGCTCGCCGTCATGGTCGGACGGTCCCCGATGGGCCAGACCGCCGTGTGGCCGGTCGTCGAGACCTGGCAGCAGGACGGGGTGTGCAAGGAGGCCATCGCCCCGGCCCCGGGACTGCCGGAGGAGAAGGCGCGCGCCATCACCGAGGCGGTCCTCACCGTCGCCGGCGCCCTCGACGTCACCGGGGTGATGGCGATGGAGATGTTCGAGACCCCTGAGGGCTTCCTCATCAACGAATTCGCCATGCGCCCGCACAACACCGGTCACTGGACCCAGGACGGGTCGGTGACGAGCCAGTTCGAGCAGCACCTGCGCGCCGTCCTCGACCTGCCCCTCGGCAGCCCCGAGGCCCGCGAGGACGTCTCGGTCATGGTCAACATCCTCGGCGCCGAGCACGAGGACCTCTACCGGCCCTACCTCCACGTCATGGCCCACGATCCCGCGGTCAAGGTCCACCTCTACGGCAAGGGCGTGCGCCCGGGCCGCAAGGTCGGCCACGTCAACGCGTACGGCTCCGATCGTGAGCTCGTCCTCGCCCGGGCCAGGCATGCCGCGGACTTCATCGCCGGCGTCGACCCGAACCCCCATCCCGAGATGCCCGCGCCCGCGGGAGTCCCCGCGACCGCACCCGCACGCTCCGGCGCTGCGGACCCCGACGAAAGGGCCTGACATGGCAGCTGCAGAAGAGACGAGCACCGGGGCAGCCGCCTCGGCGAGGCCCCCGGTCGGGATCGTCATGGGATCCGACTCGGACTGGCCGACGATGCGGGAGGCCGCCGAGGCGCTGAGCGAACTCGGCATCGACTCCACCGCCGAGGTGGTCTCCGCCCACCGGATGCCCGAGGACATGGTCGAGTGGGCGAAGACCGCCGCCGACCGGGGACTGCGGGTGATCATCGCCGGGGCAGGGGGAGCGGCCCACCTGCCGGGCATGATCGCCTCGATGACGTCCCTGCCGGTCATCGGCGTGCCCGTGCCGCTGAAGTACCTCGACGGGATGGACTCTCTGCTCTCGATCGTCCAGATGCCCGGCGGCGTGCCCGTGGCCACGGTCTCGATCGGCGGAGCGAAGAACGCGGGCCTGCTCGCCGCCCGCATCCTCGGCGCCGGGACCGACGAGGAGGCGGCGCGGATCCGCTCCCGCCTCGACGAGCATCGGGCCCGTCTGCGTCAGGTCGCCCTCGACAAAGGGGCGGCACTCGGGCAATAATTGTTGACTGAACGATCGATCAGTCAAAGGAGCACGATGTTCGACCTCTACCAGCCCAGTGAAGAGCACGAAGAGATCCGCCAGGCGGTGCGTGACGTCGTCGAGAAGCGGATCACCCCCTTCGCCGCCGAGGTCGACGCCGAATCCCGGTACCCCCAGGAAGCCCACGACGCGCTCGTCGAGACCGACTTCTTCGCCGCGCACATCCCCGAGGAGTACGGGGGAGTCGGGGCCGACGCCCTGGCCGTGGCGATCATCATCGAGGAGGTCGCCCGCGGCTGTGCGTCCTCCTCCCTCATCCCTGCCGTCAACAAGCTCGGGAGCATGCCCGTCCAGCTCGGGGGAGACGCGGCGATCAAGGAGAAGTACCTCGCCCCCGTCGCCCGCGGAGAGGCCGGCTTCTCCTACGGACTCTCCGAACGCGAAGCCGGCTCCGACACCGCTTCGATGAAGACCCGCGCGACCCGTGACGGGGACGACTGGATCCTCAACGGGGTGAAGACCTGGATCACGAACGCCGGGGTCTCCGAGTACTACACGGTCATGGCCGTCACCGACCCCGACGGGGCCCGGGGCCGCAACATCTCCGCCTTCGTCGTCGAGAAGTCCGACGAGGGGTTCACCTTCGGGGAGAAGGAGCGCAAGCTCGGCATCAAGGGATCGCCCACGCGCGAACTCCTCTTCGACAACGTCCGCCTGCCCGGGGACCGGATCGTCGGCGAACCCGGCGAGGGTCTCAAGATCGCGCTGCGCACCCTCGACCACACGCGTGTGACGATCGCCGCGCAGGCCGTCGGCATCGCGCAGGGGGCGCTTGACTACGCGCTGAACTACGTCAAGGAGCGCCAGCAGTTCGGCAAGCGCATCGCCGACTTCCAGGCCATCCAGTTCATGCTCGCCGACATGGGCATGAAGCTCGAGGCCGCCCGCCAGCTCACCTACACCGCGGCGGCGAAGAGCGAACGCGGTGACGCCGACCTCACGTACTTCGGAGCCGCGGCGAAGGCCTTCGCCTCCGATGCCGCGATGGAGATCACCACCGACGCCGTCCAGCTCCTCGGCGGTGCCGGCTACGTCGTCGACCACCCCGTCGAGCGGATGATGCGCGATGCGAAGATCACGCAGATCTACGAGGGCACGAACCAGATCCAGCGCCTCGTCATGGGCCGCCAGCTGCTCGGCTGAAGCCTCCGGCGACTCCACGGCCGTTCCCACCGCATTCGCGGCGGGAACGGCCGTCTGCGTGTCCGGGGGCAGAGGTGTGGGGGAGAACACGGTGTGATCGGCGACATGCGAGGCGCGCAGGTGCGGGCTTCGGCCTCTGCCACGCGCCACAATGGAGGGACACAGAGGACTCGGACGTTGGTTTGGCACGATTGATGCCTGGGCGTCGGTGCGCCCGAAGTCAGTCAGCGAGCAAGAGGCAGAGGTGAGGCAGTGGCCGAGACGAAGTACATCGACCCGATCCGCTTCCCGTCGTACGCCTCACAGCCGACCAGGGACCTGCGGGCGTGGCTGCTGCTCCTCGTCTCCGTCCTCCTTCCCGGTGGCGTCCAGCTGCTCTTCCGTGCCCGCCGGTGGGCGAAGATCTCGCTGTCGATTACGGCGATCAGCTGGCTGCTCGTCATCATCGCCGTCGTCGCCATCCTCATCAATCGCACGTTCGCGTTCACGATCGGCACGAACCCCTACATCCTCACCTTCCTCACCATCTGGGTGCCGGTCGTCGGGCTCAACTGGGTCGTCTGCCTCTTCGACACCGTCCGCCGCATCCGCCTGGTCACCCTGTCGAAGAAGGCGCGCACTCGATTCCTCGGCGCGTTCTGCGCCCTCCTCCTCGTCGTCGTCGGACCGCTGGCGTGGGGCACGAACATCCTCAACAGCCAGCGCGGGCTCGTCAGCGACCTCTTCGCCTCGGGCAAGGCCGCGAAACCCGTCGACGGGCGCTACAACATCCTTCTCCTCGGCTCGGACGCCGGCAAGGGCCGCACGGGCATCCGACCCGATTCGCTCTCCCTCGTCTCGATCGACGCCGAGACCGGCAAGACCGTCATCATCGGACTGCCGCGCAATATGCAGAACGTCCCCTTCCCCGAGGATTCGCCGCTCAACGCCGTCTACCCGCAGGGCTTCAACTGCGGCAGCGAATGCCTCCTCAATGCCGTGTTCCAGCAGGGTGAGAAGTACAAGGAGAAGTTCCCCGACCCGAAGCGCGCCGGGGAGCAGGCGACGATGGACGCCGTCTCAGCGGTCACCGGCCTCGAGGTCCAGTACTACGCCATGGTCAACCTCAAGGGCTTCGAGAACCTCATCGACTCCCTCGGTGGGATCACCCTGGTCTCGGGCAAGCGGGTGCCGATCTCCTCGAAGGTGAATAAGGCCACGGGCAAGCACGGCCCGGTCAAGGGCTGGATCGAACCGGGCAAGCAGAAGCTCGACGGCTACCACGCGCTCTGGTTCGCCCGCTCCCGCGAGTTCTCCAGCGACTACGAGCGGATGATCCGCCAGCGCTGCGTCCAGGAGGCCATGGTCAAGCAGCTCGACCCGGCGACCGTGCTCACGCGGTACCAGGACATCGCCGCGGCCACCCCCGGAGCGGTGTCGACGGACATTCCGTCCTCGCAGGTCGACATGTTCGTCGACCTTGCCCTCAAGGTGAAGAGTCAGAAGATCGAGTCGCTTGACCTCACTCCGCCGCGCGTGACACCATCACAACCGGACTTCGCCGAGGCGCGACGCCTCGTTGCGAACGCGATCGAGAAAGCCTCCACGGACGCTGAGAAGCAGGACAGCGCCCTCTCGGCGTCGACAGGCGTCGCTGCGGGCGTCTCCGCCGGTATGGACACCGGCGTCCGCGTCGACGCCTCCGCCGGTCGCGAACTCGCCGCCTCGGCCAGCCCTGACAAGGGCGGAGACGAGGATGCGCGCGCCATCTGCTACGTCCCGTAAAGGGTGCGGACGAGGGGCGGATCCGCGGTCGAGGATGACCGGAGAAGGACCCCGCGAAAAAACTTTCGCTCGGTGTGTCGCTTGAGAACACTGGGAACCACACCGGTGTAATTATGTTCATTCGTTATTTGGCTAGTCTGACACGCCGGAAATGTGTAACAATTTTGAGATGTTGGGGTTGCCCACCGTACTGCCGACGGTGAAGCCGACCCCGAGGCCCGAACTTCCCTGACTTCCTCGAAAAGGCTGTAACGATGAAATACATACTGCCCACTGTCGCGGGCTGCGCTTCAGTCGCTCTCGTCGGCACCTTAGCGGTCACGGCTCCGACTGCCTTTGCTGCAACCGTCGAGCCGGAAGTGACCCAACAGGCGCTCAAGGTGAGCGAGGACGGACTCAACGTCCCCGGCGCACGCGACTCCAGCGATTCCGCTGCCTCCGTCGCCAACCAGAGCGCGTCGAGCAACCTTCCCAACGTCTTCAAGTCGCAGACGGCACTCGCCGCCACCCAGGTGCCCGCCACGGTCGGCACCGGTGCGCAGGCGGCGACGGCAGCCGTCACCCCCACCTCGGCGGGGCTGACCTCACCTGAGGGCTCGAGCGAAACCCCGGCCCCGGCCGAGGCCGAGCAGGGCGAGAAGACCGAGGAGACTGCACCTGCCGAGGGCACGGCCCCCACCGACGGGTCGACCCCGACGGAGAAGGCCGACGACGACGGCGATATCTCCGGGTCGGTCCGTCAGCAGACCGAGGACGGCGTCAACATCGCCCTCATCTCCGATGTCCTCGACGTTCCGTCGAAGAACCCCAGCCTCGTCGGGGTCACCTTCTCGAACGCACCGTCGAGCATCCGCATCCAGGTCCGCGTCAAGAGCGACTCCGGTTGGGGGAACTGGCAGACGCTCGACGAGGAGAAGCAGGAGGAGGCGAAGAACGAGGGCTCCGAACCCTTCACGGTCAACCGTGCGGCAGGCGTCCAGATGCGCATCCTCGGCGAGAAGGCTCCCAGCGATGCCGAACTCGTCCTCGTCGACCCGAAGCGCTCGTCCGCGGACGCCGAGGCGGTCGCCGAGAACGCACCCGTGCAGATCGACCCGCAGAGCGCACAGCCGGCCACCGACGGTGACTCCGCTGCGACCGAGACCGGTGCGGGCAGCGCCGGCGACGCCGCCGAGGCGACGACCGTCTCCGCCGGCGGAGCGGCGACCGTGACGACGCAGAACTACGTCCCCGGCTCGTCCTCGGTGTCCACCGTCGCGAAGTCGGCGAAGGTCCCGCGGCCCGACATCGCCTCCCGCAAGTCGTGGGGCGCCAAGCCCTACAAGGGCAGCCCTGACTACGCGAGCGGCATCAAGCAGGCCGTCGTCCACCACACCTCGGGATCGAACAGCTACTCCGCCGAGGACGTGCCGGCGATCATCCGCGGCATCCAGTCCTTCCACCAGAAGGGACGCGGCTGGTCCGACATCGGATACAACGTCGTCGCCGACAAGTACGGCCGCCTGTGGCAGGCCCGCGACGGCAAGCTCGAGAAGGCCGTCATCGGCGCCCACGTCGCCGGACACAACTCCGGCACGTTCGGCATCTCGGTGCTCGGCACGTACAACGGCTCGGCCCCGCCGAAGAAGACCCGTGACGCTGTGGCCGCCGCCATCGCGTGGAAGTTCTCGCTCAACGGGCTGACCGCGAGCAAGTCGACCCTCGTCGGCCACCGCGACCTCGGCAGCACCGACTGCCCGGGCGATGCGTTCTACGCGAAGCTCGGAGAGATCCGCAGCACCGTCAACTCGATCCTCAAGTCCGGCGACCTGCCCTCGGACGAGAAGACCGAGTCGCCCAAGCCCAAGCCGAAGCCGAAGACCGCGATCGAGGACTACGCGGAGAAGAACAACCTCGGCAAGGCCACGAGCGGTGAGTTCGATGTCAAGGGCATCGCAGGCGCCAAGGGACGCAACTACGAGAAGGGCGTCGTCTACTGGTCCAAGAAGACCGGCGCCTACCACGTCAAGGGCGCCATCCGGGGAGCGTTCAGCGGCGATGTCGTCCAGACGATCGGACTGCCGACGGGCAATGAGCGCGGCGGGCTGAAGAACGGGGGAGCGTACCAGACCTTCTCCAAGGGCTCGATCCACTGGTCGCCCAAGACCGGGGCGAGGTACACGACCGGCGTGCTCCAGGGCTACTGGAAGGCCAAGGGGTACGAGCGCGGGCACCTCGGCTACCCCAAGTCGAACCCCACCTACAAGGACGGCCGCGGGGAGCAGCTGTTCGAAGGGGCGAAGCTCGTCTGGGCCGAGGGCTACGGCACGACGGAGTTCTCTCCCAACGGGACCATCTCGGGTGGAGTCGTCGATGAGAATGCCTCGGGCGACAGCTCCCCTCCGGGAGACAGCGCCGCCGATGGCGGTTCGGGTGCAGACTCCGGGGAAGGTGCTGCAGCCGGCAACGACGACAAGGATTCGAAGGACAACAAGGACTCCAAGAACAACAAGGACTCCAAGGACGACAAGGGATCGAAGGATTCCAAGGATTCCAAGGACGACAAGGGATCGAAGGACTCCAAGGACGGCAAGAAGGACAAGCCGTCCAAGGAGGAGAAGATCCAGGCGCAGCGCAACGCCATCATCAAGGACGCGAAGTCCTACCTCGGGGTCAAGTACGTCTGGGGCGGCACCACGCCGAAGGGATGGGACTGCTCGGGCTTCACCCAGTACGTCTACGGCAAGAACGGCATCAAGCTGCCGCGCACGACGAGTCAGCAGCGCAACGCCGGCAAGGTCATCTCGATCAAGGACGCCAAGCCCGGCGACCTCATCTGGATCCCCGGTCACATCGGAATCATCTCGGAGACCAAGGGCCAGATGTACGATGCCGGCTCGACCCGGACGAACACCGCCAAGCGCAGCTACGAGTGGATGCTCGGCCGCGGCGCCAAGGTCATCCGCGTCGTCGGCTGAGGCTCAGCCGCCGGGAAGTCAGTGAAGCGGGCCCCGCAGCACGATCGTGCTGCGGGGCCCGCTCGCATCCACCCACGGTGACTCTCGTCCATTGCGCACCGGCACCTCACGACTGCTCGGGCCAGGATGAGGCAGTCCGACGGCTGGGGCGGCCGACCACCTCGGCGGGGCCACGGGGCCGCGTCGGCGGGGCGCGGGTGACGGGCCGACCACCTCGGCGGGGAACTGCCACAGCACCTGAGACGAACCCCCTTGCCGGCAACCTGTCCTGTGGTGAACTCTTGATGTACAGGACTGAACAGGAGATGAAGTCACAGCGTCTTCGCCGGAAAGCGGGGCGGGCGCACGCTACGGTTGAGTGATAGGCACCAGCGGGCGAGAGAAAGGGGCGGAGCCTGTGCGACGGCTGACCAACACGGTGAAGAACTTCGACTGGGGAACCCCGGACGCGATCCCCGCGATCCTCGGCACCGTCCCGGACGGAACGCCGTGCGCGGAGCTGTGGCTCGGTGCGCATCCGCTCAGCCCGTCCCGCCTCGAACTCGCCGCCGGCAGCGGTCGGCACGCATCGTCGGGCTACGGGCGGGTCGGCTCGAGTTCGTCGGTCGACGTCCGGGCGGAAGGGCGGACCGACCTCGGACCCAACCTCATCGAATACATCGCCGGCGATCCCGAAGGCCTGCTGGGACGGGACTCGCTCGAGACCTTCGGCCCGCGCCTGCCGTTCCTCCTCAAGGTCCTCTCGGCCGAGCGTGCGCTTTCGATCCAGGTCCACCCCACCCCTGCCCAGGCCGCAGAGGGCTTCGCGCGCGAAGAGGAGACGGGTCCCGACCTCGACGCGCCCGACCGCAACTACAAGGACGCCTCTGCCAAGCCCGAGCTCATCTACGCGCTCACCGAATTCCACGCCCTCTCCGGGTTCCGTCCCCGTAAAGCTGTGCGGGCGACGTTCGAACGCTTCCTCTCGCTGTCGCTGAGCGTCTCCGCGCTCGACTTCCTCGGGGATATCCTCTCCTCCCTCAAGGGACTGAGCGAGACCAAAGCGTTTGCCCGGACGGTCGAGCGTCTCCTCGGCGACGGGCGGGCGCCGCAGCTCGTCACCGAGATCGCCGACCAGGACTTCGCGACGCCGCCGCGCGGCCACGCCTCGCAGATCGGCACCGCCGTCGACCCGATGCAGACGTTCCGCGAACTCGTCGCCGACTACCCGGGCGACCCCGGGGTGCTCGTGGCCCTCATGCTCTGCCGCGTCCACCTCCAGCCCGGAGAGGCGCTGGCCATGGACTCGGGAATCCTCCACGCCTACCTCGGCGGCACCGGCATCGAGATCATGGCCTCGAGTGACAACGTGCTCCGTGGGGGACTGACGACCAAGCACGTCGACATCCCCGAGCTCACGCGCATCGCCTCGTTCGCTGCGAGCGCACCGACGCTGCTCGAACCCGACCGCGACGGCGTGCTCACCGGCGCGACCGAGGACTTCGCCCTCCAGGCGCTGCGCTGCCCCCGACTCAAGCGCATCGAGCGCCGAGGCGCGGCGATCGCCCTGTGCACCTCCGGCACCATCACCCTGACCTCGGTCGGCGCGTCGACGACGCTGACCCGCGGCCAGAGCGTGTTCATCGGCGCGAACGAGCCCGCGGTCACCGCCGACGGGCACGGCGACCTCTTCGTCGCGACCACAGGCCTCGACCCGGCGCTGCCCTTCGCCTGAGCAGCGTCCCTCTCGTCTGAGCATCGTTCGCTCAGCGCCCCAGCGGTTCGCGGCCGGTCCAGCGCGCATCCCTCACCCCAAGCGTCTCGTCCTACGTGTGCGAGGGGAGGATCTGCGGCTGCGAGTGCGGTGTATGCGACTGCCGGTTGTCTGTGACGCTCCCGGGATGCGTCGCGCCTTCGGGTGAGGATTGCGCGTGCGGGGATGAATTGCGCGCGTGGGGATGATGATCGCCCAAAGGTAGGAATTGCGCGCAGGTGGATGTTTCGCGCCTACAGGGATGTCTCGCGGCACCACCCGAGCTGAGCCTCTGCACAGAAACGAGTCGAGGACGCTCAGTGTCGATTCTGCAATCAGAAATCGACACTGAGCGTCCTCGAAACGGCGTAGGGGACCAGCGCCGCTCAGCCGCAGCGCCGCTCAGCCGCAGCGCCGCTCAGCCGCGCGGGCTCAGACGTTGGGGACGTCGACGGTGGGGATCTCGCCGTCGACGATCACCTCGGCGCCGGTCTTCTCCTTGACCTCCTCGACGGTGACTCCGGGGGCGAGCTCGACGAGGGTGAAGGCGTTCCCGCTGACGTCGAGCACGGCGAGGTCGGTGATGATGCGCTCGACGACGCCTTTGCCGGTCAGCGGCAGGTCGCAGACCTCGAGGAGCTTGTGGGAGCCGTCCTTGGCGACGTGGTCCATGACGACGATGACGCGCTTGGCACCGTGGACCAAGTCCATCGCCCCGCCCATGCCCTTGACCATCTTGCCCGGGATCATCCAGTTGGCGATGTCGCCGTTGACGGCGACCTGCATCGCGCCGAGGATCGCCGCGTCGATCTTGCCGCCGCGGATCATCCCGAAGCTCGCCGCCGAATCGAAGTACGAGGCGCCGGGCAGCATCGTCACGGTCTCCTTGCCCGCGTTGATGAGATCGGGGTCGACTTCGTCCTCGGTCGGGTAGGGTCCGACGCCGAGGAGGCCGTTCTCCGACTGGAGGACGAGGTGGACGTCGTCGGGAACGTAGTTCGGCACAAGTGTGGGCATGCCGATGCCGAGGTTGACGTAGCTGCCGTCGGCGAGCTCCTGCGCCGCACGCGCGGCCATCTGGTTGCGGGTCAGTGACATAGGGGCTCTCCTCAGGCGCTTTCAGGGGTGGGGCGCAGGGTGCGCTTCTCGATCGGCTTGTCGGCGACCTGCTCGGGGGTGAGCGGGACGACCCGGTGGACGAAGACGCCGGGGACGTGGACCTGGTCCGGGTCGATCTCACCGGGTTCGACGAGCTTCTCGACCTCGGCGATCGTGATCCGTCCCGCCTGCGCGGCCGGGGGATTGAAGTTGCGGGCCGAGGAGTGGAAGACGAGATTGCCGTGCCGATCGCCGATCGCCGCCCGCACGAGTGCGTAGTCGGGGGCGAGCGACTCCTCGAGGACGTACTGCTGCTCCTCCCCGAACGTGTCGAAGACGCGCGTGTCCTTGGCCGGGGACTCCTTGATGACGTTGCCCTCGGAGTCGTACTTCCACGGCATGCCGCCCTCGGCGACCTGGGTGCCGGCGCCGGTGACCGTGTAGAAGGCGGGGATCCCCGCGCCCCCGGCCCGCAGCTTCTCCGCGAGCGTGCCCTGCGGGGTGAGCTCGACCTCGAGCTCACCGGAGAGGTACTGCCGGGCGAACTCCTTGTTCTCCCCGACGTAGGAGGCGATGATCCGGCGCAGCCGGTGATCGGCGAGGAGGACGCCGAGTCCGCGGCCGTCGACGCCCGCGTTGTTGGAGATCACCTCGAGGTCGGTCGTTCCCTGGTCCCGGATCGCGCGGATGAGGAATTCGGGGACTCCGACGACCCCGAAACCGCCCACGGCGATCGACGATCCATCGGCAATATCGGCCACCGCTTCTGCGGGCGTGTCAACTACTTTGTCCATGAGCCCAGTCTGCCACGGACCTCCCCGAGGGTTCCCGCGAGGTCCGTGATGTGGGCCTCATCCACGCCTGTGGCCAGGAGCGTCTCACCCCCGCCGAGGAGGTGGCCGAGGAACTCCGGCCACTGCCCGGCCAGCGGGGTCGAGTGGGAGACGAGGATCCCCGCGGGCCGACCGGTCCCCGCCTCCTCGGCCTCGGCCCAGGCGACCTCCGTCGGCTCGGCACCGGGGCCGGCGACGACGAGGACGCCGGAGCGGTCGAGCCGCCTCGAGGTCACGTCGGGGTAGGCGCGGATCGCGGAGTTGACGTCGATGAGATCGGCGTCGACGGGGGTGCTCAGGGCCAGCGCGGGAGGGTTGAAGACGAAGATCTCCTCCGCCGAGGCGATCGCCGGGTCCGATTCGACGCCCGCGGCGACGAAGGCGTGGAAGTCCCCATCGGGCACGATCGCCGGGTCGATCGCCGGCGGTCCCTCGGCGGCCTCCTGGTTGCCGGCTGCCTGGCCGGGCCCGCCGAGGACGACACGGCCGCCGCCGAGGAGCACGCTGAGGATCGCGACGAGCTCACGCCAGTGGAGACCGGCCGGCGAGGGGACGAAAAGCGTGAAGTCGGGACCGAGGTCGTAGTCGCCGAAGAGGCCGACTCCCTTGTGGACCCAGTTGGCGATGACCGGGCCGGTGAGGTCGAGGCGGTCGTATTCGGGGCCGCGCCAGAGGAGGACGGGACCGCCGGTGCGGCTGAGGCGGGAGAGGACCACGGAACCTGCTTTCGTCGCTGGGAGGGACTGTGTCGCTGGGAGGGACTGTGTCGGGGGCTCAGGGAGTGAGGAGTCCGATGTCGATGATCACGCCGCGGGGGAAGGCTCCGAGCTCCCCGTCGGCCCACTGCCACTTCGTCGTCGCCGAGAGGTCCTCGGCGAAGAGCGCGGTGTGCAACCGTTCGACGAGGGAGCCGAGTCCGACCATCGCCTCGAGGATCGGCGGCCCGTCGGCCTGCGTCACCGCCGGGGAGTCCGAGGGGCTCATGACGATCCGCGACCCCGAGCCCTCGATGCGCATCCGCCACGCCGCGTGTCCAGGCGTCCGGGAGATCCCGCCGCGGACGACGCGCACGGCCCGTGAGACCCGCTCGAGGATGTCGTCGCCGCCGTCGCCGGCCGCTGGGCGCCCGGGCACGGTCTCGACCCCGAGACCCCGTTGGATCGCCTCGACGTGGCCGTAGCGGAACCAGTCCTCGGCGCGGTCGCGGCACAGTGCGCTCGCACCGTCGCCGCCGTTGTCGAGATAGCCGCCGGCTCCGCGCACGAGCGCCATCGGCAGACCCCTGGCCGCCCCCTTGACGAGGTCGGCGGCCGCGGCGATCTCGTCGGCGACGGCGCGCACGGTCACCGACTGCAGCCGTCCGTCGTCATCGGGCAGACCGCGCTGGTCGTCGAGGCCCGAGAAGCCGGAGAGGCCCAGCGCGATGTCGCCGACGCCCACCCGCCACGGCCGCGAGGTCGTGTCGGAGACGACGACCCCGATGCGCACGGCGAAGGCCTCCTCGACACGCGAGCGCAGCTCGTCGGCCGAGCGGTCGGCATCGAGCGGGTGGAGGACGACGTCGCCTCCGGAGTTCGACTGGTCGAGGCCGGCAGCGGCCTGGACGGTGCCCGCTCGGGTCCGCACCACCTGGACGGTCGTGCCCGAGGCGTAGCTGCGCTCGGCGACGAGGTGGGTCGAGGAGCGGGCGACGAGCTCCTCGAACTCGGTGCGGTCGGCCACGCTCGCCAGCCGTCCGGCCGCCTTCGAGACGACCTTCGAGGCGATGACGAGGATGTCACCGTCCTTGAGGTCGATGCGGTTGCGGCGCAGGCTGGTGACGAGGATCGCCGCGAGGTCCGATCCCGGGCGGATGTCCTCGTCGACCGGCGGGGCGTAGACCGTGAGCAGTCTGTCGTTCATGCCCGCCCTCGCTCCGGTTCCGTGGCTCATCCCTCCATATTCCCATCCCTGCCGAACGAATCCGAAATTCTCACAGAATCCCCGTCGCGACACCACGGATAGTGGGGCGGGGGCCTCACCGCACCATATGTTGTGTCGGGGGCGCGTGTGCATGTGAAGGTGTGTTCGAATACGGTCACCGGGGCCGCCCCGATACTCCAAGAGGGCTTGACTCGACAGTAATGACACGCGTGTAATTTATACCTAAGGGGAACGCGCTTAGCACGAATTCTCGGATTCGGAAGGCACAACACGCTGAGCGTGAGAAAGGGGAACATCGTGCAGAGCGCACAGAGAAAGAGGCTCGAACAGGAGGAGCACTCCGCGATACCGGGAGTGACCTCCCGCAGCGCCGGCGACTGGTTCGTCGAACCCGGCGCCAGGACACCGGACACGCTGCCGGACCCGCTGGCCATCGACCCGAACGATCTCACACCGCTTCCCGTCGACGATACCGCAGTGTCACCGCTGTCGCTGCTCCTCGGCGCCGCCGGAGACGGAGAGCTCTCGTGGCAGGACCAGGCGCTGTGCGCCCAGACCGATCCCGAGGCCTTCTTCCCGGAGAAGGGCGGCTCGACACGTGAGGCCAAGCGGGTCTGCGAGTCCTGCGAGGTCCGCTCCGAATGCCTCGAGTACGCCCTGGCCAACGACGAACGGTTTGGGATCTGGGGCGGCATGTCCGAGCGCGAACGCCGCCGACTCAAGAAGCGAGTCGTGTGAGGCCTGCTGTCACTGTCGTCGTCTCCGGCGACGACTCCCGCCGTGCCGAGCTCGAGACGGCTCTGCACCGGATCCACCCCGAGATCCCCGTCGTCGATCTCGGGGGACTCACCGTCACCGAGGCGCTCGCCCTGCCGGCCGTCTCGGGCAGCGAGTACCTGTGGTTCCTCACTCCTGACTCCCGGCCCGAGCCGGGCTGCCTCGACGAACTCGTCGAGGCGATCAGCGCCACCGAATCGATCGCCGCCGTCGGCCCCAAGCTCATGGCGTCGGACCGGATCGTCTCCGCGGGCGTGACGACCACCTCGGCGGGGGAGCGGGTCAACCCCGTGGGCACCGGCGAGGTCGACCAGGGCCAGCGCGACGGCGTCGGCGAGACCCTCGCCCTCGACCTGCCCGGCATGCTCATCGCCACCGCCGAACTCTCCCGGGTCGGGGCGCCGAGTCGGGTGCTCGGCCCCGCCTACCGCGGGATCGAATTCTCGCGCCGCTTCCGCGACCTCGGCAAACGCGTCGTCGTCGCCCCCCGTGCCCGGCTCGAGGTCTCCGCCGCCGAGGCGGCCCAACTCGGGTCCTCTGCCCGCCCGCCGCGCTCGTCGGGCCAGATCCGCTCCGAACAGCGGTACCGTCTCAGCCTCGCTCGTCCCGGTCTGCCGGCGCTCGTCCTCGGCCTCGCGCTCACCCGGATCGGCCGTGCCCTCCTCGCCCTCCTCGGCAACGACCCGCGCACCGCCCGCTGGCACTTCTCCGCGCTCCTCGGCCTGCCCTCCGATGTCCGCGCGACCGGACGTCTGCGGAGGGCGAACGGCAAGCGCGGTCGCCTCGGCAGGCGGGCGAACAGCGCGCACCTCTCGGCGCTCTACGCCGACCCCGACGAGCTCGCCGTCCAACGCCGCAGCATGGTCGAGGGCACCGCCTCCGGCGTCGGCGTCGACGACGTGCGCGACGAGGCCGATCTCCACCAGGTCGGCGACACCGAAGAGGCCATCGACTCGTTCTCCCGCCTCGAGGTGAGCGGGGGAGCCGGCATCTTCACCCACCCGCTCACGTACCTCATCCTCGTCTCCGGCGTGCTCTCCGGCATCGTCTCGCACCGCCTCTTCGGTCCCGGCCACCTCGTCGGCGGCGCGCTCGGCTCGACCGACGTCGGCTACGGCGAGCTCATCGCCCGCCTCCTCGGAGGCAGGCTCGACGTCGGCACCGGGACAGACGTCCCCGCCGATCCGCTCCAGCTCGTCCTCGCCGTCCTCGGTCTGCCCTTCCTCGGCGACCTCGACCTCACGGTCCGCGTGCTCATCCTGCTCGCCCCCGTCGGCGCCGCGATCGCCGCCTACGCCGCAGCCGGAATGCTCGTCCACGGTCGCTGGGTGCGGGGACTCGCAGGTCTCCTCTGGGTCACAGCCCCGCTCTTCCTCACCGGACTGTCCGCCGGTCGCCTCGGCGTCATCGTCGTCTGGATCGCCGCCCCGCTCTTCGTCATCGCTCTCACCCGCAGCCTGCGCACCGGGTCGGTCTCCGCCGCCGCAGGAGCCGGTCTCCTCCTCTTCGTCCTCATCGCCGGCAGCCCGCTCCTGCTCGTCATCGGCCTCGTGCTCACCGTCGTCCTCCTCGCCACCCGGCAGGGGCTGCGCCACCTCTGGCTGCTCGCCCCCACGCTCGTGCTCGCATGGCCGTGGCTCCTCGGCGTCATCACCGAGCCGGGCACCCTGCTCGTCACGCCGGGCCAGACGCTCGCCCCGGGCGCGCCACCGACCTACCTGCTCGCCGTCGGCTTCCCCGCCCCGCTCGACCTGGGCTGGCTCGGTGCCGCGGCCGACGCCCTCGGCCTGAGCTCGGCTGCTGCGGCGACCGTGGGGCTGTGGGCTCCGGCCGTCGTCGTGCCCATGCTCGTCCTCGCCTTCCTCACGCTCATCGAGGCACGCATCCCCCTGCCGGTCCTCACGTGGACAGTCGGGCTCTACCTCGCCGGGCTCGCCCTGGCCACCCTTCAGGTCCACCTCCCCGCGCAGGTCGGGCCCTTCGCCCTCATCGGGTCCTACCCTGCGGCCGGTCTGACGCTGACGAGCCTCGGGGCCATCGCCCTGCTCGCCCTCGGCGCCGACCGTCTCGCCGCCGGCTCCCGGGGGCGGTCACGGGCGCCGATGCGCGTGCTCACCGGACTCGTCGTCCTCGCCGCCCTCGGCTTCGCGATGCTCGGCGTCGGACCCGCCTTCACCTCCAACGACACCGTCGCCACCGCCGAGCACGGGACCGTCCCGGCCCTGGCCGCCGACCGCGGGGCCGGAGACACCGAGGCCCGCACCCTGCGCCTCGACGCCGTCGACGGCGAGGTCATCGCCACCCTCATCTCAACCGCGGACGGCACCGTTCTCGGCACCTCGACGGTGCTCTCCGCCGAGGCGGTCGGCGGTCCTCCGTGGCAGCGTCGCCCGTTGCCGATCGGCGAGGACAAGGTCCTCATCGCCCAGGCCGCGGCTGCCCTGTCCGCCGACGACGCCGGTGACGTCCGCGACCTCCTCGGCCGCCTCGGCGTCGACTTCGTCCTCGTCGGTTCGGGAGAGGACGGACTGCGCAGCTCCGTGGCCGCAGCCACCGGACTCGTCGAGGTCGGTCCGACCGAGACGGGCACCCTCTGGCAGGTCGACAAGCCCTACAGCGGACGCTTCCTCATCGCCGAGCCCGACGGGACGCTGTCCACCGCACCGATCGTCGACGGACGGATCGAGGTCCCGGCGGGCGCCGAGGGACGCACGCTCATCGTCGCTGAGAACGCCCCCGACCTCGAGGCCGCCATCGGCGATCAAAACCTGCCGCGGCCGGCCGAGCCGAGCGCGGCATGGGATGCGGAGTTCTCGCTGCCCGCCGCCGGGGGCACCGTCGACCTCGACGAGGGATCTCCGCTGGTCAGCGCCGGTGTCATCGCCGGATGGGTGCTCGGTCTCGTCTGCCTCATCGTCGCCCTGCCGATCGGCACCCGCCGCACGGGAGACCACCGCCCGCGGGCGGGCGGTCGAGGAGGCGAGGCCCGCTCGGCCGGCTCGAGCGATCGGGACGGGCAGACGCGCGACGGGCAGACGCGCGACGGCGAGGCGCACGAGGAAGAGGCGCACGACGGGGGGACTCTGTCACAGGCGGAGACTGACGGCACCGACACCGGCCGAGCAGGCGACCCCGACGCAGCCGAGACCGCGGACTCCTCGGATGCCGGGCGGCCCGCCGACTCGGAGAAGCGGCCGAACCGCAGCGCTGCCACCCACTCGCGGACACTGACGAGGGAGAGGCCATGAAGCTCAGCCGCAGCATCGTCACCTTCGCGGCGATCGCCGTTCCCGGCGTCATCGTCGCCACCACCTCGTTCCTCGCCCCGATCACCTCGGGCACCCTCGACCGCAGCCCCGAGCAGGTGCGGATGCCCACGGCCGACACCAGGGTGATCTGCCCGGGACCCCTGCTCACCGACAAGGCCGCTGAAGGCACCGATGCGGAGTTCGTCGACGACTCGAACGTGAGCACCCGCGTCCTCGCCGCCTCGGCGCCGATCAGCGCCGCCGACGGCTCGGTCTCGGCCGCCCGACTGCGGGTCGCCGACCTCGGGGGCGGCCCGGACTTCGACCAGCCCGCCTCGGCGGGATTCGTCTCCGGCGACGACCCGGTGGCGGGCACGAAGATCGTCACCGGCTTCGCACGCCCGGGAGCACCCGCATTGACGACGGCTCTCGAGACCGTCGAAGGCACCTCGGGCGACCTCACGGGCCTGGCGACGCTCACGTGTGCGGAACCGGCCTCGAACTTCCGGATCCTCGCCGGCTCCGGCCAGCCGGGCTCGAACTCGCAGCTGCTGCTGAGCAACCCCGGCTCCGCGCCCGTCCAGGCCCGCGTGCAGATGATGACGGCCGCCGGCGCCCGGGGAGAGCCGACGGAGCTGAGCATCCGCGCCGGATCCCAGCGGGCCGTGCGCCTGGCCGGGCTCGCCGCCGGGGCCGAGGAGCTCGCCGTCGACGTCTCCGTCGACGGGGGAGTGCTCGCCGGCTCCGTCCAGGAGACGAAGCTCGACGGCCTCACCCCGCAGGGCATCGACCTCGCCGCCGCAGGGGCCGGGGCGGACTCCGAACAGGTCCTCACCGGCATGAGCGGCAAGAGCGTGCGGGTGCGCGTGGCGAACCCGAGCGACGACCTCGCCGAGGTCGACCTCAAGGCCTACGGTCCCGACGGGGGGATCGACCTCCCGCGCTCCTCGCTCACCGTCGTCGCCCAGGGTGTGGCCGAAGCCGATCTCGGGGAGCTCGACGCCGCGAGCATCGTCGTCTCCTCGGACCGGACCGTCCAGGCCTCGGGGATCGTCGCGACGAACGACGACGGAGGCAAGGGGGACTTCGCGACGCTGAGCGCGACCGACGACCTCGCCGAGACCCAGCTCATGGCCCTGCCGCGCACGGGTTCGGCAGAGCTCTTCCTCTCACCTGGACAGGGTCAGGTGCAGGTGGCGGGGATGCGCGACGACGGTTCCCTCACCGACTCGCGCACCGTCGACCTCGAGGAGTCGACGACGACGAGACTCAACCCGGCCGAGATCTCCCCGGATGCCGTCCGCGCCCTCGTCATCGGGGCAGCGAACGCCACCGGCACGGTGACCGGCGGTGTGCATGCGAGCCTCCTCGTCACCTCGGACACCGGGGTCTCGGCGGTCATGCCCGCGCCCGCCCCCGCCGGCGTCGCCTACCGCGACATCCGGCTCCGCTGACGCGGTCCGCTCACGCTCCGCGGAGCAGGTCGACCTGATCGGCGAGCACCTCGGCGATGAGGCTCTCCCTGCTGCCGCCGAGGCTGTGGTACTCGATCGGGCGACGGTAGAGGACGATGTGGGTCCGCCGGTGCGGGGTCGCAGGGAACACCCGCCCGAAGCTCGGCTCGTCCGACCCCGCCGGAGGCACCGCGTCGACGGCAAGGACGACGTCGGCGAGCAGCTCAGGGTCCCTGGCCCGGTGTCGGGCGAACTCCTCGGCGGCGAGGCGGGCGAAGCTCTGCGCCCGCGTCTCGCGTGCAGGCACGTCGGCGCGGTGGAGCGGGGAGCGCAGTCCCCGGCCGTGGCGGTCCCGTCTGCGGCGCGTGCTCATAGCCCGTCATTCTACCGAGGCGATCCCATCGGCTCGCACCCGGCGGCGCCTGCCCGGAACGGACGGGGCCAGCGTGTAGAGTTCAGTACTGTGTCAGCCTTGCGTACGTGCTCGAAAGTCAGCTGCTCGCGCAGCGCCACCGCGACCATGACCTATGTCCACGCGGACGCCTGCGTCGTCATCGGTCCCCTCGCCCGGCGTGCCGAACCCGGCGCCCACGACCTGTGCGCCGACCACGCCGCGAGGCTCACCCCGCCGGTGGACTGGCAGCTCATCCGCATCGGGACGGGTGAGGAACCGCCCGAGCGCACCCACGACGACCTCCTCGCGATCGCCGACGCCGTCCGCGAAGCGGCGGGAACGACGACACCGCGCCCCGAAGGTCCGACCCCTGTCGACGAGCCCGCCCCCGCCGGCCGCAAGCACGGCCACCTGCGCATCATCGGCCCCTGAGCCACTCCGCGCACGAACCGAAGGACCCCCATGTCAGGTGAGACCCTCTCCGCCTCCCGTTCCCGCGCCCTCGACACCGCCGTCGGCGCCTACGACATCCGGGGACGGATCCCCGACCAGCTCGACGACGACGTCCTCTTCGCCCTCGGCTGGGCGACCGCCTCGGCGATGGGGGAGATCCACGGCAGCGGCGAGGTCGTCATCGGACACGACATGCGCCCGAGCTCCCCGGGCTTCGCCCGCTCCTTCGCCGCCGGAGTCGGGGCCGCGGGATCGCGGGCCGTGCTGTTGGGCCTGTGCTCGACCGACCAGCTCTACTTCGCCTCCGGGATCTTCGACCTGCCCGGGGCGATGATCACCGCGAGCCACAACCCCGCCGACTACAACGGGATCAAGATCTGCGCCCCCGGCGCCGGCGGGGTGAGCCTCGAGACCGGACTCGGCCGCATCCGCGACCTCGCCCCGAACGCCCCCGACCCTGCGGTGGGGACCCCGGCGGTCTCCGTCGACGAATCCGCGGCCGCCTCGGTGCGCACCCGGTACGCGCAGCGCATCCGCGAGCTCACCCGCCTCGACGAGGTCGCGGACCTCACCGTCGTCGTCGACGCCGGAAACGGCATGGCCGGGCGCCTCATCGGCGAGGTCTTCGGCACCGACGCCGGGCTGCCGGCGACCCGACTCGAGATCATCGGGCTCTACACGGAACTCGACGGGACGTTCCCCAACCACGAGGCCAACCCGCTCAAGCCGGAGAACCTCGTCGACGTCCAGGCCGCCGTGCGCGAGCACGGCGCCGACCTGGGGCTCGCCTTCGACGGCGACGCCGACCGCTGCTTCTTCATCGATGAGACCGGGGCGACGATGTCGGCCTCGGCGGTCGGCGCCCTCGTCTCCGAACGGGAGATCGCCCGCGCCCGAGCGGCGGGTCGCGACGAACCCACGGTCATCCACAACCTCATCACCTCCCGCAGCGTGCCCGAGGCGATCACCGCCGCCGGGGGCCGCGCGGTGCGCTCGAAGGTGGGCCACTCGGGGATCAAGACCCTCATGCGCGAGGAGGGTGCGGTCTTCGCGTGCGAGCACTCCGCGCACTTCTACTTCGAGGAGTTCTACGGCGCGGACTCCGGCATGCTCGCCGCATGCCACCTCATCGCCGCCCTCGCCGAGGCCGACGGGCTCGCCTCCCGTCTCGTCGCCGCCTACGACACCTACCGGCAGTCCGGGGAGATCAACTTCACCGTCGCCGACCCCGACGCCGTGCTCGAAGCCTTTGCCGCCGCCGCGCCCCGGTTCGCCCCTGAGCTCGTCGAGGACCTCGACGGGATCAGCCTGCAGGGCCGCGACTGGTGGGTCAACCTGCGCAAGTCGAACACCGAACCCCTGGTCCGGCTCAACGTCGAGGCCCCCGACGACGCCCGGATGCGCGAGCTCACCGCCCGCGCCACCGACATCGTCGAAGGCCGCGTCGCCTGACCGCTGCCCCCAACGTCCCGAAATCCCAAGGAGGACCCGTGCTCGCACCCACCGACTTCAAGGTCGCCGATCTCTCCCTCGCCGAGGCGGGACGCCATCAGATCCGGCTCGCCGAACGCGAGATGCCCGGCCTCATGGCGCTGCGCGAGGAGTACTCCGCCTCCGCCCCGCTGGCCGGGGCGAGGATCTCAGGCAGCCTCCACATGACCGTGCAGACGGCCGTGCTCATCGAGACCCTCGTGGCCCTCGGCGCCGAGGTCCGCTGGGCCAGCTGCAACATCTTCTCCACCCAGGATGAGGCCGCGGCCGCCGTCGTCGTCGGCGACGGCACCCCGGAGGCGCCGTCCGGGGTCCCGGTCTTCGCATGGAAGGGCGAGAGCCTCGAGGAGTACTGGTGGGCGGCCGACCGGATCTTCGACTTCGCCGAAGGACCCACCCTCATCCTCGACGACGGCGGGGATGCGACGATGTACGTCCTCGAAGGTGCGGCCGCCGAAGCCGCCGGCCGCGTCCCCACCGCCGGGGAGGACGCCCCCGAGGAGTATCGGGCCTTCCTCGCCCAGCTCGAGACGGCGATGACCGCGGCTCCCGGCCGCTTCACCCGCCTGGCCGAGGGCATCCAGGGCGTGAGCGAGGAGACGACGACAGGTGTCAACCGCCTCTACCGCCTCGCCGAGGCGGGACGCCTGCCGTTCCCCGCGATCAACGTCAACGACTCGGTGACGAAGTCGAAGTTCGACAACCGCTACGGCATCCGCCATTCCCTGCCCGACGGCCTCAACCGGGCCACCGACGTCCTCATCGGCGGCAAGATCGCCGTCGTCGTCGGCTACGGGGACGTCGGCAAGGGCGCGGCCGAAGCGCTGCGCGGTCAGGGGGCGCGCGTCATCGTCACCGAGATCGACCCGATCTGCGCACTCCAGGCGACGATGGACGGCTACCAGGTGGCTCTCCTGCCCGACGTCGCCGAGGTCGCCGACATCGTCATCACGACGACCGGCAACACCCGCGTCGTCGACGTCGACGTCCTCCGCAGCCTCAAACCGGGAGCGATCGTCGGCAACGTCGGCCACTTCGACGACGAGATCGACCTTGCCGGCCTGCGTCGCGTCGACGGGGTGAGCGTCGTCGAGATCAAACCGCAGGTCCACGAATGGACCATCCCCGTGCCGACGGAGGCCGGACTCGGACGGGAGACGACGCAGATCCTCGTCCTTTCCGAGGGTCGGCTGCTCAACCTCGGCAACGCCACCGGGCATCCCTCGTTCGTCATGAGCGCCTCGTTCTCCAACCAGGTCCTCGCTCAGATCGAGCTGTGGACCCGAGGGTCGGACTACGACGATGCGGTGCACCGGCTGTCGAAGGAGCTCGACGAAAAGGTCGCCCGGCTCCATCTGCCCGCGCTCGGGGCGCAGCTGAGCGAGCTGACGAAGGAGCAGGCCGAGTACATCGGCGTCGACGTCGCCGGGCCGTACAAGCCCGACCACTACCGGTACTGAGCGCCGCTACCGCTGCCGGTCGGCGCTCAGCCGCAGGCCGTGCGGCAGCCGGTCGACCCCGGCGCGGAAGGACTCGGCCTGCGCACCTCGGCGGTGGGCCCTGTCCCGGTCGGTCACGCGCTGGCGGGCGACGACGGCGGCGAGGAACTGCTCGGGCAGCGTCCCTTCGGGTGGAGCCGGGGCGACGTAGGGGTTAAGCTCGGTCGCGAGCTCGATCGCCCGCTGCCAGCGTGACTCGTGGCCGAGCCCGGGGGCGACGGCGAGGAACTGGACGATCCGGCGGCGCAGGCCGGCCGGCACCGCGGAGACGTCGGTCTCCGCAAGCCAGGGGACGAGCTGCGGGGCGACGTGCGTGTGCACCGGAGGAGGGGGAGTCGCGCGTTCGCTCACCGCGATGGTGCCGGCCATGTAGTCGCCGAGGCGCTTCGTCTGCGGGGACACGAGTCCCGAGAGTGCGGCGATCCCACCGCCGGTCCCGATGACCTCGAACTGCCAGAGCAGGGCGCGGACGAAGGAGTGCCGGAGGCGGACCGCCCCACCGTCGTCACGGACGATCCGCAGGCCGAGGATGAGCTTGCCGAGCGACCTCCCGCGGGTGAGGACCTCGACGAGGAGGGGGAGGAGGACGAAGACGGCGACCGTCATCATCGTCATCACCGCGGTGAGGAGCAGCCCGTTGAGCGACCGGAGCTGGAGGAGCAGCCAGAACGTCGCGACGAGCAGTCCGATGTTGACCAGCGTGTAGGCGACGGCGTCGATGAGGCAGCTGAGCGCGCGGGCGGCCAGCGCCGCGGGCTGGACGCTGAGTTCGACGGCCTCGCCTGTCACCAGAGTGCTCACACCACCATCCTGGCACACCTGCTCCACGGCGGCCCGATGCCGGGGCGGCATCGTCTAGGGTGGAGGCATGGATCCCAACCTGCTCGCCGAGATGCACGGGGACCAGTGGAGGGAGCTGTCGGCCCTGGCCAAGCGCAACCGGCTCGATCCGGCGCAGGCTGAGCGGTTCCTCGTCCTCTACCGGGCGGCGTCGAAGGACCTCTCGCAGATCATGACGGTGGCCCCGGACTCCCTCGAGGCCGCGCGGCTCTCGACGATCGTCCACCGGGCGCGCACCCACCTCTCCTCCGTCCCCGCCGGCGGGCTCTCGGGACTCAGCCGCTTCTTCGTCGTCGCCCTGCCGCTGTCGCTCTACCGGCTGCGCTGGGACTTCGTCGCCGTCGCGGTCTTCTTCCTCTCGGTCTCCGTGCTCTCCGGGGTATGGGCGGGCACTCACCCCGAAGTGCTCGAGACCTTCGGCGACCGCGCCTCCCGGCAGCAGTTCGCCGAACACGACTTCGTCGAGTACTACAAGGAGAACCCGAACGGCTTCTTCGCCGTGGGCGTGTGGACGAACAACGCGTGGATCGCCGTCCAGTTCGTCCTCCTCGGCGTCACCGGCGTCTTCGTCGTCCAGGGGCTCGTCCTCAACGCCGTCAACGTCGGCTTCTCGGCAGCGATGATGTTCGAGTTCGATCGGGGAGCGGACTTCTTCCTCTACATCCTCCCGCACGGCATCCCGGAGATCAGCTGCATCCTGCTCGCCGCGGCCGCCGGTCTCCGGCTCTTCTTCGCGTGGGTGATCCCGGGCCCGCAGCTGCGGCGGACGAAGCTCGCAACCGAGGCCCGCTCCCTGCTCGTCGTCGCCGGCGGACTCGTCATCATGCTCTTCCTCTCCGGCCTCATCGAGGGCTTCGTCACCCCGAACCCGCTCCCACCGCTGGTCAAGATCGCCATCGGCATCGCCTACACGGCCGCCGTCGTCGTCTACGCTGCCGTCCTCGGCAGGCGGTCCTCCCGCGCACAGCTGTCGGCCGACCTCGACGCCCACGAAGCCGGTTACCAGATCGTCGCGACCGACCGCTGAGCTCAGAGCCTCCCGCTCGTCTTCAGCCGGATGTAGAGGTCGGCCAGGGCCCCGGGGAGATCGTCGGGGACCGCGGCCACGGAGTCGACGCCGAGGCCGCGCAGTCGCGAGCGCACAGCCCGGACGGTGAGGATCTCGGTGGCGGCGGCCGCGGCGGTGTAGACCTCGCTCGCATCGCCGCGACGGGCGCTGAGATCGTCGAGCTCGGGATCGCTCACGGCGGCGACGACGACCCGGTGCCGGGCCATGAGGGCGGGCAGCACGGGCAGGATCTCCTCGGCCACGGTCGCCTCGTCGAGGGCGGTGACGAGGACGACGAGCGCACGCTGCCGGGTCGATGAGAGCACGGCCGAGGCGATCTGCTCCCAGTTGGCGTCATAGAGCTCAGGGTCGACGGGGGTGAGCGCCACGGAGAGGTCGTGGACGGGATCGTGGGCGCGGTGGCTCGACGCTGTGGCCCGCACCCGAGCGTCGGCGACGATGACGTCGACGCGATCACCGGCCCCGGCGGCAAGCGCCGTGAGCAGCAGGGCCGATTCGAGGGCGGCGTCGAAGACCGTGCCCTCTCCACTGCGCCTGGCCGCGAGCCGCGAGGAGTCGACGACGATGACGACGCGGCGATCGCGCTCGGGTCGCCACGTCTTGACGACGAGGTCCTGGGCGCGGGCGCTGGCCCGCCAGTCGATCGAGCGGACGTCGTCGCCGTCGACGTAGTCGCGCAGCGAATCGAACTCGGTGCCCATGCCGCGGATCATCACCGCCGAGCGGCCGTCGAGCTCGCGCAGCTTCTGCTGCTTCGAGGGCAGCTCCCGGCGGGAGACGAAGGGCGGGAGGACGCGGACCGTCGCCGGGACGTCGACGCTCCTCTGCCGGGCGATGAGCCCGAGGACGCTCGTCGTGCGCAGGGTGACCCGGTCGGCTGCCAGAGCCCCGCGCCGCCTCGGCGAGAGCACCGTGGTGATCTCACGGGTCCCGTGCGGGGGCAGGGTGAGGCGGGTCCTCGTCTCGTGCGCACCCGCACTCGGGGGCCACGCATCGCGCACGCGCAGCCGGATCGGCCGATCGGAGTCGTTGACGAGGGTGAGCGTCGACCGGGTGTCGTCGCCGAGGCGGACCATCGGACCCGGGGTCCGCTGCAGGCGCACGAGCGCCGGCGAGGGCGCTGCGAACCGGTCGATGACGGCGAGGACGACGATGACACCGGCGGTGATCGCCAGGCTCTGCCAGCCGGGGGCGAGCATGACCGGGACGATCCCTGAGACCGTGAGGAGGAGCAGGCGCGGGGTCATTCAGCGGGGCACATCGGTCGTCGCGACGATCGAGTCGAGGACGTGGGAGACGCTCAGGCCGTCCATCTGCGCCTCGGGACGGAGGATGACCCGGTGGCCGAGCGTCATCGGGACGAGGAACTTCACATCGTCGGGGGTGACGTAGTCGCGCCCGCCCAGCCACGCGAACGCCCGGGCGGCGGCGAGCATCCGCGTCGCCCCGCGCGGGGAGACGCCGAGGGCCAGCGACGGCGCCTCCCGGGTGGCCCGGGCGAGGTCGACGATGTAGGAGATGATCTCCGGGGCGATGTGGACGCCGGCGATCGCCGAGCGGGCCCGGGCGATCATCGCGGCGTCGAGGACGGGCCTCAGCCCTGCGGCCGTGAGCTGGGAGGCGTCGAAGCCGCGGGCATGGCGGTCGAGGATCTCGTACTCGAAGTCGCGATCGGGCAGGGTGAGGACGAGCTTGAAGAGGAACCGGTCGAGCTGGGCTTCGGGCAGCGGGTACGTGCCCTCGTACTCGAGCGGGTTCTGTGTGGCGGCGACGAGGAACGGCTCGGGAAGGCTGCGGGAGCGCCCGCCGACGGAGACCTGGTGCTCCTCCATCGCCTCGAGCAGTGCCGACTGCGTCTTCGGCGGGGTGCGGTTGATCTCGTCGGCGATGAGGACGTTGGTGAACACTGGGCCGGGACGGAACTCGAAGTCGGACGCCGAGGCATCCCAGACGAGGGAGCCGGTGACGTCGGAGGGCATGAGGTCGGGGGTGAACTGGATGCGGGTGTGGTCGAGGTCGACAGCAGTGGCGAAGCTGCGCACGAGGAGGGTCTTCGCGACGCCGGGCACACCTTCGAGGAGGACGTGGCCCTGGCACAGGAGCGCGAGGAGCAGTCCGGTGACCGCATCGTCCTGCCCGACGACGGCCTTCCCGATCTCCGCGCGCACAGCGGCGAAGGCCGCCCGCAGCGGGTCGGGGTCGCCGCCCTGCCCGGGAGCTGCGTCTCCGGCGGGGGAACGCGGGGTCGCCTCGGCGGGAGGCATCGGAGGCCGGGCGGGTGCCGGGGGAGCCTGGTCGTGCGGGTGAGGGCCTGTGGTCATGGGATCTCGCTTTCGATGGTGCTGATGAGGTCGACGAGGGCGGTGAGCTCGCGGTCGTCGGCAGGGACCGCGGTGACGAACACCGTTCTCAGCTGCGTGGGGTCGCGTCCGGTGGTCGCGCTCATCCGGGCGAGGATCTCCTCCCGCCCGGCCTCCGAGCTCAGTGCCAGTCGGCGCGCGATGCGCAGCAGGGCGGCGGTGCGCAGGGCGTGGAGGGCGCCGAGGCGGTCGCCGCTGCGTTCGGCCAGTGCGGCACGACCGTGGACGGTCTCGACGGCGGGGACGACGACGGGGAGGCGTTCGACGGCGAGCGGGCCGAAGCGGCGGCCGGCGACGAGGAGGACGACGATGAGGCAGGGCAGCATCCATACGGTGCCGGCGATGAACCAGTCCGGCACGTAGTCGAGCGTCGACGGCGGAGCGTCCCCGGAGGCGTCCGGGCGCGGGTAGTAGACGACGAGGCGGTCGGTCTGCGAGAGCGTCGAGAGGGCAAGCGCCGCGTTGCCGTCCTCGGTGATCGTCCCGTTGCTCACCCATGCGGGGTTGCCGAGGACGGTGACGGGGAACCGGCCGCCGTCGTCGACGACGAGCTGACCCGCAGGACTCGTCTGCTCGTCGACGCCCGGACCGGTGAAGGGATAGCACACGGTGGCGCCGTCGACCGGCTCGTAGCGGGTCTGCCCGGTGCTCACCTCGCCGGCGGCACGGGCCGCGGGCAGCGGGCAGTCGGGCGGGGAGGTCGCATCGGGCTGGGCGAGCGGGTCGGAGTCGGCGTCGGCGGCGAGGCGCGCGGTGAAGCGTGCGACCGCGACGCCTGGGTCGACGAGAACGAGCCGGTTGCCCTGGGAGGCCAGCGCCGAGGGGAGGCCGTCGACGTCGCCCCGGGAGAGTCCCTCGGCGCCGGTGAGGATGAGCAGCGTCGTACCCGGCACGGCGCTGGCCTCCCGGGCCTCCTGGGCGTCCTCTGTCGTGCTCACCTGCGTGCCGTGGTCGCGCAGCGTCTCGATGAGCGCCTTCGTGCCGTCGCGCTGCGTCGAATCGAAGTGGAGGGGGTCGGCTGGCTGTCCGTCGTCGCCGAGGAGCATCGTGACGATGACGGTGAGGAGGACGACGGCGACGCCGACGATCCACACCCCGGCCGAGCGCATCCGGGTCCGCAGACCCACGGTGGGGGCGTTGTGGGTGCCGCGGGCGGCGACGTCGAGGGAGGCGCTCATCGCAGCGCTCCCGTCTGTGGGCCCGCGGGGAGGCGGGAGAGAGCGGCGTCGAGGCTGACGAACTGTGCGAAGAGCGCGCGCAGTTCGTCGTCCGAACGCTGCGGTGCCGACTCCTCGCCGAAGACGAGGTCGTTGAAGACCTCGGCGACCCGGTCGAGGTCCTCCGCACGGGAGGGGACGGCCCGGCCTGCGGTGCGGGCGAGTTCGCTCGCGGTGGCCGCGTCGTCGAGGTCGACGACGCCGCGCAGCGCAAGGACGGCGAAGATCGCGCGTGCCTGGTCGGCGACGGCGGTGCGGAGGTCCCCGCGGTCCGCTGCGGCCTGCGCGCTCTGTCGCCACGGCTGCGGCTGCGGGGCGGCGACGACGGCGTCGAAGGCGCTCACGGGCACCTGCACCCGGCGCAGGCCGAGGCGCCGGACCCGCCAGACGATGAGGACGACGATCGCTGCGAGGGCGAGGACGACGAGGAGGAGGAGCCACGGGGAGTTCCCGCTAAGAGCGGCGGAGACGAGCCCGGAGAGCATGTCGTCGACCCAGCGGCCGAGTCGTTCGAGCGGGGTGAGGTCGGTCGCGGAGTACTCGTCGCGGCGCAGCTCCTCCTCGAGCCACCTCCGCCCGGTGTCGCGGTCGACGGGGGCGGCGGCGAGGACGGCGGCAGTGTTCATGCGCTGCGCTCCTCCTCACCGCGGATGAGGACGAGGTCGTAGCCCTCGCCGCGCATCCTGGCATCGAAGTAGCACGCGCACACGAGGCACGAGAAGTAGCCGAAGAGGACAGCCGAGGAGATCGTCGTCAGGGCGAGCACGACTGCCCCGACGACGATGCCGATCGCGGTCATCACCGCGACGTCGCCCTCGGCGGCGGCGAGGCCGATGACGGCGAGGGTGGTGACGACGAGGAGGAACGGGCTGAGGATGAGCTGGATGAGCTGGTTGGAGAGGACGTAGCCGAGACCGAGCTGACCGAGCAGGCGCCAGAGGCCGCGACCGGTGAGCCGCCATGACCGGGCCACGGCCGCGGGCACGCGCAGCCCCTCGGCGCCGATGGCCGTGCCGACGAGTGCGAGGCGGAGGTTGACCCAGACGACCGCGCAGACCCAGAGGAGGAGGGAGAGGACGCCGACGACGACGGCGGGCACGGTCGCCTCGGCGAGGCTGAGCAGGGTCGCGGGGACGAGGAGGACGAGGAGGAGTCCGAGGTCGATGCCGGTGATGAGTCCGGCGGCGAGGACGAGACGCCACCGCCGGCCGCGCAGCGCCCGCCATGATTCGGCCAACCCCATCCGCCTCGCCCCGAAGGAGGCCTCAGCGGCGGGGACGGTGAGCCCGGCGAGGAAGTGGACGAGGCCGAGGCTGAGGAGGCTGAAGACGAACGACCCGAGCTGGGCGAGGAGGGAGAACCCGGAGAGCGCCTCGTCGTTGCCCATGAGGTCGCGGAGGAAGGGGAGGAAGGTGAGGGCGAGACCGGTGCCGACTGCGGTGAGCAGGAGGGTCCAGAGGCTGAGCACGATGAGCGGGGCGCCGATCGCCGGTCCGGGGGCGAAGCGGAGCAGGCGGAAGCCGGAGTCGAGGACCTCGAAGAACGTCAGGGGCCGCTTCGCGAGGATCCCTCGCCTCAGCGGCGGTGACCACGGCTGCGGACCGGGAGCGGGACCGCGGGTCTGCCACCGGCCCGTATGCCAGTTGACCTGCGAAGTCCATGCGTTCGTGCGTCCCATCACCCTCAATCCTGCCATGGAAGTCAGGGGGAGAGTGTCATGGTCGAAACTTCACCGGACTTTGGGCGACAATAGGGGTATGAACGCGCGTATCCTCGTAGTTGATGATGACACGGCCCTGGCCGAGATGATCGGAATCGTGCTCAAGAGCGAGGGCTTCGAGCCCTTCTTCTGCGCGACCGGCGACCAGGCCTTCGACGAGTTCCAGAAGGTGGGACCCGATCTCGTCCTCCTCGACCTCATGCTCCCGGGCAAGGACGGACTCGAAGTGTGCCGTGAGATCCGCGAGGTCTCGTCCGTCCCCATCATCATGCTCACCGCGAAGTCCGACACCGTCGACGTCGTCCTCGGACTCGAATCCGGTGCCGACGACTACGTGCCCAAGCCGTTCAAGCCCAAGGAGCTCATCGCACGCGTGCGCGCGCGCCTGCGGATCTCCGAACCCCAGGCCCCCGAACTGCTCACCGTCGGCGATGTCGTCGTCGACGTCGCCGGCCACACCGTGACCAAGGGCGGGGCGCCGATCTCGCTCACCCCGCTCGAGTTCGACCTCCTCGTCGCGCTCGCTCGCAAGCCGTGGCAGGTGTTCTCCCGGGAGACCCTGCTCGAGGAGGTCTGGGGATACCGGCACGCGGCGGACACCCGCCTCGTCAACGTCCACGTGCAGCGTCTGCGCTCGAAGATCGAACGTGACCCGGAGAAGCCGGACATCATCGTCACGGTGCGCGGCGTCGGATACAAGGCAGGCCGAGCCGCGTGAAACCCTCCTCCGCCGTGCGCGGAGCCCTCCGCACCACCGCTGAGAGTCTGAAGACGTTCTGGGAGTTCGTCCGCAGGTCCTTCAGCTATTCCCTCCAGGTCCGCATCGTCGTCCTCACCATCATCCTCACCTCGGTGGCGATCTTCGGCGTCGGGACGTACATGTCCCAGCAGATCTCCCGCGGACTCTTCGACACCCGACTCGACTCGCTCTCCGGGCAGGCGTCGAACATCGTCTCCGAGCTGCGCAGCGTCGCCCCCGCCGACGGGCAGGCGATCACCCAGGAGAACCTCTCAGCGCAGCTGTCGTCGATCTACAACCGGTCGACCGGGTCCGTCTACGCGCTCTCGCTCGAGCCGAAGGACCCGAACTCCGCGTTCTCGACGATCAGCGCGGGCATGGACTCCTCCGCAGGCTCCGTGTCGGCGATGCCCGTCAGCGACGATCTCCAGGCGGCCATCGGACAGGCCCCTACCGATGACATGCTCTACCAGTCGGTGAGTCTGCCCGGCGATGCGGGACCGGGCCTGCTCATCACCCAGGAGCTGACGATCCCCGGTGCGGGGCAGTTCCAGCTCTACTACCTGGGCGACCTCCGCGAGCAGCAGAACACGCTCGACTTCGTCCAGCGCTCGATGCTCGTCGCCGCCCTCGTCCTCGTCGTCCTCGTCGGCGCGGTCGCGTGGATCGTCACCCGGCTCGTCGTCACCCCCGTGCGCACCGGCGCCGAGGTGGCCAGGCTCATCGCCGACGGCGACCTCGACGAGCGGATGCCCGTCCACGGCAACGACGAGATCGCCGTGCTCGGGGAGAGCTTCAACGACATGGCCGACACCCTCCAGCACCAGATCCAGCAGATGGAACGGCTGTCCGTGCTTCAGCGGCAGTTCGTCTCCGACGTCTCCCACGAGCTGCGCACGCCGCTCGCGACGATCCGCGCGGCCGCGGACCTCATCTACGATGCCCGCGACGACCTCGACCCGGTCACCGCCCGCAGTGCCGAGCTGCTCAACTCGCAGGCCGAGCGCTTCGACAGCCTGCTCTCGGACCTGCTCGAGATCTCCCGCTACGATGCCGGCGCCGCCGCCCTCGTCGCCAAACCCGTCGACGTCTGCGCGATCGTCACCTCGGTCATCGAGAACGTCTCGATGGTCGCCGACCAGATGTCGACGCACATCGTCGTCCACGCCCCCTCGTCGCCGGTGATGGCCGAGATCGACCGCGTGCGCATCACCCGGATCATCCGCAACCTCGTCGTCAACGCCATCGAGCACGGCGAGGGCAAGCCGATCGACGTCTACGTCGCCTCGAACGCCGAGGCGGTGGCGGTGAGCGTGCGCGACCACGGCGTGGGCATGAACGAGGAGCAGGTCGAGCACGTCTTCGACCGGTTCTGGCGGGCCGACCCCGCGCGCAAGCGGACCCTGGGCGGTTCGGGCCTCGGCCTGGCGATCTCGCTCGAGGACGCGCACCTCCACAACGGCTGGCTCCAGGTGTGGGGCAACCCGGGGGAGGGGTCGTGCTTCCGGCTGACGATCCCCCGGCGACCGGACCAGGAGATCACCTCCTCGCCGCTGCCTCTGCCGCCGCGCGACGCCCAGATCCGCGGTGCCGCGCTCGTCGCCGGGCCGCTGTCATCCGACGGTTCGGTGCGGATCCAGACCGGATCGATCCCGATCGTCGTCGAGACCGAACCCGACGCGGACGCTGCGCCGGAGAGGTCGGGCGGTCGCACCGCGCAGGCAGCGCCCGCTGCCGCCGCAACCGCCCCGGAGCAGTCGGGGGCACGGCACGCGGCGGCACAGCAGCCGGCGACGGCAGCGACCGGCACGGTCGAGGAACCGCCCGCGGAGACACAGGAGGGACGCCCATGACGACGACCGGACACCTGCGGCGACTCGCCGCCATCGTCCTCGCTGTGCTGCTCGGGCTCGTGCTCTCGGCGTGCTCGTCGATCCCGACGAGCTCACCCGTCGGGCACCTCGAGGCCCGATCGAACGACCCCGGCGCCGACAGCGCGCGCATCCCCGACGGGCCGAAACCCGGCGACAGCGTCGGTGAGATCGTCCGCGGCTTCCTCGCCGCGGGTGCCGGAACCGGCAACAACTTCGCCGTCGCGAAGTCGTTCCTCACCGAGGCCGAGGCCCAGGAGTGGAATCCGCTCGCCTCCGTCTCCGTGCTCCCCGGCGACACGGACATCGACTCCCTCAACTACGAGGTGACCTCGGATCAGAAGACGCTGACGATGTCCGCCCCCGTCGTCGGCATCGTCGATTCCTCAGGGGTCTTCTCCTCGGCGACGCCGAACACGCGGTCGAACCTCGAGTTCTCCCTCCGGCAGGAGAACGGGGAGTGGCGGATCTCCTCGGCGCCCAACGGACTCCTCGTCTCCCGCACGACGTTCCGCACGATCTTCCTCAACTACTCGCTCGAGTTCTTCACCTCCGACTTCTCCTATCTCGTGCCCGACTCGCGGTGGTTCCTCCGCTCCTCGTCGACGCCGACGGCGATCATCAACGAACTCCTCGCCGGTCCCGCCCCCTACCTCGCCGGCGCCGTCGTCACAGCGGCTCCCGACGGGGCGAAGCTCGCCGACTCGAACGTCGTGACCATCGAGAGCGGAGTCGCCCGAGTCTCGCTCGGCAACCTCACCCCGGCACCGACGGACAGGGAGAAGGGGCTCATCCGCCAGCAGATCTCCTCCACCCTCAAAGCGATCCCCTCGATCTCGAGCGTCGAGCTGAGCATCGGCGGTCAGGTCGTCTCGGAGAGCCTGCAGCCGAAGACCGACTCCTCGGTCCAGGTCGACGGACCGCCGGTCGTCATCGCCGAGAACCGGATCTCCCGGATCTCGGGCACGACCGTGGCGAGGGTGGAGAACAGTCCGGACCTCAAGGGCGCCGAGGCGAGCGACCCGGCCGTGTCCTTCGACGACTCGATCTACTCCTACCTCTCCGAGGGCGGGAAGAACCTCCGCCGTCTCAAAGCCGATTCGTCCGAAGCGCGCACCGTGCTCAGCGGTGAGTCGCTCGAGGGCCCGAGCATCGACCGCTTCAACACGATCTGGACGGGGGAGCGGAAGAACAAGGGCGAGATCATCGCCGTCGGCCGCGACGACGAGGTCTACCGGGTGTCCGCGGACTTCCTCTCCGGTCGGGACCTGCTCGACCTCGAGGTCTCCCGCGACGGCACACGGCTCGCGGTGCTCAGCCGGCAGGGCAGCGAGCCCGCGCGCATCGACGTCGTCGGCATTCCCCGCGACCGGGCGGGCAACCCGTCGTCCGCGCTCGCCGACGCCCCGCTCCAGGTCGGCTCGTACTTCACGGAGATCAGGGACATCTCCTGGGCGGGCTCGACCTCGCTCGCCGCACTCGCCCAGCTGCCGGGGGAGACCGTCCAGCCCTACCGCGTCGGCGTCTCCGGACCACCCGAGCAGCTCGGACAGCTGCCCGGCGGCGGGGACCGCATCGCCGCCGGAGAGGACGGTCGATCGATCCTCGTCACGAGCAGCGCGGGGGAGATCTACTCGTACAACTCCAACGCGTGGCAGAAGCTCATCGACGTCACCGCCAAGGATCCCGCCTACCCCGGCTGAGGACGGACATGGGTCTGCTCAGCGAGCTCTCCGAACTCTTCCTGCCGCGGCGCTGCGCGGGATGCGGGCGGGAGACCGTCTCGCTGTGCACGACGTGCCTCCAGCTCCTCGGCGGGATCCCGCGGGCGATGGAGACGCGGTACGCCACGTTGCCCGTCGTCGGGGTCTCGGAATACAATTCGCGCCTGTCCCACATGGTGGTCAATTTCAAGGACAATGGGCGGCGCGACATCCTCGACCCCCTCGCGCTCGGCCTCGCCCGTTCGATCGTCGCGGCCCTCGACCTCGTCGGCCACTCCGGCGGCCCGGTGCGCGTCGTGCCCGCCCCGAGCTCGGAGCAGGCGAAGCGGCGTCGCGGCGGGTCGCACACCGCAGTCCTCGCGCGCCGCGCGGCAGCGCTCTCACCGGAGCTCTCGCTCGTCGTCGCCGACGTCCTCGTCGCGAGGCGACGACACGATCAGGTCGGACTCGGCGCCCACGCCCGGGCGGAGAATGCCCGGCAGTCGCAATTCCTCATTCCCGACTACGCCGCCGAGATCGGCCGGGAAATGCCGACGACGCTGCTCGTCGACGATTTCTCGACCACCGGCGCAACCTTGGCCGAAAGCACACGCGTCTTGACATCGGTGCAGGTCAGGCCCACTGCAGCCGCGGTCATCGGGCTCGGCCGTGGGGGCACTCGATTTGTCTCTCCCTTTACTGTATAACGGTGTTTACCCATCCAAGGGAATGGGATCGGATTCCTCCGAAGAACGAGTCGCTAAGGACCCATCATGGACATTGTTGTCACCGGACGCCAACTGACCATCTCCGACAGCTTTCGCGCGCACATCGAAGACAAGATCGCCAAGGTCGAGCAGCTCGCACCGAGGGCGCAGCGTGTCGAGGTCCACGTCGCTCACGACAAGAACACGCGGCAGCCGGAGACGAGTGAGCGGGTCGAGCTCACCGTCGTGGCGAAGGGTCCGGTGATCCGCGCCGAGGCGATGGCCAGTGACAAGTACGCCGCCCTCGACCTCGCCTGGGCGAAGCTCGTCGAACGACTCCGACGGGCCAGAGACCGGAACAAGGTGTCCCGTGCCGGCCATCACCGCAAGGAGTCGACCGCTGAGGCGCTCGCGAAGATGCCCGTGGCCGACCCGATCGTCCCCACGGACGGTGGGACGGAGTCCGCCGAGACCGACGCGGCCGCAGGCCCCGATCGGACGAACGGACGGATCAAGGCCGAGGGCGACTCCCCAGTCGTCCTTCGTGAGAAGTCGTTCGCTGCCGCCCCGATCGGCATCGAGGAGGCGCTCAACCGGATGGAGCTCGTCGGACACGACTTCTACCTCTTCATCGACGAGGCCTCGCAGAAGCCCTCGGTCGTCTACCGCCGCAAGGGCTGGAGCTACGGCGTCATCGCCCTCGATGAGGAGCTCGCCCCGGAAGAGGCGCTGACGGACTGAGACGCCGTGCCTGCGCGCTCGGGCGCGCCGGCACCGACTGCGAGTCGGCGCACGGACAGGGCGGCCGTCCCCACGGGGATGGCCGCCCTTCGGCTGTCAGTGCGCGGACGCGGGAGCGCTCTCGGTCCTGCCGCGACCCCACGTGACGAGGCGCCAGAGGCGCTCGAGCGGGCCCTGAGAGAAGACGCGCAGCCACAGCGCGGAGACGACGATCTGGAGGGCGAGGATCCCGGCGCAGACGACGAGTCCGGCGAGGTAGCCGCCCTGGTCGTCGAACGCGGCGAGGTCGGGGACGAGGAAGCGGACGCCGACGAGGAGGAGGGTTGCGCCGATGTAGTTGCTCAGCGCCATCCGACCCAGCGGGGCGAGCACGGGGGTGAGGACCGCCTCGGCGGGGGTGCGCATGAGGAGCATGATGCCGGTGACGAAGCTCAGAGCCATCGTCATGCCGAGTGAGGCGTTGATCCACTGGTCGATCTGCCGGGTCTGGAAGTCCGTGAGGAGGAAGCCTGCGACCGTGACGGCGGCGGCCAGGCCACCGATGAGGGCGAGGAGACCGGGGCGCGCCAGGCTGCGGCGGACGAGGTCGGTGTAGCCGGTGGCGAAGCCGACGAGGAAGAGTCCCGGGATGATGGCCATACCGCCGCCGGTCGCGACGCCGGCGAGAAGGAGGAGCGCACCGACGGAGGCCGTCACCGGCGCGAGCAGGCGGGCGGGGATCCACGTCGAGGGCAGGAGGACGACGAGCGCGGCGATCGCATAAGGCAGAAGCGCTTCGCCGGGCTGCAGGAGCATGTGGAGGGCGCCGAGGACGCCGAGGAAGAGGAATCGGCGCAGCAGCGCGAGGCGAGGGCGGGGGCTGCGACGGCTGGCCGAGAGCCACATGATGCCGAAGCCGATGCCGAAGAGGAACGAGAAGATCGGGAAGAAGCGGTTCTGGACGAGGTCCTGACTGAGTGCGTAGAGCGGGAGGACCTCGCCGTCGGCGGTGACGGAGCTGAGCCCGAAGAGCGGCGGCAGGTTGACGAGGATGATCCCGCACAGGGCGAAGCCGCGCAGGACATCGAGGGCGGCGATGCGGCGGGGGCGCCGCGTCGGGGCGGCAGTGACGTCGTGGGATGAGAGTGTCATCGGTTCTGAGTTCATGGGATCCATCCTCGTCGGCGCCGAGGCGGATTCGATCGGCCGCGTGGCCGGAGGCACTCAGCCGTTCGGCTGATTCATCGCTCCCGACTCCCACATCGCAGCGGCGATCTCGACCCGGTTGCGCGCCCCCAGCTGCGCCTGGATGTTCGCCAGATGCGTCTTGACGGTGCCGAGAGAGATGAAGAGCTCGGCCCCGATCTCCTGATTCGTCCGTCCGGTCGCAACGAGGCGGGCGACCTCGGCCTCGCGGTCGCTCAGCCGCGCGACCCGGTCGTCGTGGGCAGGGGCCGACCCCGTGCGACGGCTGAGCAGGTCGAGGGTGAGCGAGGGGGAGATGAGGGCGTCGCCGGCGGCCGCGGCACGGACCCCGGCGAGCAGCAGGTCGGGGCCGGCGTCCTTGAGGAGGAAGCCGCTGGCGCCGCCGGCGAGTGCGGAGTCGACGTAGTCCTCGTCGTCGAAGGTCGTCACCATGATGACCTTCGCCAGCGGGGTGAGCCGGGGGAGGGCTGCGAGTCCGTCGAGGCGGGGCATGCGGATGTCGAGGAGGATGACATCGGGAGCCTCGGACTTCGCCAGACCGATCGCCTCGACCCCGTCGGCGGCCTGGCCGACGACGGTCATCTCCGGATCGGCGTCGAGGATGAGCGTGAAGCCCATCCGCACCATCTCCTGGTCGTCGACGACGAGGACTCTGATCATGGGCGGTCTCCGCTCTCGGGGGTGTGGGGGCGGGCATGTGCGGACGGGGTGCCGCCGGGCGAGAGGGTGCCGCCGGACGGAGGGGCTGCGGCGAGCGGGAGTCGGGCGCGCAACCGCCAGGCACCGTCGATCGGCCCGGCGGTGAGGTCCCCGCCGAGGTCCTCGACCCGGGTCCGCAGACCGTGCAGACCGGTCCCGCCGCCGCGGCCGATGCCGCCGAGGCCTCCGGTGCTCTCAACGGTGAGGGCGACGGCGTCGGGAGAGCTCGCGATCGTCATGGACACGTGCGCCCCCCGGGCCCGCGTGCCGACGGACGTTCGTCAGAGCCTCGACGAGGACGCGGTCGAGCGTCGCCCACACGGCGGTCGGCACGGGCGCGGGGAGGTCGATGCCGCTCTGCGTCGAGGCGTCGTCGCTCGAGCGCCTCGGGTCCCGCAGCGGTCGGCGCGGTCGGTGCCGTCGGTGCCGCGGCGGCGGTGCCGGCCGGGGAGGCGACGAGGGAGCGGATCTCCTCGAGGGCACGCGACCCCGATTCCTCGATGCGCCCGAGCGCTGCCCGCAGCACGGACGGATCCTCGGCGCGCGAGGCGGCCTGGGCGAGGACGACGATCCCGGTGACCTCGTGGGCGACGAGGTCGTGGAGGTCGGTGGCCATGCGACGGCGCTCCGCCTCGGCGGCGGTGGCCTGGCGCTGATGGAGGGAACGGTCGAACATCCGCATGAGCAGACCCAGAGCCAGTGCCGCGACGACGAGCGTCGAGGCACCGAAGGCGAAGGTGAGGCCGTCGCCGGGGATGAGACCGGGAACGACGACCGCGGTGAGGGCGAGGACGGTGAGGAGGGCCACCGACAGCGGGTCGGTGAAGCGGCGGGAGAGGTGTGCGAGGGCGACGAGCGAGAGCCAGAGCACTGTGAGGCTGAGCAGCTGGGAGACGGCGACGACGCCGGCTGCGACGATGAGTGCTGCGGCAGCGAGGCGGAGGAAGGCGGGACGCGGTGCGGCGGCGCGCTGCCCGAGCCAGAGCGCGGGCAGCGCGACCGTGACGGCGACGAGGTTGCCGACGAGGATCGGCCAGCCTCCGTCCGATGTGACATCGAGGAGGAGGGTGAGCGGCAGCGGCGCGATCCACAGCCAGGGCAGGACGGTCTTCATCGCGTCCCAGTCTAGTCGCCGCGGCTGACTCATCCGCAGAGGTTCGCGGCGTATTCGAGCTCGGCGGCGACCCCGGCCTCGTTGGCGAACACGCCCCGGAGTGCGACGTCGCGCGGGAGCCTGAGCTCACCCATGGGTCGGCCGTCGGCGAAGACCGTGAGCGTGCCGTCGGCGGCGGTTCCCGAGAACGTCACCGGGGTGCCGTCGATGCGCGCGCGATCCGAGAAGGACCCGTCCGATTCGGTGATCGGGGCGGCATCCTGCGAGGGGTAGGCGAAGGTGACGAAGCGGCGGACGCGCTCGGCGCTGCCGTCCTTGAGCTCCTGGATGAGCAGCTGGTCCTTCGTCATGCCCGGCTGCGGGGCGATGTCGACGTAGGTGAGCTCCGCCCGGTCCGACATCGCGGAGAGGATGTAGGGGCGGCCGCGGACGTCCATCGCCGTCGGGGAGAGATCGCAGGCGCCGAGGTAGTCCTCGACCTGTGCCTCGAGCTGGGCCTTCGACCGGTACTCCCAGAGGAAGAGCGCGCCGATGCCGACGGCGAAGACGGAGAGGGTGGCGGTGAGGGCGATGACGACCTTCTTCATGGTGATGTCCTGTTCTGTGCAGTTGTCCGCTTGGGTCTCCCATCCTTCCCGGCAGGAAGCCCTCTCACCTCGGCCGTTCGGCCGATCCGCCTCAGCCGTTCGGTCATCGCTCGCCCCTGGCTCTCGATGCCCGCCGGACCGGTGCGCTCACAAGAGTGCCGAGACCGCCGTGTCGGTGCCGTGGCCTAGGGTGGGCCCATGCAGCGAATGTCTCTCGCAGCGGCGCGGAGGACCGCGATCGCCGCCACCGGCCTCGACCGTCCGCGACCGGAGCAGGTCACCGCCCGTCATCTCAAGGCGACGTTCGCCCGGATGGGGCTGGCGCAGATCGACTCCGTCGCCCGGGTCGTGCGCTCCCACTACCTTCCCTTCTACTCCCGGCTCGGACCCTACGAGCGCGCCCGTCTCGACCGTCTGCTCTACCGTGCGCCGCGGATGGGCGTGGAGTACTGGGCGCACGCCGCGGCGTTCGTCCCCCCGGAGACCTGGCGGCACTTCGACCGCAGCCGCGCCGAATGGTGGCGCAACGACTACGGGCAGCGCGACCCGCAGACCGGAGAGGAGTTCCGCCGCCTGCAGTCAGCACTCCTCGACGCACTGGCAGCGGGTCCGCAGACCGCGCGCACCGCCGCCGAGCTCGTCGACCACGAGATCCCCGAACGCCACCGCGGCCACTGGGGCTGGAATCCGAGTCAGGTGAAGATGGCGCTCGAGGCCCTGTTCGCGGCGGGAGCAGTGAGCGCGGCCGGACGCAACGACCACTTCGAACGCCTCTACGCCCTGCCCCGCGACGTCAGCCCCCTGCTCGGGGAGACTCCGCTGTCCTACGGCACGGACGCCGACCCCGAGCTCGGTCTGCGCACATCGGACGCGGCGCGCCGACGGGGGATCTCGGGCAGGGACAACGACGTCCTCGCGCTCACCCGGATCGCCGCCCGCGCCCTCGGGGTCGCCCGACCCGACTGTCTGGCCGACTACTTCCGCCAGCTGCAGGCCCCGACCGATGCGGCCATCGAGGTCCTCCTCGCCACGGGGGAGCTCGTCGAGGTCGACGTCGAGGGCACTCCGGCGCTCAAGTGGCACGCGGCGAGGACTCCGCGCACCGTCGCGGCGCGGGCGCTGCTCGCCCCCTTCGACCCCCTCGTCTTCTACCGACGGCGCATCGAATGGCTCTTCGGCTTCCACTACCGGATCGAGATCTACACCCCGGCCGCGAAGCGGGTCCACGGATACTACGTCCTGCCCTTCCTCCTCGGCGATCGGCTCGTCGGACGCGTCGACCTCCACCGCGATCGGGCGGCCGGGGTCCTCCGCGCCCACCGGGTGACCTGGGAGCCCGGCGAGGAGCACTGCGACGAGCTCGTGGCGGAGCTTTCGGCGATGGGGAGGTGGCTCGGGGCGGACGCACTGGATGTGGCGGGCACTCACGTGCCATTAAGCTAGGGACTATACAGTCGTTCGAGTTGTCGTCAGGCGTCCAGCGCCGTTTAGGAGAGAAGTGGCTAATATCCTCGAGAAGCTTCTGCGCACCGGTGAGGGCCGCACGCTCAAGAAGCTCCGCCGGTACACGGACGCGATCAATGCGCTGTCCGACGAGTTCGGCGAGATGTCCGACGCCGAGCTGCGCGAGGAGACCGACCGCTTCCGCAAGCGCGTTGAGGACGGCGAATCACTCGACTCGCTGCTGCCGGAGGCCTTCGCCGCGGTGCGCGAGGCCTCGGGCCGGACACTGGGCATGCGGCACTTCGACGTCCAGCTCATGGGCGGAGCCGCACTCCACCTCGGCAACATCGCCGAGATGAAGACCGGTGAGGGCAAAACGCTCGTGGCCACGGCCCCCGCCTACCTCAACGCGCTCACCGGCGGCGGCGTCCACATCATCACCGTCAACGACTACCTCGCGACCTACCAGTCGGAGCTCATGGGCCGCGTCTTCCGCTTCCTCGGGATGGAGACGGGCTGCATCCAGGCGAACATGCCCGCCGACGAGCGACGGAAGCAGTACGCCGCGGACATCACCTACGGCACGAACAACGAGTTCGGCTTCGACTACCTCCGCGACAACATGGCGTGGTCGGCCGAGGAGCTCGTCCAGCGCGGCCATTCCTTCGCCATCGTCGATGAGGTCGACTCGATCCTCATCGACGAGGCCCGCACCCCGCTCATCATCTCCGGCCCCGCCGAGGGCGACGCGAACCGATGGTATGAGGAGTTCGCCAAGGTCGTCGGCCGCCTCAAGGCCGACCGGGACTACGAGGTCGACGAGAAGAAGCGCACCGTCGGCGTCCTCGAACCCGGCATCGAGCGCGTCGAGGACTACCTCGGCATCGGCAACCTCTACGACGCGGAGAACACTCCGCTCATCAGCTTCCTCAACAACGCCATCCGCGCCAAGGAGCTGTTCAAGAAGGACAAGGACTACGTCCTCCTCGACGGCGAGGTCCTCATCGTCGACGAGCACACCGGACGTGTGCTCAAGGGGCGGCGCTACAACGAGGGCCTGCACCAGGCGATCGAGGCCAAGGAGAAGGTCAAGGTCCAGGCCGAGAACCAGACCCTGGCGACGATCACGCTGCAGAACTACTTCCGGCTCTACGACAAGCTCTCGGGCATGACCGGCACCGCCGAGACCGAGGCCGCGGAGTTCATGTCGACCTACAAGCTCGGCGTCGTCCCCATCCCGACGAACAAGCCGATGCAGCGCGTCGACCAGCCGGACTTCGTCTACAAGAACGAAGTCGCGAAGTTCGACGCCGTCGTCGACGACATCGTCCAACGCCATGAGACCGGTCAGCCGGTGCTCGTGGGCACGACGAGCGTCGAGAAGAGCGAGTACCTCTCGAAGCACCTCGCCAAGCGCGGGGTGCGCCACGAGGTCCTCAACGCCAAGAACCACGCGCGTGAGGCGGCGATCGTCGCGCTGGCCGGCCGGAAGGGCGCGGTCACTGTGGCGACGAACATGGCTGGCCGCGGCACCGACATCATGCTCGGCGGCAACGCCGAGTTCATCGCCGTGTCCGAGATGGAGAAGCGCGGGCTCGACCCCGTCGACGACGCCGAGGAGTACGAGGCGCAGTGGCAGGAGGTCCTCGCCGAGGCGGAGGAGAAGGTCGAGGCGGAGGCCGCAGAGGTCGTCGAACTCGGCGGACTCTACGTCCTCGGCACCGAACGCCACGAGTCGCGGCGCATCGACAACCAGCTGCGCGGCCGTTCGGGACGCCAGGGGGATCCGGGCGAGAGCCGGTTCTACCTCTCGCTCACCGACGACCTCATGCGCCTGTTCGGTTCGGGAGCGGCGGAGCGGATCATGGCCACGGCCAATGTCCCCGATGACGTTCCGCTCGAATCGAAGATGGTCACCCGCGCCATCCTCTCGGCCCAGACGCAGATCGAGCAGCGCAACGCCGAACAGCGCAAGAACGTGCTCAAGTACGACGACGTCCTCAACCGGCAGCGCACCGTCATCTACGACGAGCGGCGGAAGGTGCTCGACGGTGAGGATCTCGCCGACCAGGTCGCGAGCTTCCGCGAGCAGGTCATCGACGCCTACGTCCAGGCGGCGACGACCGGACCCGTCGAGGAGTGGAAGGTCGACGAGCTCTTCGAGGCCCTCGGCAAGATCTACACCCCCTCGATCACCGAGGAGGACCTCGCCGAGGAGGTCGGAGGACTGGGCAACCTCACGAAGAACCGCCTGAATGCGGAGATCCAGTCCGACATCGAGGTCTTCTACGCCCAGCGGGAGGAGGAGCTCGGCGAGGAGGCGACCCGTGAACTCGAGCGCCGCGTCGTCCTCTCGGTCATCGACCGTCGCTGGCGCGAGCACCTCTACGAGATGGACTACCTCAAGAACGGCATCGGGCTGCGGGCGATGGCCCAGCGCGATCCCCTCGTCGAATACCAGCGCGAGGGCTTCGAGATGTTCACGACCATGCAGGACGGGATCAAGGAGGACGTCGTCCGCCTCACCGACACCCTGCAGGTGACCGTCAACCGCCAGGAAGGCAGCGGCGGGGAGGACGACGAGGTCGAGGTCGATGCGGCGGAGCTGCGCCACACGACCCCGAAGATGCAGCTCTCGGCGCCTTCCGAGGACGGCGGCACCGCGGTCTCCGAGGACTCCTCCGATTCCGACGAAACACCGCAGCCGGCCAACCGCGCGCAGCGCCGGGCGAAGAAGAAGGCCAAGCGCTGAGACTGCGCTGAGTCCGATGATCGCCCCGAGAGCCGTCTCGGGGCGATCGTCACATCGTCTCCAGAGCCGTCATCGTCCACCGGTTCGCGATGAGCTCGAGGCGGACCGCGACAGCCCGGAACCGAGACTGGGTGCGGACCATGACCGTCGCTTCGGCGACGGTCGCGTGGACGCGGCAGACCCGCACCCGTTCCGCCTGCAGTGTGCGTGCGGCGCCGTGGTCGCGGACCGTGGAGACCGGGGCGATCTCCGCACGCAGCCGCGCGCGCCGGTCGATCTTCGCGAGCAGTTCCGCATCGACCCAGCGGCCGATCGACTCGCTCCTCCGCACTCCGGCGAAGATCTCGAGACAGGCGACGGCCAGCGACGTCGCCGTTGCGGCGATGCGGTCGGCGTCGTCGGCGATCGGTTCGACGGGTGTCGTCGGCGGTCGCGGGACGGATGCCCTGTGCGCGGCGCGGCGAGGACGGCTGAGGACGAGAGGGGCGGTCATGAGCGGATGACCAATCGCTGTCCGGGCATGATGAGATCGGGGTCGGGCCCGATCGCCTCCCGGTTGTCCGCGTAGATGTCAGCGACGAGTTCGGCCTGCGAGTCGCCCGCCCCGATGAGCCCGCCCGCGATCGACCACAGGCTCTCACCGGCAGTGACGACGTGCGTGCGCGGGGAATCGGATCCATCGCGGTCATCGGCCTCGTCCGCATCGTCAGCGGTCCCGTCGCCGTCGGAGGCCTCGGGCCCGTCGGGTGGGTCCGTCGGGGGTGGGGGATCGCCGAGGCGATCGTCATCGTCCGGGCCGGTCGTCGGCCATCCCGGATCCCGCGGGTCCGCGGGGATCGTCGGCCACCCCGGATCGGGTGCTCGGTCGGGGTCGAGGGCTGCGGTCGCAGACACCGCCTCGGCGCTCGGATCACGGACCCGGTCGGCAGCGGAGCCGGTCACCGCGGTGCCGGTGACTGCGACGGCGGCGAGGATGGTCGATCCGAGCAGGCGCGGCGCCCAGCGCAGTGCGAGCGCCGAGACCCACGAGCGCACTCGGCCGTGCGGGAGGATCCGCAGCGCGAGACCGAGCAGGGAGATGAGGCCGAGCCGGGCGAACGCAGCGGCGGCCGTGGTGACGAGCACGAGGATGACGAGGTCGCTCGCTCCGAGCGGCCGCTCGAGCAGGACCCACAGGGACACCGACGACCCGAGCAGAGCGAGCCAGGTGATGGCACAGAGCGCAAGAAGAAACATGTCGAACATCCTTGATAGGTGATGTTCGACTATATTGACGTTTGATGAAGTTTGATGTCAACAGTCCCGGGATAACTACTCCGCTGTAGTTTCGTCGTCGGCTCTTGCGCGGTGCGACCGCCTCGGGCAAGCTTCACCGTATGGATGAGCGCATCGATGCCTTCCTCTACGACCTCGAAGCCATGCACGCATGGCAGCAGCGTCACGCCCGTCGGGGCGAACTCGCCGATGAGCTCGCCTCCCATGCCGCCGAGCGCACGCTCCTCGAGCGTCTGCGCGGAGCGCTCGGACACGAGATCCGGGTCTCGACCGACAGCCGCGAGATCACGGGGAGGCTGACGTCCCTCGGGGCGGGGATCATCGTCCTCACCGCCGCTGAGACGACGATCGTCTCACTGGCCGGCGTGTTCGAACTCCGAGTCGGCACCCGCAGGCATCGTCGGGATGAGGACGTCCTCGAGCGCCTCGGCATGGCCTCGGCTCTGCGTCGGCTCGCGGCGATGCACGAGGAGATCGCCATCGAACTCAGGGCCTCCCGCGGAACGGTCCGCGGGCACCTCGAGATGGTCGCCGCCGACTACGCCGAGATCGCCGGGCGGATCGTCCCGCTCGCACGCATCGCGGCGGTGCAGACGAAGGTGAACCCCTTTGCCTAGCGCGCGGCGGACGGGATCGATGAGCAGGCGGCCGAGCGGTCTGCGCGACGCGCGTGCGGCAGAGGCGCGGCGGAGCCCGGTGGGCCGTCTGACCGCACGGTCACTCGGAGCCGACCGACGGTCAGTCGTCGATGAGGCCGGCCTTGATCTCGTGCTCGGTCCTCTCGTACATCCGCTGGATGTAGGCCTCGATCTCGGCCTTCTCGACGCGCCACTGCCCGCGGCCGCCGACCTTGATGGCGCGGAGATCGCCGGTGCGCACGAGGGCACGGGCCTGAGCGATCGAGACATTGAGCAGCTCGGCCACATCGGTGAGCGGCAGGAAGCGGTTTTCGACGACCATGAGGGTTCTCCCAAGTTCCACGCGACGACTGATTTTACCGAAATCATTGCTTTGACCTCGTTTGGTGTTCGATACTATCACTCACAAGCAGTTCCTGTCATGGAAAATTCTGCCGAATCGGAGATGCAATGGAGCTCTCGAGACGCTTTCGCCCTCCCCGCTGGACCGATGCGCGCCTGCTCGTCGGTGCCGTCCTCGTCATCGCGGCGATCGTCGCGACCTATCTCCTCGTCGGGGCTGCGACGGCGACGACCAGGGTCTGGGCGAGTGCGGCGGCACTCGTCCCCGGTCAGGCGGTGAGCGCCGACGACCTCGTCGTCGCCGAGGTCAACCTCGCCGACGTCGGGGAGAAGTACCTTTCAGCAGAGACCGCGCTGCCTGCGGATACGAGCGTGCGCACGGTCATCGCCCCCGGCGAACTCGTCCCGGCCTCGGCGGTGGCGCCGATGGCCGAACTCGAGGGTCGGATCGTCGCGATCGACGTGCCCGGCTCGGTGCCCTCCGTCGTCGACACCGGCAGCCTCGTCGATGTGTGGGCACAGCCCGACTCCTCAGGGCTCGATGAGGCCGAGGCCGAACCGGAACAGCTCGTCAGCGCGGCCCCGGTCGCCCACATCACCCGAGACGTCGGCAGCTTCGGAGTCGGCGACGGGGCGCGGATCGAGGTGTTCGTCCCCACCGAGGCGCTGGCGCAGGTGCTGGCCGCACTCGACGGCGGCAGCGTCCTCTCCGTGGTCGGGGCGCCCGGAGCGGTGGGAGCGCCATGACCCAGGTGCTCCTCGCCGTCGACTTCGAATTCGACCTCATCCTCTTCGAACTCCTCAGCGACCTCGACGACGTCGACGTCGTCGCCCGACCCGCCGACGAGATCGAACTCCTCGCCCTGTGCCGCACCGGTGCCGCCGACATCGCGATCGTCGGGGAGTACTTCCCGGGTCTCGACGCGGAGGTCGTCGCCCAGATCGCTGCGACGGGCACGAAGGTGCTCGGCGTCGGCGCGGACACGGCAGCGCTCGGGCGTCTCGGCATCACCGCCTCCGTGCCGGCGACCGCCGATGAGGCCACCGTCGCCCGCGCGCTCGACGACGTCACCCGCAGCGCCATCGTCCCTCCCCGGCCGACGACTCCGCCGGGTCGGGCCCGGGCTGCCGGTCGGATCGTCACCGTGTGGGGGACCGGGTCGTCTCCCGGACGCACCCTCACGGCCGTCAACCTCGGCGATCATGCGGCCCGACGCGGGCACCGCTGCGTCATCGTCGATGCCGACACGGTGGGCGCGATGGTGGCGACGACGCTGGGCCTGACCGAGGAGTCCTCCCACCTGGCGAGCCTGTGCCGACTCACCGCGGAGAAGTCGCCGCCCACCGAGGTCGCAGCGGTGCCGCACGCCGTCGTCCGCGATGACCTCCACGTCGTCACGGGACTCACGCGACCCGAGCGCTGGCCGGAGGTGCGCGGTGCCGTGCTCCGGTCCGTCCTCACCGACCTCGCGGGACTCTACGACCTCGTCATCGTCGACGTCTCCGATCGGATCGACCCCGACGACGAGTTCGCCGATCCCTTCTACGACCGCCACTGCGCGACCCGGGCCGCCCTCGAGGCCGCCGACACCGTCGTCGTCCTCGCCGCAGGAGACCCCATCGGTCTGCAGAAGCTCGTGCGCCTCCTCGGCACCGACCGGGCCGAGGAGGTGCGGGAGCGGATGCGGATCGGAATCACGAAGGTGCGTGCCTCGGCGGTCGGGGCGCCCGCCCAGCGGCGGATCAGCGAAGCACTCGAACGGTTCGCCGGGCGGGCTCCCGACTTCGTCCTCAGCGACGACCGGGCGACGGTCGACGCCGCCCTGCTGGCGGGGCGGACGCTGCTCGAGGCGAATCCGCGGTCGGTGCTCTCCCGGGAGATCGGGGAGGCCGCCGCACTCCTGCTGCCGGCCCGCAGGCGGGTGCGCAGGCGCGAGCGTCTGCGCACACCCTAGGATGGGGGCATGGCCGTTCGCTGCTACATTCCCACGACCCTGGCCGCACTCGGCGCAGGTCTCACGGCGACGATCGCCGTCGCCCCGGATGCGACGGTCTCCGGGCTGCGCGCCGACGACATCGAGGAACGCGAGTTCGCCGCGATGGGCATCGCCGCCGCCCTGGCTGCCGTCGACGCACTCGGCGCCCAGCCGCCATCGCCGCGCGTCGTCGTCGCCTACGACGCGCCCGCCGCGGCGGCTCGTCAGCCGCTCGCCGAGGGCTTCGACCTCCTCACCCTCGAGGGAGTCGACATGGATGCGGTGGCGAGCTTCCACCTCGACGAGGCCGAGGTCTGGGACGAGGCACTGAGTGCCGGTGACATCGGGTCAGCCGAGGACCGCCTCGGCGAGTCCGATCTCCTCTGGTACGACCGCAGCGAACTCGACGACCTCCTGGGCGCCCGCGGCTGAGCCCACACAGCTGCGGGCGGGGCGCCTCAGCGCTCGGCGAGCCGCTCGAGCCGCTCCCTGAGCCGGGCCTCGAGGATGGGGACGAGGGCCTGCTCGATCATCGGACCGAAGAGCGGAACCGAGGAGCTGATCTCCGCCCGGATCGTCAGCGCCGTCCCCGTGCCCTGCGCGGTCAGGGAGATGAGGGCGTCGATCTCGACGGGCACGCCGGCCGCCCGGGCGGTCATCCTCACCTCAGCCGCGTCCCCGATGACGTCGCCGGGGACCATGTAGATCTCGACGAGCTCCGCTCCCGAGGGCAGCTGTGCGGCCAGCGTCGGCGGCAGCTCCCCTGCCGGAACCGCAGTCCGCACCGTCACCTCGGTGTCGGGATCGACCCGCTTGGTGCTCGCCTCCGAGCCGAGCGCCTCCCACGTCGCGGCATCGGCGAGGAGGGCGAGGAAATCGGTGAGTCCGATCGTGTAGTCGTGGCTGAGTGTGAGAGTTCGCATGGTCCCAGTCTGCCAGCAGGTCAGGCTCCCATCACGGCACGCTGACCGGCGTGCCTTTGTCGCCGATTGGGCATAGTGTTGGGGATGCCGGCCCGCAGACGAGCCGGCGACAATAATTGTGCGCTGATCGTAGAGGTGTAAAGGTGTCTCAGGTCTCATATTCGGACATTGCTGGAGAGTGGAGGAAGCAGAAGGGGCAGGGCGCCCCCGAGAATTTCATCGAAGCGTACTACCCCCGGTTCGAGCCGGGCACCGCCGAGGCTGGGGCGGAGGCTCTCGCGGCGGCGGCAGCGACCCACTACGCACTCGGCATCGACTATGACGGCACCACTCCCGCCATTCGGATCTACAACCCGTCGGTCGACTCACCGGAGTTCCTCGACAACCACACCGTGATCGCCATGGTGCTGCCCGACATGCCGCACCTCGTCTCGTCGATCGTCTCCGACCTCGCCGCGAGCGGGCGTGCCATCCGCCTCGTCCACCACCCGATCATCGCCGTCGACGGCCGCGGAGGCGACCTCACCGTGCTCTCACCCGCCGAGGCGCCCGCCGTCTCCGCGGACACCGCAGGCCTGCCGGTCATCAGCGAGGACGCCGCCGAGGCGGACGCCGACCACCCCGAACAGCAGTCGTGGATCCGGCTCGAGATCGACCGTCTCCCCGAGGAGGACTTCGCGGCCCTCGAGGATCAGCTGCGCAGCGTCCTCGACTACGTCGCCGCCGCCGCGCAGGACGCCACCGCGATGGCCGAGAAGGCGAAGTCGATCGCCGCCGAACTCCATGCCAAGCCGCCGCGTCCGGAGCTCGCCTCCGAGGCCGAAGCCGCCGCCGAGCTGCTCACCTGGCTCGACGGCCACTTCACGTTCCTCGGCTACCGCGAGTACGACTACCGCCACGACGCGGAGGCAAGCAGCCTCGAACCGATCGAGCACACGTCTCTGGGGATCTCGGCCCTGCGTCCGCTCGCGAAGTCCCCGCTGTCGAACGCCGTGGCCGAGAAGGCGCTCGAACCGCACGTCCTCGTGCTCACGAAGGCGAACTCGCGCTCCCGCGTCATCCGCGGATCGTTCATGGACTACATCGGGGTGAAGACCTTCGACGAGACCGGCGAGATCGTCGGCGAACGCCGCTTCGTCGGCGTGTTCAAGCCCGAGTTCTACAACGACAGCGTCCTCAACATCCCGGTCATCAACCGCAAGGTGCGCAAGATCCTCTCCGCGAGCGGGTTCCCCACCGGCTCGCACTCGGCCAACGAACTCCTCGGCATCCTCGAGACCTACCCGCGCGATGACCTCATGCACGAGGACACGCAGGACATCTTCGACGTCGTCATGCAGATCGTCGACATGCAGGAGCGCCGCCAGTCGCGCGTCTTCGTCCGCACCGACCCCTACCAGCGCTTCGTCTCCGTCATCCTCTACATGCCCCGCGACCTCTACGACACCGCGGCACGCGTGCGCGTCCAGGAGGTCCTGCGCCAGTTCTACAACGCCGAGAGCGTCGACTTCGACGTCCTCCTCACCGAGTCGGCGCTGGCCCGCATCCACTTCGTCGCCCGCGTCGCCCGCGACGCCGAACTGCCCCAGATCGATCCGGAGACCGTCGAGAAGCGCATCGTCGCCGCGGTGCGCTCGTGGTCCGAGGACGTCCACGCGTTCCTCGCTCCCGCCGAACGCGGGGACAGCGGGACGGCCCTGGCCCGTGCCGACCTGTGGTCGCGCTCCTTCCCGCCTGGATACGGGGAGTACCACACACCCGCCGACGCCGTCGCCGACGTCGCCCGCTTCGAGGCGATCGAATCCGGTGAGGGTCCGGCGGTGCGCCTCTACCGCCCCAACGACGTCGACGACGCGCCGATCCGCCTCGCCCTCTACCGCGACGGACGCGTGGGCCTGTCCGAGGTGCTGCCCTACCTCACGGCCTTCGGCGCGACCGTGCTCGACGAGCGGCCCTACGAGCTCGACCTCGCCGACGGCACCCATCGCTACATCTACGACTTCGGTCTGCGGTTCGACCGCGACCTCGACGACGCTGACTTCGACCGGGTCGCCGAGGCCTTCATCGCCGGGTGGGAGGGCCGCAAGGAGGCCGGAGTCTTCGACCGCCTCGTCGTCGCGGGACTCGACTGGCAGCACGTGACGATCATCCGGGCGCTGGGGAAGTACCTGCGCCAGGCCGGGTTCACCTACTCCGACGCCTATGTCGGCGAGGTCTACAGCGACAACCCGGAGATCTCCCGCCTCCTCGTCGACTACTTCTTCGCGAAGTTCGATCCGGACGCCGACGACGCCGGGCGCGACGCGGAGATGGCGAGGCTCGACGAAGCGATCGAGACCGCTCTCGGCGACGTCGCGAGCCTCGACGCCGACCGTGTGCTGCGGTCCTCCCTCGAGCTCCTGCGGGCCACCCTGCGGACGAACTACTTCCAGAACGCCTCGGGCGAGCTGCCGACGGCGCTCGTGCTCAAGATCCGTCCGACCGAGCTCAGCTTCGTCCCGAAGCCGAAGCCGGCGCTGGAGATGTGGGTGTACTCCCCGCAGGTCGAGGGCGTGCACCTGCGCTTCGGCACCGTCGCCCGCGGCGGCCTGCGCTGGTCGGACCGGCGAGACGACTTCCGCACCGAGGTCCTCGGCCTCGTCAAGGCACAGATGGTCAAGAACGCCCTCATCGTGCCCACGGGCGCCAAGGGCGGATTCTTCCCCAAGCAGCTGCCTCCGATGAGCGACAGGGATGCGTGGATGGCCGCAGGCCAGGCCGCCTACGAGGTCTTCATCGAAAGCCTCCTCGAAGTCGCCGACAACCTCGTCTACGCCTCCGACGGCACCCAGCAGGTCGTCCATCCCGACCGCGTCGTGCGCCATGACGGTGACGACTACTACCTCGTCGTCGCCGCCGACAAGGGCACCGCCCGCTTCTCCGACGTCGCCAACGCGATCGCCGAGCGCCGCGGCTTCTGGCTCGGCGATGCCTTCGCCTCCGGCGGTTCGGTCGGCTACGACCACAAGAAGATGGCGATCACCTCCCGCGGTGCGTGGAAGTCCGTCGAACGCCACTTCCGCGAGCTCGGCGTCAACACCGACGTCGACGACTTCACCGTCGTCGGCATCGGCGATATGAGCGGGGACGTCTTCGGCAACGGCATGCTCCGCAGCGAGCACATCCGCCTCGTCGCCGCCTTCGACCACCGCGACATCTTCATCGACCCGAACCCGGACGCCGCAGCGAGCTTCGTCGAGCGCCGTCGCCTCTTCGACCTGCCGCGCTCGAGCTGGCAGGATTACGACCGCGATCTCATCTCCGCAGGCGGCGGGGTCTACTCGCGGTCGGCGAAGTCGATCGACCTCAGCCCCGAGGCCGCCGCCGCCATCGGCGTCGAGCCCGGCAAGCGGAGCCCTGCCGAGCTCATGTCCGAGATCCTCGCCGCGCCGGTCGACCTGCTCTACAACGGCGGCATCGGCACGTACATCAAGTCCTCGGACGAGAGCCACGCCGACGTCGGCGACAAGTCGAACGACGCCATCCGGATCAACGGCGACGAGGTCAGGGCACGGGTCATCGGCGAGGGCGGCAACCTCGGCGTGACCCAGCTCGGACGCGTCGAAGCGGCACTGAACGGGGTCGCGATCAACACCGACGCCGTCGACAACTCCGCCGGCGTCGACAGCTCCGACCACGAGGTCAACATCAAGCTGCTGCTGCGCACCCTCCTGCAGAAGGGGGCGTTCGCCGCCGAGGACCGCGAGAAGGTGCTGCTCTCCTTCACCGACGACGTCGCCGAACGGGTGCTCGCGAACAACTACTCGCAGAACGTCCTCCTCGGCGAGGCCAGGTCGCAGACGGAGGCGATGTCGGGCACCTACGGCCGCATGCTCGCCTACCTCGAGAAGCACGCCGACCTCGACCGCCAGGTCGAGTTCCTGCCCAATGCCGAGGAGCTTGCGAAGCGCGAGTTCAGCTCGTACGTCTCCCCGGAGCTCGCGGTGCTGCTCGCGTACGCGAAGATGCACGCCGCCGATGAGATCCTCGACAGCGTCGTGCCCGATGAGGCCTGGATGCAGCGGGAGCTCGCAGGCTACTTCCCCGACGCTCTCGTCGAGCAGTACGGGGAGCTCATCCCCGAGCACCCGCTGCATCGGGAGATCGCCACGGCGAAGCTCGTCAACCGCATGGTCGACCGCGGCGGACTCACCTACGTCTACCGGATGCTCGAGGAGACTCCTGCCTCGGTGCCGCAGATCGCACGCGTCTTCGTCGTCGTCTCCGAGATCTTCGGCCTCGACGACTTCTTCGACGCGATCACCGCGCTCGACAACCAGGTGCCGACCGAGGTCCAGGTCCGGCTCCAGCACGACTACGTGCGGCTGCTCGACCGGTCCTCGCGCTGGCTCGTCCAGCAGGCCCCGGACACCCTCGACGTCGATTCGGGCATCGAGAACTACGGCAAGGTCGTCGCCGCCCTGCGCTCGCGTGTGCCCGACCTCGTCGACGGCTTCGACGCCGAGGCGATGCAGGCCAAGGCACAGGGCTACATCGACGACGGTGTGCCCGAGGAGCTCGCATGGCGCGCGGCTGCTCTGCTCGACGAGTTCGCCCTCCTCGACATCACCCAGCTCGCAGCGCGGACCAACGAGTCCGCCGAGGATGTCGCCGAGGTGTACTACGCCGTCAACGACATGTTCTCGGGTTCGCAGGTGCTCGCGCTCATCGGAGACCTCGACCGCTCCGACCGCTGGTCGGCGCTGGCCCGCGGTTCCCTGCGCGACGACTTCTACTCCGCGATCCTCTCGGTCGCCGGCTCCGTCATCGCGGCCACGGACTCGCCGATCTCGGGCAGCCCCGACGAACGTGCGAAGCAGCGGCTGAGCGAATGGCTCGAACGCAACGAGACGGTCGCCGCCCGCGTGCTCGAGACCATCGAGACCGTCCTCGCGCTGGAGACCGTCACGCAGGCGCCCCTGTCGGTGCTCCTGCGCATGATGCGCGGTGTGGTGCGGTCCTCGGCCTGGGAGTCCGAGCACAGCGCCTGATGATAGCGTTCGTCTCAGCGGGCTCGGGGTCGGACCCCGAGCCCGCTGACGATTCGCCGGACCGCTGACGAGGACCACCGAGAGGGACACCGTGCTCAACGAACAGCTCGCCGCCGAAGGCATCACCGACGAGGCCGATGTCGAGTACCTCCACCTCCTCGTGGGGGACTGGCAACTCATCGCCGATCTCTCCTTCGCCGACCTCGTGCTCTGGGTACCCTCGGCATCCGGGGCGTACACGGTCGTCGCGCATGCGCGGCCGACCACGGGCCCGACGCTGTTCAACCGGGACCTCCTCGGTGCTCGGGCGACGGGTCTGGAGAAGGACCTCCTCGGCGCCGCGGTGCGGTCGGGGGAGCTCGTGACCGAGGTCGCACCGGCGAAGTGCCTCGGCGTGGGCGTGGGCACCGAGGAGACCGAGGTGTGTGCGGAGGCGGTGCCGCTGGTCCGCCACGGGGAGACGATCGCGATCCTCGTCCGCTACTCGGAAGATCTGCGCCGGCGGGGTTCGTCACGTCTGGAGAAGCACTACCGTGAGGCAGCGATGGCTCTGCTCACGATGATCGCGCAGGGGGCGTTCCCCGACCGTGAGGCGCCGAGCGGAGTCCGCCACGGCGAACCGCGGGTCGGTGACGGCATCTTCGTCCTCGACCGTGACTCACGCGTCCAGTACGCCTCCCCGAACGCGGTCTCGCTCATGCACCGTCTCGGGCACGGGGGCGAGATCGAGGGCGCTTACCTCGCCGAGGTGGTCTCGACTCTGAGCACGGAGCTCCGACAGGTCGACGAGACGCTGCCGCTCGTGCTCACCGGCCGCGCGCCCTGGCGCACCGAGCTCGAGGTCGGGCGCACAAGCGTGTCGCTGCGGGCGATCCCGCTCACCGACGACGGGCAGCGGACCGGGGCGATCGTGCTCGCCCGCGACGTCTCGGAGATCAGGCGGCGCAAGCGCGAGCTGCTCTCCCGCGACGCGATGATCAAGGAGATGCACCATCGGGTGAAGAACAACCTGCAGACGGTCTCCGCGCTGCTGCGCCTGCAGACGAGGCGCATCGACAACCCTGCCGCGAAGGCTGCGCTGTCGGAGGCGATGCGGAGGGTCTCGATCATCGCCGTCGTCCACGATGTGCTCAGTCAGGGAGTGGAATCGGAGGTCGACTTCGACGAGGTCGTCGACAAGGGGCTTCGGCTCACCCCGGAGCTGACGAGTCCGCTCGTCCAGGTCAGCCTCCAGCGACGCGGCAGCTTCGGGACGATCTCCTCAGCCGATGCGACCTCCCTGGCGCTGGCCATCACCGAGCTCATCACCAACGCCATCGAGCATGGCTTCCCGCTCGAGAAGCAGGAGAGCCTCGGACCGGGGGAGACCCTCGAAGGGCACGTGTGGGTCATCCCCGAACGCGACGGGGACCACCTCCATGTCACGATCGCCGACGACGGGGTCGGACTCGGTGACGCGCAGAGCCCGGGCAACGGTCTGGGCACGCAGATCGTGCGGACTCTCGTCTCCGCGGACCTCGCCGGTTCGATCCAGTGGCGGGAGCGCGACGGCGGCGGCACCGAGGCGATCCTCGACGTGCCGCTGCGTCCCGACTCGTACGACTGAGCACGCGCAGGCCCGAATCATCCACTCATGGGCCGTCCTGCACCGAGCGCCCGCTGCGCCATCCCGCACCCGTAGCGCAGAATCATCCACGTGCACGGGGAGGTTGTGTCGCTGCGCCGCTGAGGTGCTGGGCTGCGCGTGCGGTGTGGCGCTGCGGGTATGTCGTGGCGCCACGCGTGCGATGTGCAGACGCGCGTGCGGTGTGGCGCGAAGAGTGCGATGTGCTCGGGCGGTTGTGCCATCGCGGAAGGCGTGCGGACATGACAGAGTCCCCAGCTCCGATCACGGTGATCGTGGTCGGAGCAGGGGACTCTGACGGGGAACCAGGGGTGCGGCGAACGCGTGTGACGCGCTGTCAGCCTGCGCGGCGTGCCCGGGCGGCACGACGCTTGAGCGCGCGGCGCTCGTCTTCACTCAGTCCGCCCCAGACACCCGCATCCTGTCCGGATTCGAGAGCCCACTGGAGGCAGGTCTCGGCCACTTCGCAGCGACGGCACACAGTCTTGGCCTCTTCGATCTGAAGCAGGGCCGGTCCCGTGTTCCCGATGGGGAAGAACAGTTCCGGATCCTCATTGAGGCACGCTGCACGATGTCGCCAATCCATGGTGACCTTTCGACGGAGATGAGTGAAACTTGGTGTGCGCGCACGTCAAGAGCGGCGCGCAAACTCTCACAGTCAAGGTTCACATACCCGTTTTGGGCGCACAAGAGTCTGGCAGTGTGAAGTTTCTGACAAATATTCTGCCCATTCTCCTGCTATGGGGTCCTTGACGCAAATCCGTCCATCACGCGTCTCACTCTGCAGAAGCCGGGTGTCCTCGAAGTGAATGGACCCCGCCGAACACATGAAGTCCAGGGCCCATGCGTCACGTCCAAGTTCAGGACCGCGAATGTGCAGTCGAGGGCCCCGAATGTGCAGTCCAGGACCCCAAGCGTGAAGCCCCGCGGCCCGGAACCGGGAGCAGGTTCCGATCCGCAGGACGCCGCCGACCGCGACCCCGGGCGTGAGTAGACTGGCAGCGGCGGCGTCCGCAGCGCCGCGCTCACATCGCCGGCTCTCACGAAGCTGTGAGGCCCAGCGATGCGGACGGCGAGCGCACAGAACGCCCGAACGTGGACGAGAGAACCGATGGAGGACTCATGACGGATTCGCAGGCACGCATCATCTCGGTCGGAGGGCACACCCCGCAGATCGATCCCGGAGCATTCGTCGCCGCGGGGGCCACCCTCGTCGGCGACGTCCGCGTGGAGCGGGGCGCCGGAATCTTCTACGGCTGCGTGCTCCGGGCCGAGAAGGCGCCGATCACGATCGGCGAGGACTCGAACGTCCAGGACAACACCGTCATGCACACCGACGAGGGCAAACCCGTCGTCATCGGCCGCCGCGTGTCGATCGGCCACCAGGCCCTCGTCCACGGCGCGCGAGTCGACGATGACGTCCTCATCGGCATGCACGCGACCGTCCTCAACGACGCGCACATCGGCACGGAGTCCCTCATCGCCGCCGGCACCGTCGTGCTCGAGGGCACCGACATCCCGCCCCGCTCGCTCGTCGCCGGCGTCCCCGGCAAGGTGCGCCGGGAGATGACCGACGACGCGGTCGAGAAGGTCCGGGCGAACGCGCAGTCCTACGTCACCCTCTCCGCCCTCCACCGTGACACCGCCGAGGTCGTCGACATCGCCGAGGCGACCGCGGCGGCAGCTGCGACCGACGCCGAGGGGACCGAGGCCTGAACTTCACCGCGCGGGTGCTCGTCGGCACCGCCCAGGAGCACCCGGAGTGCTCATTCGCCCAGGCCTCGGCGATTTGAGAGGATTGAGCCGTGAACGAAGAATTTGAATCCGCAGCAGATCGCGTCGTCGTCATCGGCGGAGGCCCCGGCGGCTACGAAGCCGCTCTCGCCGCCGCCCAGCTCGGCGCCGACGTCATGCTCATCGAACGCAATCGCTGCGGCGGCGCCGCCGTCGTCACCGACGTCGTGCCCTCGAAGTCCCTCATCGCCACGGCGGAGATGATGGACGAGATCACGCGCTCGGCGAGCCTCGGCATCCGGATCACCGCCGCCGACGACGACCACGAAGAGACCCCCGACCACGACCGAGTGGTCGCGGACCTCAAAGCCGTCAATGAGCGCATCCTCTCCCTCGCCGACGCTCAGGCCGACGACATCCACGACGGGCTCATCCGCGCCGGCGTCAAGGTCATCAAGGGCAGCGCGAAGCTCGTCGACCGCGACCGGGTGGAAGTCGTCGAAAAGAACGGGACCGAGTACACGCTGCGCGCCTCGACGATCCTGCTCGCCGTCGGCGCCCACCCCCGCGAACTCGACACCGCGAAGCCCAACGGCGAGCGGATCCTCTCGTGGACGCAGCTCTACGAACTCGAAGAGCTGCCCGAACACCTCATCGTCGTCGGCTCCGGTGTCACGGGTGCCGAGTTCGCCTCGGCGTATCGCGCGCTCGGAGCGAACGTCACCCTTGTCTCGTCGCGCGAGAAGGTCCTGCCAGGGCAGGACGAGGACGCCGCAGACGTCCTCGAGTCCGTCTTCCGCGCCAAGGGCATGAACGTTCTCTCCCGCTCCCGTGCCGAATCGGTCAAGCGCACCGAGAACGGGGTCGAAGTCACTCTCGCCGACGGCCGCCGGGTCGAAGGTTCGCACTGCCTCATGGCCGTCGGCTCGATCCCCAACACCGCCGACCTCGGACTCGAAGCCGCCGGGGTCAAGGTCAGCGAGTCGGGACACATCGTCGTCGACGGCGTCTCCCGCACCTCGCGTCCGGGCATCTATGCCGCGGGCGACTGCACCGGCGTCCTCCCGCTCGCCTCGGTCGCGGCGATGCAGGGCCGGATCGCGATGTCGCACGCTCTCGGCGATGCCGTGCAGCCGCTCAAGCTGCGCAATGTCGCCTCGAACGTCTTCACCGCTCCGGAGATCGCGACCGTCGGCTTCACACAGCAGAACTACCGCGAGAACCCCACGGACATCGACACCGTCATGCTCCCGCTCGACACGAACCCGAGGGCGAAGATGCTCGGCATCGAGGACGGCTTCGTCAAGATCTTCGCCCGGCGCGGCTCCGGATCGATCCTCGGCGGCGTCGTCGTCGGCCCGCGCGCCAGTGAACTCATCCTCCCCATCACCATAGCCGTGGAGAACCGCCTGACTGTCGACCAGCTCTCGGCCTCCTTCGTCGTCTATCCCTCGCTCAGCGGCTCGCTGACCGAGGCATCGCGCCGACTCCACCGGCACCTCTAGGGAATTTCCCTCCCGCAGCTGTCGATTTCGCCCTTCCCAATACGTCAGAGTGGTGTCAGGCACCTCCGCCCGACATCGATAGGCTCCCGCCAGGAGCCTAGGACCAAGGGAGAGAGACATGAAGTACGCACTGCTGCTCATGGGCAACGTCACCGACGCCGACTGCGGTGAGGACGGCGGTCCCGACCCGGCCGAGTTCATGGCCTTCGACAAGGAGATCACCGACGCGGGCATCGTCGTCGGCGGCTTCGCCCTCGACGGCCCCGAACACGGGGGGCGGGTCAGCGACTCCGTCGTCACCTCCGGGCCGTTCGCCGAATCCGGCGAATTCGTCGGCGGCAGCTACGTCATCGAGGTCCCGACGATCGACGACGCGATCGCCTGGGCGAAGCGGAGCCCCGGATCGCGTGCCGGGCACATCGAGATCCGGCCGGTCGCCGACTACTGATGGACACCGCCGGGACGGACGCCGCCCTGGTCCTCACCGCCATCGGGCGCGAGGACCACGGGCGGCTGCTCGCCGCTCTCGCGACGAAGTTCCACGACCTCGACCTCGCCGAGGAGGCTCTGGCCGATGCCATGGTCCGTGCCGTCGAGTCCTGGCCGGCCCGCGGCGTCCCACAGCGTCCACAGGCGTGGCTGATGACGACGGCGAAGAACCGCGCGATCGACCTCATCCGCACCGATGCGACCCGCGCACGCAGCCTTGCCCGCCTCCGGATCGAGGACGAGACCCAGCCGGGGGACCACGAGGACCACGCCGACCGCCTCGGCGAGGCCCTGAGCTCAGTCGACATCCCCGACGAACGGCTGGGGCTCTTCTTCACGTGCGCCCATCCCACTCTGCGCGAGAGCGAGAGGATCGCCCTCATCCTCCGGTTCCTCGCCGGCTGGACCACCGCCGAGGTGGCGGCGGCCTTCCTCGTCGACACGACGGCGATGCAGCAGCGGATCGTGCGCGCGAAGAAGCGGATCACGGCGACGGGCATCCCCTTCGGACGGCCCGGCCCCACCGAACTCGAGGAGCGGCTGCCCGGCGTACTCCGCGCCGTCTACCTCGTCTTCACCCAGGGATTCACCGCCTCGGCGGGCCCCGCCCACGCCCGCGTCAACGTCCAGGAGGAGGCGATCGTGCTCAGCCGCCTCCTCGTGCGACTCCTGCCCGATTCGACGGAGGCGCTCGGGCTCCTCGCCCTGCTCCTCCTCACCCGAGCGCGGGCGGCGGCGCGGCTCACCGCCGACGGTTCGCCGATCCCGCTGTCCGAGCAGGATCGGGCCGACTGGGACTCCACCCTCATCGCCGAGGGGCTCGGTCTCGCGCGGACCGCGGCCGGTCGCCCGGGGGCCGGGCCGTACGCGGTGCAGGCGGCGATCGCCGCCCTCCACGCCGAGGCTGCCGCCTACGAAGACACCGACTGGGCCCAGATCCTCGCCCTCTACCGGATGCTGCAGCGGCTCGACCCCTCCCCGGTCGTCGCCCTCAACCTCGCCGTGGTCCGCGGGCGGGTCGACGGTCCCGCGGCGGCGCTGACCGCCCTCGACGCCCTCGCCTCAGAACCCCGGCTGCGCCGTCACCGGCCGTTCCACATCGCACGGGCGATCACTCTGCGCGAGTTCGGTCGCGACGCCGACGCCGAAGAGGCATTCAACGAGGCCCTCGAGTGCCCGGGCAACGACGCCGAGTCCGAATACATCGGTGCCCGGATCACCGACCTCCGTCGGTGATCCGGGCAGCGGGGCAGAGACCGGGTCTCAGGCGGCGAAGCGGATGATCGGCTCACCCGACTTCACAGCGGTGCCCGCGTCGACGAGGACCTCGGAGACCGTGCCCGAGTGGCCGGCCTTGAGAGGCTGTTCCATCTTCATCGCCTCGATGACAGCGAGCGTGTCACCGGCTTCGACGACGTCGCCGGCGGACACGGCGACCGAGACGATCGTGCCCTGCATCGGGGCGTTGAGCGCATTCGACTCGTCGGCGAGCTGAGCGCCCTTGCGGCGGAGGTTGCGCTTGCGGCGCGGCACGCTCGGGCTCGGCACATGTCCGAGGTCGGAGATGACGTCCTTGGGAACCGAGACCGTCATCCGTCGACCGTCGACCTCGACGACGACACTGAAGCTGTCAGCAGAGGTGCTCATGTGATCTCCTGTGTTCGGTGTGGCGAGCGGGTTGACGAACGCGGTTTCAAGCCAGTTGGTCCACACGTCGAAGTCCCCGGCGAAGGCCGGTTCGGAGACGAGGACGCGGTGCAGCGGCAGCAGCGTCGAGACGCCGTCGATGCGGTATTCGGCAAGCGCCCGCCGGGACCGGGCCAGTGCCTGATCGCGATCGGCGCCGGTGATGATGAGCTTCGCGAGCATCGGGTCGAAGTCGGTGCCGACGACGCTGCCCTCGCCGATGCCCGAATCGAGCCGCACACCGGGTCCGGCCGGTGCCCGGTAGTTCTTCACGGTGCCGGTGGCGGGGAAGAAGGTCGTGGGATCCTCGGCGTTGATGCGGAACTGGATGGAGTGTCCGCGGACGGCGGGGAAGGCATCGGGCAGGCGTTCGCCCGAGGCGATGCGTAGCTGCCAGCCGACGAGATCGACTCCCGTGACCTCCTCGGTGACGGTGTGCTCGACCTGGATGCGGGCGTTGGCCTCCATGAAGATGATCGTGCCGTCGGTGCCGAGGAGGAACTCGCAGGTGGCGGCACCCACGTAGCCGACGTGGGCGAGGACGCGGATCGAGGCCTCGGTGACGATGCGCTCCTGCTCCTCGGTGAGGAACGGGGCCGGCGCCTCTTCGACGATCTTCTGGTTGCGGCGCTGGAGCGTGCAGTCACGGGTCGAGAGGACGCGGACATTGCCGAACGAGTCGGCCAGGCACTGGGTCTCGATGTGGCGCGGGTGGACGATCTGCTTCTCGATGAGGCATTCGCCGCGACCGAAGGCGGCGAGTGCCTCCCGGGTCGCGGCCGCGTAGGCGGTCTCGAGGTCGTCAGCGCTTGCGCAGGCGCGGAAGCCGCGGCCGCCGCCGCCGTGGACGGCCTTGATGACGACGGGGTAGCCGATGCGCTCGGCGACCTCGGCGGCTTCGGCGAGATCGGCGACGGCGCCGTCGGAGCCGGGTGCGACCGGGGCGGAGACCGCCTCGGCGACCTCACGGGCACCGGACTTGTCGCCGAGGAGTTCGATGGCAGCCGGGGGAGGCCCGACCCAGGTGAGCCCGGCGTCGATGACGGCCTGGGCGAAGAGGGCGTTCTCGGCGAGGTAGCCGTAGCCGGGGTGGATGGCGTCGGCCCCGGAGCGCTTGGCAAGGGCGAGGATCTTGTCGATGTCGAGGTAGGTCTCCCCAGCGCCGGTGCCCTCGAGCAGCCAGGCGTCATCGGCGAGCGAGACGAACTCGGCGTCCGCATCGGCTCGGGTGTAGACGGCGATCGCCTTGAGTCCCAGATCGTGGGCCGCCCGGATGATGCGCAGGGCGATCTCACCGCGATTGGCGATGAGGATGCGGCGCACTGGGGCCGTGGGGACGTGCGTGGACAGCGATGCGGTCGTCTCGTCGGGGAGGACTGTGGTCATGGCGCTCCTTTTGTATGATCACAGATCAATTTAGGGATTGCCGCCAACTCTTTGTAGGCCACCGATAAAAACCTGAGCGCAAAACTTCAAGGTGTTCGGGCGTGTCCGCTCGACCTGTCCGAGTCTAACCCCGGGAGGACCAGAGATCGGGCCAGAAGAGGCCCATGTCCTGCGCGAGTTCCCTCACAACGGGCAGGCTGAGCCCGAGCACGGTGAGATGGTCGCCGTCGAGCCGCTCGACGAACGCTCCGCCGTACCCGTCGATCGTCAGTGCCCCGGCGACGTGGAACGGCTCTTCGGTGGCGATGTAGGCCTCGAGCTCGGCAGGGGTGGGGGTGCCGATGAGCACGGCGGTCGACGAGCGGCGCGAGCGCAGGTCGCGGGCCGCGAAGCGCTCAGCGGTCGTTGCCCGCTCGAGCAGGGCGAGCGTGTGCCCGGAGTGCAGCGTCGTCCACGCCCCCGCCATGTCCGCCCAGATCTCGCGGGTGCGTTCGGCAGTGCCCGGCTTCCCGATCGCCTGGCCGTTGTGCTCGAGGAGTGAATCGCCGGCGATGACGACGGCCGTGGCCGCCTCGCGCAGGGACTCGGGGAGATCGTCGGGCTCCATGCCTTCGATGCGGTCGAGAACGGCCTGCGCCTTGGCCGCGGAGAGCGCGGTGGTGAGGTCGCCGACGGACCCGGTGAACGTCTCCTCGATCGCGTGCTCATCGACCTCGGAGACGATGACGGTGGGATCGATGCCCGAGGCCGTGAGGATCTCGCGCCTCGACGGTGACTGCGAGGCGAGGACGACGGGGATCACCGGTCGGTCCCTCCCGCCTCGGCGGGGCTCGCTTGGGCGGGTGTCGCGGCGTCGGCAGCCTCGGCGTCCGTGGGCGCCTCGCGCGTGTCATCGGGGATGTCATGGGTGCGGTCGACGGCGATGCGGGCGTCGATGCGTTCGGCGATGGCCGCGAGCACGGTCGAGGCGAGCTGCGCATATCCGAGTGCGCTGGGGAAGCGCCCGGATTCGTTGAGCAGCGATTTCCGGGTCGTTCCGGTCAGTGACCCGGTCGCCTGCAGCGGCACCGCCCGCGCCGCGAGCGCGGCGAGCCACTGCGATCCTGCGAGGACCCGGGAAGACCGGCGGAGCACCGTTTTCAGCGGGTCGCGCAGACCCGGCAGCCCGCCGAGGTTGGGGCAGACGAGGACGAAGACTGTGTACCGACCTTCGCGCTGGAGGCGGTTGATCGCCTGGTTGAGGGCCGGGATGCCGATGGGTCCGTGGATGGGGTGGATGACGTCGCCGGTGCCGATCGAGATGATCGCGAACCGACGCCGATCGGACCGTGGCGAGTCGGACCCCTGGCGGGAGAGACGAGTCGAGCGCAGGATCTCGTCGACCTGTGCCGCGAGATCGTCGGAGAGCGCCGACGGCCGCGCCGTCGACTCGACCCGCACCGAGGTGCCGAGCAGGCGCGCGAGCCCGCGGGCGATGAGCATGGCCGGGGCGTCGTGGGGATCGTCGATGCCGATCCCGCACACCCACGAATCGCCGATGACGGCCAGGGTCGCCGGATCATCGTCACCGGTGGCCGGACCGGCATCGGCTGCGGTGCCGGCGGGTGGGGGCACCACCTCGGCGATGGAGGGGAAGGGACGGTCGGCGTCGTCGTCGAACCCCCGTCGCAGGGACGAGGCCTGGTGCCGGAGCAGGCCTGCCGCCGACGCTCCGATTCCGACAGCTGTGCCTGTCATGGTGGCGACGGCGTAGAGCATGCGCTTTCCCACAAGAATCACCCTCCCTCTCCGGTCATCATTCCACCTGCGGTGCGTGGAGACCAACTATTGTTGGAGCATGTCAGAGAACGAGAACACGCCATCACAGTACCGGCTGCGCGGCGCCTGGACGTCGAAGCGACGGGGCGAGAGCGCAGGCCGACCCGACCGCGATGAAGGCCACGCGGGAGAGATCAGCCCCGAGGCGATCGCCCATTCCCGCGTCGAGGCCGGATCCGAGCCCTACGTCTCCCCGGGACTGCGCGTCGCCGCAGCCTGGTCGTGGCGTTCGATCGTCGTCCTCATCGGGATCGGCGTCGGATTCTGGCTGCTCTCGAAGGTCTGGCATGTCCTCCTGCCCGTCCTCATCGCCCTTCTCCTCGCCGCCCTCCTCGGCCCGCTGACCGGATGGTTCGTGAAGAAGGGGATGCCGCGGGTGCTCGCGACGATCATCGCCTTCTTCGGGTTCATCATCCTCGTCGCCGGGCTCTTCACCCTCGTCGGCCAGCAGATCTACTCGGGGATGCCCGACCTCGTCACGCAGGTCATGGCCGGCTTCTCGAGCATCAGCGACTGGCTCTCGCAGAACCCGTTCGGCATCGACTCGCGGACGATCTCGGGCTACATCAACGACGGCATCGAATCGGCGACGCAGTTCCTCCAGTCCAACAGCTCGGAGCTGCTCGGCGGTGCGCTGCAGGCGACCTCCTCGGTCGGATCCTTCCTCGCCGGCCTGCTCCTGTGCCTGTTCACGACGTTCTTCTTCCTCTACGACGGCAAGCGGATCTTCCGCTGGGTGATGAACCTCCTCCCGCTGCCCGCCCAGCCCGTGGTGATCGGCGCCGCTCAGCGCGGTTGGACGACGCTCACGCAGTACGTGCGGGTGCAGATCCTCGTCGCCGGCGTCGACGCGATCGGCATCGGCATCGGTGCGGCGATCCTCGGGATCCCGCTGGTCCTCCCGCTCACCCTGCTCGTCTTCCTCTCCTCGTTCATCCCGATCGTCGGTGCGATCGCCTCGGGTGTCGTCGCCGTCGTCGTCGCGCTCGTCTCCAACGGACCGGTCGCCGCGATCATCATGCTCGCCGTCGTCATCGGCGTCCAGCAGCTCGAAGGCCACGTCCTCCAGCCGTTTCTCATGGGCAAGGCCGTCTCCGTCCACCCGCTCGCCGTCGTCCTCGCCGTCGCGGCCGGCGGCTTCCTCTTCGGCATCGTCGGTGCGCTCTTCGCGGTTCCGGCGATCGCGGTGCTCAACACGGTCGTCACCTACATCGTCCACGCGAACGGCCCTCGCGGCGGATCCGCGCCGCCGGAGGCCACGGAGGCGGACACGGAGGCGGGAGCGGTCCTCGACGAAGCGGAGGACAGGCTCGCCGAGGCGATCCACGACTCCGCGCAGGAGCGCGGTTCCGCGTCGGGCCCCGGAGAGGGCGCCGCTGACAGTGACCCCCCAGGTGGCGTGGTCGATGGCGGCCGCGATTCGGGCGACCAGCCGCGCCGGCGGCGGTCCTGACCGACCTTGACGAGGCAACCGCTCGGTTCTGATCCGTGCGCGCTGGATCGGACCAGCGCGTGCGGTCTCAGACCGAGCGGGTGTCGTTCAGTTCTGCGGACAGGAACAGAGACCGCGCACTGCGACCACTGCGCGCAGAGAGAAGACCGGAGGGCGGGTGCACAGTGCACCCGCCCTCCGGTCTGTGTGCGTCGGGGTCGGCACCCGACTGCTGAGGTCGACTCAGCCCGAGAACGCCTCGATCTTCGTCACCTCGACGGCGATCTCCTTGCCGTTGGGAGCTTCGTAGCTCGTCTTGTCCCCGACGGAGGTGCCGAGCACGGCGGCGCCGAGCGGCGACTTCTCCGAGAACACGTCGATGTCGGAGTCGCCGGCGATCTCACGGCTGCCGAGCAGGAAGCGCATCTCGTTGCCCGCGACCTTCGCCGTGACGACGGATCCGGGGGAGACGGTCTTGCCGTCGCTCTCGCTCGATCCGACCTTCGCCGAGCGCAGGAGCTGTTCGAGCTGGCGGATGCGAACCTCCTGCTTGCCCTGCTCCTCGCGTGCCGCGTGGTAGCCGCCGTTCTCCTTCAAGTCACCCTCGTCGCGGGCGGCTTCGATTTTCTCAGCAATCTCTGCACGTCCCGGTCCGGAGAGGTGTTCAAGTTCCTTCGACAGGCGGTCGAAGGCTTCCTGGGTCAACCATGTCTCTTCCTGGGTGACATCCTCGGTCATGACTTCTCCTTCTTCGGTTCGGTGCACTGACGGCATGTCAGGCAACGAAAAACCGGGCGTGGGGTACGCCCGGGTGGTGAATGAAACTATATTCTAACCCATCTGGGCAGGATTTCGATGATCTGGGTCACGATTCGGACAGCGGTTCGCTGTTCTGCACACACCTGTCGCCGTCTGGGAGGACGCGCGCCGTCCGCGCCAGGGTCTCGAAAAGGCACCTTGCGCGGACGCGGCAGTCGGTCGGGTGCCGAGGAGGCAAGCGGACTTGCATTCTGCCGGGGTGTGCCTCGGGCGGGGTGTGCCTCACGCAGGTGAGGGCGCCCGCCTCACTCGAACCAGCAGGCGTCGGCGTGCCCCGAGGCGGCGAGCTGTGTGGTCGCGACCTCGACGGTGAGTCCCTGGGCCGAGGTGGGGTCGGCCTGTGGGTCGGCGGGGAGGCTGACCTCCGTGAAGCCGACGATCGCCTCGTTGCTGTTGGTGGCCTGGACGATGCAGTGGACGCTGCGCTCACGGTCGGGGTAGATCCCCACGCTCACCGTCGTGCTCGCCGAGTCGTTGACCGTGTAGCCGAGCGTCTTGGGGTCGGTCGGAGTCGTCGACGGCTGGAACGCGAAGATGCCGATGACGACGACGGTGACGGCGATGACGGCTGCGGCGAGGTAAGTCGCCCTGCGGCTGAGGCGGCGTCGCGGGGTGCGGGCGCGCCCGTATCGGTCGCCCTGCGGTTCTGCGGCTGTAACCTCAGTCATTGAATTCCTCATCTGTCGCCTTCGCGCACTAATCTAGAGTAGTCGATCCGTGTGCGGCGATCCTGCTCAGGCACGGACAGAGTGAGGAACGGCTCACAGCCGAACCGAGAGGGGACCATCGAGACATGTCTGCGCTTCCATACGATGGGCTGCGACTGCTGGCCGTCCACGCGCACCCTGACGACGAGTCGTCGAAGGGCGCGGCCACGAGTGCGAAGTACGCTGACCTCGGCGCGCGGGTCCTCATCGCCACGATGACCGGCGGCGAGGCCGGAGACATCCTCAACCCGGCTCTCCTCCAGTCTCCGAAGGCCTCCCGGGACATCGCCGGCCTCCGCCGTGAGGAGATGGCTGCGGCGGCCTCGGCGCTCGGGGCCGAGCACGTCTGGGTCGGTCACGTCGACTCGGGTCTGCCGGAAGGCGACTTCGACGAGGAGATCCCCGCCGGATGCTTCTACCGGGTGCCGACCGAGATCGCGATGCTCCCACTCGTCCACATCATCCGCCAGTTCCGTCCGCAGGTCGTGACCACCTACGACGAACTCGGCGGTTACCCTCACCCCGATCACATCAAGAACCACGCCGTGACCATGGCAGCCGTCGCCGCAGCCGCCGATCCCGACGCGCATCCCGAACTCGGCGCCCCGTGGTCGGTGCAGAAGGTCTACTACAACCAGGATCTGTCGGCGAAGAAGTGGATCACGATCCACGAGAAGATGCTCGAGGCCGGCCTCGAGTCTCCGTTCGCCGAGCACATCGACGACTTCCGCAAGCGCGCCGCCGAACGCCCCAACTGGCTCTCGACCCGCATCGACTGCCGCGGGTACTTCGACGCCCGCGATCGCGCGCTCCTCTCGCATGCGACGCAGATCGATCCCGAAGGCGGGTTCTTCTCCGCGTCCCGGCAGGCGGCGCGCACGTACTGGCCGACCGAGGAGTTCGAACTCGCGGTCGACGACACCGACCGTGAGCCGCTGAGACCGGGGGAGGACTTCCAGGAGTCCGATCTCTTCGCCGGCGTCCGCTTCGACGACGGTCGCCAGGTTCCTGCCGAGGGGATGCTGCCGTCCGCCTCGGACGCCGACGACCGTGAGGAGGAGAGCGCATGAGCCTCTCTGCCGTATCCGTGACGACCCTGCCGGCCCCCCTCTCGGTCCTCGCCGCGACGGAGACGCCGAGCGGGGGACCTGATCCCGACCTCGTCACCCCGGGAACGATCGGCTTCCTCACGACGTTCGCGATCGTCGTCGTGGCGATCTTCCTCATCCGCGACGCACTCAAGCGGGTGCGGCGGGTGCGTGCGCGCTCGCGCGCCAGCGACGCCTACCCGATTCCGCTGCGCAAGTATGCCGTGCCCAACCAGTCGACGCTTTCCGGGGCTAACGCGCCGGAGGCCGTACGCGATGACGAGCCGGACACGGGGGCCGACCGTGGAGAGTCGCCCGCCGAGGCAGCCGACCGTGACAGCGCCGACGACGGTGAGAGGCCCGCGGGGGAGACCCCACGTCCTGAGGGCACCGACCGCAGCTGAATCCGCCGAAGCCCCGAGCGAGTGAGCTCGGCGGCGCTCTCAGAGCCGCAGCCGGGACAGTCCGCTTCGTCTCGTCTCAGGTCGCGCCCTGTCCAGGGTGCGCCGTCTCAGTACGCGGCGACCGCCGCGACGAGCAGGGCTGCGAGATGGCAGCCGTAGCCGGCGATCGTGAGGATGTGGAAGATCTCGTGGAACCCGAGCCATTTCGGTGAGGGGTTCGGCCGTTTGATGCCGTAGATGACGGCTCCGGCGATGTAGCAGACTCCGCCGGCGACGACGAGGATGCCGACCGCGGGCAGAGTCGCCCAGATCTGCGGGATGTAGCCGACTCCGGCGATGCCGAAGCCGACGTAGATGGGAACGAAGAGCCACCTCGGCGCGGTGGTGAAGATCGTCCGGAACGCCACCCCGAGGGCTGCGGCACCCCAGAGGACGGACAGGAGCACGATCGCCTGCTGCGTGTCGAGCATGAGCACGGCCAGCGGAGTGTACGTGCCCGCGGTGATGAGGAAGATGTTCGCGTGGTCGAGACGGCGGAGGATGAGGCGAGCCTTGGTCCGCCAGCGGCCGCGGTGGTAGACCGCCGAGGTGCCGAAGAGGAGCATGCCGGTGACCGCGAAGATCGAGGCTGCCAGCCGCGATTCGATCGTCGGGGAGATGATGACGAGGGCGAAGCCGCCGATCATCGCCAGCGGGAACGCACCGGCATGGAACCATCCCCGCAGCTTGGGTTTGACCTGGCCGGCGAGCTTGCCGAGCTCGCTGCGCAGCGCCGAGCGGCGGCGGGCGACGCGGAGGGGATAGCGGGGCTCCCGCGGCGGATTCGCAGGCTGATCGAGCGCGGGCGGGTCCGTGACGGGAGCATTCATGACCCCAATCTATCCGGGTCTCCTGGCAGCCGGGCCAACGGCTCATGTGGTGGTCATGTGCGTTCCGTGTCCGCGCCTTCGCGGCAGCCGCAGGTCAGCGCGCTCGGGGATAGTACTCTGTATGGTGTTCGACCGACCGGCGAGGAATGGGAATGAGGACGTCGTGGCACGACCGGTGAGCCTGCTCTACCGTCTCTACGAGCGGAGACTGCTGCGCGAGCTCGAGACCTCGGTGCCCGTCCCCAGGCATGTCGGTGTCATCACCGACGGCAACCGGCGGTGGGCGAAGGAGTTCGGAGCGACCACCGCCGACGGGCACCGTGCGGGAGCGGACAAGATCGTCGAGTTCCTCGGCTGGTGCCAGGAGGTCGACGTCGAGATCGTCACCCTCTATGTCCTCTCGAAGGAGAACCTCGCCCGCTCCGCCGACGAGGTCGCCGTGCTCATCGAGATCATCTCCGACATGGTCGAGCGGATCGCGAAGCTCGACGGCGTGTGGGTCCAGCTCGTCGGGGACCTCGAGATCCTCCCACCCGACCTGCGGCAGCGCCTGGAAGCGGCGAGCTGTTCGGGGGAGGGCGGAATGCGCGTCAACGTCGCCGTCGGCTACGGGGGGCGACAGGAGATCGTCAACGCGGTCAAATCGCTGCTGCGCACCCGGCAGGACGAGGGCACGGACCTCGAGACGATCATCGCCGAACTCTCACCCGAGCAGATCGGCGCCCACCTCTACACGAAGGGCCAGCCGGACCCCGACCTCATCATCCGCTCCTCAGGCGAGCAGCGACTCTCCGGGTTCCTCATGTGGCAGTCGGCGTACTCGGAGTTCTACTTCTGCGAAACGTACTGGCCCGACTTCCGACGCACGGACTTCCTCCGGGCAGTGCGCGACTACGGCCTGCGCCAGCGCCGTTTCGGACGGTAGCCGCGCTATCCCGCGAGGCGGTGGATCCGCGCTGCGTCTCTGAGTCCGATGCTCATGCGCGGCGGTGGGATCGTCACAGTCTCTCGGCGAGGAAGACCCATTCCCGTCCGATCCGGTCCGGTGCGTCCCTGATCTCGCGTACGGCGAAGCCCGCCTGCTCCAGCGCCGAGGTGATCTCCGCCTTCCCGTGGAACCGCAGTCGGGAGCGGGATCCGATGGTGTCGCCGGTGGCGGCGAAGCGGTAGAGGTGGGTGAAGGAGACGAAGGGCAGGTCGACCTGTCCGAGGACGAACGTCTCGGTGACCTCGCCGATGCCGTCGACCTCCAGGGTCTTCGGCTGCCGGTCCGCCCAGTCCGTCCACGGCTTCGTCTCGGGGATCCGGGACTCGAAGGCGAGGTGGCCGCCCCGTCGCAGCCCGCGGGCGCAGTCGGCGAAGACGCCGCGCAGCTCATCGAGGCCGAGGAAGACCTGGGCGACGTTGCCCGTCATCGTCACGAGGTCGGCGTCGATCGCGGGGATGTCGGCCGAGGTGCCCGACCGGAAGTCGACTGACAGGGACTCCTTCGCGGCGACCGCCTCGGCGAAGTCGATCGAGGCCTGGGCGGGATCGATCCCGATTACTCGGATCCCGGTCCGGGCCAGCCTGCGGGCGAAGACCCCGGTTCCGCACCCGAGGTCGATGACCGTGCCGGCACCGAGTTCCGCGGCGATCGCCTCATAAAGGTCGAGGTCGTCACGGGGGCCGTCGAAGGCATCGTAGACCGCGACGAGCTGGGGGTTGTCGAAGATCGCATCCGGCATACCGCGAAGCTAACACACGCGGTCACGTTCGGACCGCGGCCATTCATGCGAAGTTCACGACGCGACTTGCCCGAATGCGCGTGCCGCTGCGTGCCCACGGTGTGATCGGGGATAGGTTGGCAGTAGTTGGTCGACACCAACCCGGGGTCCGGGTGATGTCAGGACTCGGACCTCGGCGCTACGTACGCCACAGGGGTCCCCATGGCCGAAAAGGTCCACACATACGTCCTCGACACCTCGGTGCTTCTCTCGGATCCGGGAGCACTGCTGAGATTCGCCGAGCACAACATCGTCATCCCTCTCGTCGTGGTCTCCGAGCTGGAGGCCAAACGGCACCATCCTGAGCTCGGCTTCACCGCCCGCAAGGCACTGCACATCCTCGACGATTTCCGATCCGACTTCGACCGCCTCGACGAACCGATCCCCGTCGGCGAGGCAGGGGGCACGCTGCGGGTCGAACTCAACCACGTCGACGCGTCGACGATGCCCGTCGGGTTCGACCGGTCGGAGAACGACACCCGCATCCTCGCCGTCGCCCGCAACCTCGCGGCCGAGGGCCACGACGTCGTCGTCGTGACGAAGGACGTGCCGATGCGCGTCAAGGCCTCGGCGCTCGGCCTCCAGGCCGAGGAGTACCTCGCCGAGCTCGCGACTGATTCGGGGTTCACGGGGATGAGCGAACTCGCGCTCGGGGACGAGGAGATGTCGGAGTTCTACGATTCCGGGCGGATCACCACCGATGCCGTCGCCGACGAGGTCGTCAACACCGGGGTCGTCATCACCTCGCCGCGCGGGTCGGCCCTCGGGCGGGTGCGGGCGAACAACCAGGTCACACTCGTGCGGGGGGATCGTGACATCTTCGGAGTCCACGGTCGCTCGGCCGAACAGCGGGTGGCCATCGACATGCTCCTCGACGACGATCTCGGCATCGTCTCGCTGGGAGGTCGAGCCGGAACGGGGAAGTCCGCGCTCGCTCTCATGGCGGGACTGCAGAAGGTCCTCGAGGAGAACAAGCACTCGAAGATCATGGTCTTCCGCCCGCTCTACGCCGTGGGCGGCCAGAACCTCGGCTACCTGCCCGGCAGCGAGGGCGAGAAGATGAACCCGTGGGCGGAGGCGGTGTTCGACACGCTCAGCGCGCTCGTGAGCAAGAACGTCATCGACGAAGTGACCAACCGCGGCCTCCTCGAGGTGCTGCCGCTCACGCACATCCGCGGCCGCTCCCTCCACGATGCCTTCGTCATCGTCGACGAGGCGCAGTCGCTTGAGCGCAACGTCCTGCTCACGGTGCTCTCGCGCATCGGCATGAACTCGAAGGTCGTCCTCACCCACGACGTCGCCCAGCGCGACAATCTCCGAGTGGGACGCCACGACGGGATCGCCGCGGTGATCGAGAAGCTCAAGGGCCACGACCTCTTCTCGCATGTCACGCTCACCCGCTCGGAGCGTTCGGAGATCGCGGCGCTGGTCACCGACGTGCTCGAGGAGTTCGATCCGTTCCGGTCATAGGGTCGGGCGGCCCCAGGACTGGGCGGTCCTGGGGCCAGTCGGCCCAGCCCTCTCCAGACGCAGAAAGTGGTCACAGAACCGAGGAGATCGCGCCGAAACGGGCGAAATCCCTCGGTTCTGTGACCACTTCTGTATGCGCCGACGCCGCAGAGGCGGAGGAGCCCCGCCGAGGCGGAGGGAGCTCCCGGGCGCGGGTCCTACTTGTAGGAGCCGATCATCGTCGTGACGTCGAGGGCCTTGTCGAGGTCGGCCTCGGTGATCGATCCGTTCTCGACGAAGCCGAGGTCGATCGTCGCCTCCTTGACCGTCATCTTGTTGGCGACGGCGTGCTTGGCGATCTTCGCCGCCGCTTCGTAGCCGATGACCTTGTTCAGGGGCGTGACGATCGAGGGGCTCGCCTCGGCGAGGAAGCGGGCGCGCTCGACGTTCGCGGTGAGCCCGTCGATCATCTTCTCTGCCATCACTGTCGAGGCGTTGGCGAGCAGGCGGATCGACTCGAGGAGGTTCGAGGCCATGACGGGGATGCCGACGTTGAGCTCGAACGCACCGTTCGTCGACGACAGCGCCACCGTCGTGTCGTTGCCGATGACCTGGGCTGCGACCTGGATCGTCGCCTCGCAGATGACCGGGTTGACCTTGCCGGGCATGATCGAGGAACCGGGCTGGAGGTCGGGGATGGCGATCTCGCCGAGGCCGGTGTTCGGTCCCGATCCCATCCACCGCAGGTCGTTGCAGATCTTCATGTAGCCGTAGGCGATCGTCCGCAGCTGGCCCGAGGCTTCGATGAGGCCGTCGCGGTTGGCCTGTGCCTCGAAGTGGTTGCGGGCCTCGGTGATCGGCAGGCCGGTCTCCTCGGCGAGGAGTTCGACGACGCGGGCGGAGAAGCCGTCGGGGGTGTTGATTCCCGTTCCCACCGCGGTTCCACCCTGCGGCACCTCGGCGACGCGGGGGAGTGCCGACTCGATGCGCTCGATGCCGTAGCGGACCTGCGCGGCGTATCCGCCGAACTCCTGGCCGAGTGTGACCGGAGTGGCGTCCATGAGGTGCGTGCGACCGGACTTGACGACCGAGGCGAACTCCTCGGCCTTCTTCTCCAGCGAGGTCGCCAGGGTGCCCATGGCCGGAATGAGCGTGTCCACGAGTGCCTTCGTCACCGCGACGTGGACCGAGGTGGGGAAGACGTCGTTCGACGACTGCGAGGCGTTGACGTGGTCGTTGGGGTGGACGCTGATGCCCTTGTCGGCGAGGGCCTTCGTCGCGAGCGAGGCGAGGACCTCGTTGGTGTTCATGTTCGACGAGGTGCCCGACCCGGTCTGGAAGACGTCGATCGGGAAGTCGGCATCGTACTTGCCGGCGATGACCTCGTCGGCGGCGTTCTGGATCGCTTCGGCACGGTCGGCGTCGAGGACGCCGAGTTCGAGGTTGGCCTTCGCCGCGGCCTTCTTCACCTGCGCGAGGGCGTGGATGTGGGCCGGTTCGAGGGTCTTGCCGGAGATCGGGAAGTTCTCGACGGCACGCTGCGTCTGCGCGCTGTAGAGGGCGTCCTTGGGGACCTTCACCTCTCCCATCGTGTCGTGTTCGATGCGAAACTCTTCGCTCATGCGTTGAACAGTCCTTTCGGTGATGAGTGTGCCCGCGTCTTCCGGCGAGTCCTCCCGCCGGATGCGCGGAACGGGTCAGGAGGCAAAAGGCGAGACCGCGGCCTCGTCGCCTCCGTACTGGGCGACGACGGTCGTATGACCGTCGTGGAGCTGGTAGGTCATGCCGACGATGATGAGTCGGCCCTCCTCGACGGCGCGTGAGATCAGCGTCGAGAGCTGCATGATCTTCTCCACCGTGTCGATGGTGTTCTGGACGACGGTCTCGTTGACGGTGGTGCGGTTGTTCTTCCTGGCACGGGCGACCGTGGGCAGGATGCGGGCGACGACGTCGGAGATGAACCCGGGCGGGGTGTCGCCGGTGTCATAGGCGTTGTAGGCCGCCGTGACCGCACCGCAGCTGTCGTGGCCGAGGACGACGAGCAGAGGGGTGCCGAGGACCTCGACACCGTACTCGAGCGAACCCAGGGTGACGGGGTCGACGACCTGTCCGGCGTTGCGGACGACGAACATGTCGCCGAGGCCGACGTCGAAGATCATCTCGGCGGCGACGCGGGAGTCGGCGCAGCCGAAGAGGGAGACGAACGGAGTCTGGTCGGCACTGACCGCCTCACGGCGGGCAGTGTCCTGGTTGGGGTGTTGGGGCTCATCGCTGACGAAGCGGCGATTGCCCTCCTGCAAGCGCTTCCAAGCCTGGTTGGGCATTGCGTCCTGACCTGCTTCCGGTGGTGGATGGGGCGTCGTGCTCAGACGAGTCCGCGGCGGGCCGCCTCTTCGGCGGCCTCGACGTAGGAGTGGGTCTTCGCGGCCTGGTGCTCGGCGAAGACCGAACGGACCGTGCCGGACTTCGAGCGCATGACCAGCGAATGCGTGGTCACGTGCCCGCCCTGGAACTTCACGCCGTTGAGCAGGTCGCCCTGCGTGATGCCGGTGGCGACGAAGTAGCAGTTGTCGCCGGTGACGAGGTCGTCGGTGCCGAGCACCTGGTCGACGTCGAGTCCGGCCTTGGCCGCGGCGTCACGTTCGCTGTCGTCCTGGGGCCACAGCCGGCCCTGGATGACTCCGCCGAGCGCCTTGATCGCACAGGCGGTGATGATGCCCTCGGGGGTACCGCCGATGCCCATGAGCATGTCGACCCCGGTGTCGGGGCGGCAGGCGGCGATCGCGCCGGCGACGTCGCCGTCGGTGATGAGGCGGATGCGGGCTCCGGCGGCGCGGATCGCGGCGATCGTCTCCTCGTGGCGGGGGCGGTCGAGGATCATCACGGTCACCGAGGCGGGATCCTTCGTTCCCTTGGCCTTGGCGACGCGGCGGATGTTCTCGGCGATCGGCAGGCGCAGGTCGACGGCGTCGGCGGCATCGGGGCCGGTGACGAGCTTCTCCATGTAGAACACGGCGGACGGATCGTACATTGCGCCGTCTTCGGTGACGGCCATGACGGAGATCGCGTTGGGCATGCCGAGGGCGGTCAGGCGGGTGCCGTCGATGGGATCGACGGCGACGTCGCAGCGGGCACCGCCGCCGTCGCCGACCTGTTCGCCGTTGAAGAGCATCGGCGCTTCGTCCTTCTCGCCCTCGCCGATGACGACGGTGCCGGCCATGCGGACGGAGGAGATGACATTGCGCATCGCGGCCACGGCTGCCCCGTCGGCGGCGTTCTTGTCACCGCGGCCGACCCAGGGGGCGGCGGCGATGGCTGCGGCTTCGGTGACGCGAACGAGTTCGAGGGCGAGGTTGCGGTCCGGTGCGCCGGCTCCCACCTGGGCCTGCTGGGACCATTCGTCGGTCACTGCGACCGGTGGCGCATCGGCGTCCACTCGGCCCCGGTCATGATGCGATTTCACGTCAACTGCGTCCTGGGAGTCACTCATGCCTCCAATTGTGCCACCCTCGCCGGGGCCGGACGGACAGCGGAGCGGGTGAGCGGAACTGCCGGAGCCGGCGCTCCTGCTGTGATCGTGAGCACGAGAGAGGAGTACGGATTGGCTCACGGGCGCTCGCGCGAGGACAATGGGGGAGTGAATGTCCGCAGCATCGACGAAGCGGCGCCAGCCGCTGTCAAGGGAGTTTCCATGTCCGACCAGTCCGGAGTCGTCCTTCCCGGGTCCCGGGAGGAGATGCGCCTGCTGCGGAAGAAGTCGAACTGGGTGAACATGACCGTGGCGATCGCTGCGTGCATGGCCCTCGTCGTCGTCGTCCTCCTCATGGCGCCGCAGCCGGAGGTCGATTCCGAGCGGGTCGTCGACTACAAGGCGATCGCCGAGCAGTCGCAGGAGAACAGCGACTTCGATCTCATCGTCCCCGACGTCCCCACCGGGTGGACGTCGAACGAGGCGAACCTCGATGCGATCAAGGGTTCGGACTCGTCGTCCTGGTACCTCTCGTTCCTCGGTCCCGACGACCAGTGGGTGAGCCTCGAGCAGGCTCGTGCCTCGGAGAAGTGGGCTGAAGGCAAGGTCGAGGGCGCCACGGCCGCAGAGACCGTCGAGGTCAGCGGCAGCACCTTCCAGGTCTATCGCACGGAGGATGCCAAGGAGTACTGGGTGACGTCGAAGGGCGACATGTTCGTCGTCCTCAAGGCCATCGCCGCACCGGACACGATCAACTCCTTCGCCGATCAGGTCGCCGCTCAGCTCGGTTGAGCCGGCCTCAGTCCTCGTCGCCTGCGTCCTCGCGCGCCTTCTCGAGTCGTTCGCGAGCCCCGTCGAGCCAGGCCTGGCACCGATCGGCGAGTGATTCGCCGCGCTCCCACAGTCGCAGGGACTCCTCGAGAGGGAGGTTGCCCGCTTCCAGCCTGCGCACGGTGGCCACGAGCTCTTCACGGGCCTGTTCGTAGCTGAGCGTGCTGATGTCGGCTTCGTCCTGTCCGGTCACCGGTTCGGTCATGGTCAGTTCCTCGTTTCTTCGGTCTGTTCGTCGATCTTCGTTACGTCGGCATCGAACCGTCCCCGGGCCACCCTGACGTGGACGGGAGAGCCGACCTCGACCTCGGCGGCATCGCGCACGGCGACGCCCTCGGCGGTCTGGACGACGGCATAGCCGCGTTCGAGTGTGCGCAGCGGCGAGAGCGACCGCGCCTGCGAACGGAGGTGGGTGATCTCGTTCTGCGCATTGCCCACCAGGCCGATCGTCGCCTGCAGGCTGCGACGGCGGATGACGCGCAGTTCGTCCTCACGGGCGTCGACCATCGTCTGCGGTTCGGCGAGCACCGGTCGTGAGCGGACGGCGGTAAGCATCTCCTGTTCGCGGTCGACGATGCGGTTGACGGCGGCGTCGAGGAGGGCACGGGCGTTGAGGATGCCGAGTGCCTCCTCGGCGACATCGGGGACGATGCGCTTCGCCGCATCGGTCGGGGTCGAGGCGCGCAGGTCGGCGACCTCGTCGAGGATCGGGCGGTCGGCCTCGTGCCCGATCGCGGAGACGACCGGGGTCGTCGCATTTGAGACCGCGCGGACGAGCGCTTCGTTCGAGAAGGGCAGCAGATCCTCCATGCTGCCGCCGCCGCGGGCGATGACGATGATGTCGATCTCCGGGTCGGCGTCGAGTTCGGCGAGGTTCTTCATCACCCCGGGCACCGCATCGGGACCCTGGACGGCAGTGTTGCGGATCTCGAACTCGGCGGCGGGCCAGCGGATGTGGACGTTGCGCACGACGTCCTTCTGCGCATCTGAGTCCCGGCCGGTGATGAGCCCGATCCGGTTGGGCAGGAACGGCAGGCGCTTCTTCCTGGCGGGGTCGAAGAGGCCTTCGGCGGCGAGCTGCTTCTTCAGCCGCTCGAGCCTGGCGAGGAGCTCGCCGAGGCCGACGGCGCGGATGTCGTTGGCCCGCATCGTCAGGCGCCCGGTCTTCGTCCAGAAGTCCGCCTTGAGATTCGCGACGACGTGGCTGCCCTCGGACAGCTCCGCGCCCGTGCGGTCGAGGACGTTCTTCCAGATCTGGACGGGCAGGGACATCTCGACGTCGGTGTCGCGCAGGGTGAGGTAGCTCGCCTTGCCGCGATGATTGAGTTCGACGACCTGGCCCTCGACCCACACGCTCGACATCCGGTCGATGTAGGTCTTCATCTTGTTCGAGAGCAGGCTGAGCGGCCACGGGTTCTCCGCCGTGGTCTCGGCGGCGGTGGCCGGCAGCTCCTGCGGGTCGACCGACTCGCCGAGCGTCCCGGGTGTTCCCGATATGCGTTGCGCCATCACTTCTCCTTGTCCCGGCCCAGCCTAGCGAACGGTGCAGACATGAGGGGACTGCCCGCCTGTGCGTGTGGCCTGCGTGTGGAATGGTTCACCTTTGTGGCCGACGTTCAGACAGGAGACCTAGACTGGGACCGTGACTGCCGTATCTGTTCCCATGCCCACGATCCCGCGCAAGCGCATCGCCCCGGAGGACATCCGGACGCCTGCCGGCAGCGACCAGAAGGTGCTGCTCGCCGCTCCGCGCGGGTACTGCGCCGGAGTCGACCGCGCTGTCATCGCGGTTGAGCGAGCCCTCGAGCACTACGGCGCACCCGTCTACGTGCGCAAGGAGATCGTCCACAACCGCCATGTCGTCGAGACGCTGTCCGAGCGCGGTGCCGTGTTCGTCAACGAGACCGACGAGGTGCCCAAGGGTGCCCGTGTCGTGTTCTCTGCCCATGGCGTCTCCCCAGCTGTCCACGCCGAGGCGGCCGCCCGTGATCTTGCGACGATCGACGCGACCTGTCCGCTGGTGACGAAGGTCCACCGGGAGGCCGTGCGCTTCGCCCGTGACGGGTACCAGATCCTCCTCGTCGGCCATGCCGGCCACGAAGAGGTCGAGGGCACGATGGGCGAGGCTCCCGAGCACATCACGCTCATCCAGAATCCCGAGGAAGCGAAGACCGTCGAGGTCGAGAACACGGACAAGCTCGTGTGGATCTCGCAGACGACGCTGAGCGTCGACGAGACGATGGCGACCGTCGACATCCTCCGGCAGCGCTTCCCCCAGCTCCAGGATCCGCCGAGCGATGACATCTGCTACGCGACCCAGAACCGTCAGGTCGCGGTGAAGAAGATCGCTCCGCAGGCCGACCTCGTCCTCGTCGTCGGTTCCGCGAACTCCTCGAACTCCGTGCGTCTCGTCGAGGTCGCCCTCGAACACGGGGCGAAGGCCGCTCACCGCATCGACTTCGCCCGCGAGGTCGACGAGACCTGGTTCCACGACGTCGCCACCGTCGGCGTCACCTCGGGTGCGAGCGTGCCCGACGGGCTCGTGCAGGATCTGCTCGGGCTCCTCGCCGACTACGGCTTCGCCTCGGTCGAGGAAATCGTCACCGCGGAGGAGGATCTCATGTTCTCCCTGCCGCGTGAGCTGCGCAAGGACCTCAAGGCGGCCGGTCAGAAGACGTCGAACAAGCGCGACGGCGCTGATCGTCAGCACGACATCATCTGAGACCCCAACCGGGGTAGGGCACCCGGTCGCTTGTCTGGAACTACTCCGGGCGCATTCGGACTTCAGGGTCCGGGCTGATCTGTGACGACCCGGACATCGTCGTCATTCCGTGCCGGTATGCCGCCTCCTCAGAGCAGTCGGATCCTGGTCGCCGAAGCGCGGCCGAGAGAGCTCTTCGGCGCTGATCCCGCGGCTGCGGGAGTCGAGTTCGGCAACGGCGCTCAGCTCGTCGCTGACGATCCCGGTCGCAGGGAACTTGCGCGCGGTGACGAGGAACCGCGATTCGAACGACGAGACGAACCGGTTGTAGTCCTCGACCGAACGATCGAGACTCGATCCCATCTTCGACAGGTGCGAGACAAGGGTGCCGACCCGTTCGTAGAGTTCGGTGCCGAGTTTGAGCACCTCCGCGGCCGAGGTGCTCATGTCCGCCTGTTGCCAGTTAAGGGCGACGGTCTTGAGGAGGACGAGGAGGGTAGCCGGGGAGGCGAGGACGACGTTCTTGCCGAGCGCATGGTCGATCATCTTCGGGTACGTCGCCGCAGCGGAGGAGAGCAGCCCGTCGGTGGGGACGAAACAGACGACGAAGTCCGGCGCGGAATCGAAAGCCCTCCAATACTCCTTGGACGCGAGCGAGTCGACATGGCGGAGCAGGGCGCGGGCATGGCTGCCGTCGGCGTCGGCCTCGGCGTCCTCTCCGATGCGCGCCGAGAGCGGCGTCTTCGCGTCGATGACGATCGTGCCCCCGCCGGGCAGATGGACGACCATATCCGGTCGGTGGCGCTGACCGTCGCGCTGGGTGCTCACCTGGGTGTCGAAGTCGACGTGGGGGAGGAGGCCTGAGTATTCGACGATGCGACGCAGCTGCACCTCGCCCCAGTCGCCTCGCTGCGTCGTCGAGTTGAGCGCGGTGGCCAGCGACCCGGTCGACTCCTGCAGGCGGAGGTTCTGCTGGCTGAGGTGGGAGATCTGCGCGTTGAGGCGGGTGATCTGCTCGAGCTGCGCCCGATCCTGAGTCTGCACACTCTCATGGAGGTGCCTCACACTGGCCGCGAGCGGGCCGATGGCGGCGGTGAGCTCACCGGCCATCTGGGCATCGGCTTCGAGATCCTCGGTCCGGTTCGTCAGGATCTGCGCGGTCGTCTCGGCCCGGGTGAGCCGTTCGACATAGCGCGCGCGGGTGAGGGCACGGCCGAGGAGGAAGCCGAGCGCGGCTGCGAGGACGATTGCCAGGAAGAAGGCGGCGGTGACGCCGCCGGCAGGGATTGCGTTCATGGGTTCAGGGTGACAGACGGCACGGACACGGGAATTCGGGGACCGCCTCGGCGCCGGGATAGACTTGACTACCGTGGCACTGACAATCGGAATCGTGGGACTGCCCAATGTCGGCAAGTCGACCATGTTTAATGCACTGACCAAGAACCAGGTCCTCGCGGCGAACTACCCGTTCGCGACGATCGAGCCGAATGTGGGCGTCGTCCCCCTGCCGGATGCGCGGCTGACCCGTCTGGCGGAGATCTTCGGCTCGGAACGGATCCTCAACGCCACCGTCGACTTCGTCGACATCGCCGGCATCGTCCGTGGTGCCTCGGAGGGTGAGGGCCTGGGCAACCAGTTCCTCGCGAACATCCGTGAGGCGGATGCGATCTGCCAGGTCATCCGCGGTTTCGTCGATGACGACGTCGTCCACGTCGACGGCAAGATCAGCCCTGCCGATGACATCGACACGATCAACACCGAGCTCATCCTCGCCGACCTGCAGACGCTGGAGAAGGCGCGCCCACGCATCGAGAAGGACGTCAAGGGCAAGCGCGCCCCTGCCGAGCTGCTCACCGCGATGGACGCTGCGACCGAGATCCTCGAGGGCGGGCGGACGCTCTACCAGGCGATGCAGGCGGACAAATTCGACGTCACGCCGCTGCGCGAGCTGCAGCTGATGACGACGAAGCCGTTCCTCTATGTCTTCAACGTCGATGACGAGGTGCTCGGCGATGAGGCGAAGAAGGAGGAGATGCGCGCGCTCGTCGCTCCGGTCGAGGCGATCTTCCTCGATGCGAAGTTCGAATCCGAGCTCGCCGAGCTCGATGAGGACGAGGCACGCGAGATGCTCGAGTCCACGGGCCAGGAGGAGAGCGGCCTCGATCAGCTCGCTCGCGTCGGCTTCGACACGCTCGGCCTGCAGACCTACCTCACCGCGGGGCCGAAGGAATCGCGGGCGTGGACGATCCCGAAGGGTGCCACCGCCCCCGAGGCGGCCGGAGTGATCCACACCGACTTCCAGAAGGGCTTCATCAAGGCCGAGGTCGTGTCCTTCGATGATCTCGACGCCAACGGGTCGATGGCTGCCGCGAAGTCGGCCGGCAAGGTCCGGATGGAGGGCAAGGACTACGTCATGGTCGACGGCGACGTCGTGGAGTTCCGGTTTAACGTGTGATATCCCTGCGACCAGGGGTTTTACCCACGTCTACCGCTACAAAACGGCGAAGCGCAGGCAGTTTGTTGCGGGTTTTGTAGCGCTACAGGTCACAACTAAGAGGAGAGACATGTCACGGCTGACCGACCTGCTCCGTGCCGCCAAGCAGCTCGACCCCCGCCTGGGCGAAGATCTTGAAGCGGAGATTCGTCCGTTTCAGAAGCGGCTCCCGTTCGGCCTCAACTTCGAGCGCCATGCACCCGAAGCCGTCGAACTCGCCGGGCACAAGGTCCGCAAGGGCAGCAAGGTCCGAGTCCTGCCCCCGCGTGGCTCGACCGAGCGCGGCGATCAGCGCCTCTGGCGCGTCGACGCCATCACCGGTGACGCCGCGCAGGTGTCCCTCCACGATGGTTCCTCCGAAGAGCCTGAGCCCGTCGCCCTCGACGACCTCATCCTCGTCGCTGAGTTCCGCGACCGGATCTACCCCGGCCTGCGCCCCGATGGCACCGTCGAGCGCGGCGGAGACAAGCCCTTCCACACCGTCATCAATGGCGAGAACTTCCACGTTCTCGAACAGCTTACCTTTACGCACGCAGGCTCCGTCGACGCGATCTACATCGATCCGCCGTACAACAGCGGCGCGCGAGACTGGAAGTACAACAACGATTACGTCGAAGGTGACGACCTCTACCGCCACTCGAAGTGGCTCGCTTTCATGGAGCGGCGACTCAAACTTGCCAAGCGGCTTCTCAATCCCTATGACTCCGTCCTTATTGTCACTATCGACGAAAAGGAATATCTGCGGCTCGGTCTACTCCTGGAGCAGACCTTCCCGGAGGCGCAGATCCAGATGGTGACGAGCGTGATAGCACCCCAGGGTAGCGCGCGGGGTAGATTCTTCAAGCGCTCCGAAGAGTATGTGTACTGCGTCTACCTTGGAGAAGCCGCCGTTGCACCCCTTCCGCTTGGAAAGGAGTGGGGAGGGACCTCCACGGCCACAGTACGCGGTTCTATACACTGGGCCAGCCTCAAGCGCACGGGCACAGGTGCTCGACGCGTCGATCGAGAAGGCATGTTCTATCCTGTCTTCCTAAACTCCGACGCAACACGTTTTATGGGTGTCGGCAACCCGCCTGGTGCCGGTGCATCTCGTTTTGAGGTGCCAGTTCCAAGCGGGTGCGTTGCCGTCTGGCCGACGCGTCGAGATGGCAGTGAAGGTCGTTGGCAGGTCGGACCTGACTCACTCAGATCTTTAATCGAATCAGGGTATGCGCGGCTCGGGCTACCGAAAGGTGCGGAAACAGCAATCTCCTACCTGAAGTCTGGGGAGCAGAAGAAGATCGGCTCTGACTATAAGGTGATCGCGCGCGCGGACGACGGCTCGATCATCACCGACGATGGTGATATTCAAGAGGCGGCCTTCCGTCCAACCACCGTTTGGACTTTGGCTCGCCATAGCGCTGGGCACCACGGTAGTAATCTGCTTCGGAATCTGATCCCAGAGCGTTCGTTTCCGTTTCCAAAGAGCCTGTATGCCGTTGAAGACGTCCTCCGGTTCTTTGTTGCCAATAAGCCTGATGCCACGGTTCTCGACTTTTTTGCAGGGTCAGGGACTACTGCGCACGCAGTCATGCGTCTCAACAAGCAGGACCTTGGGCGGCGCCAGTGCATCTCAGTGACGAACAATGAGGTTTCCTCGGCGGAGCAGGTCAAGCTTCGCAAGAATGGCCTGCGTCCGGGCGATTCGGAGTGGGAGAAGTTTGGTATATGCGATTATGTAACCAAGCCGCGAATTAAGGCTGCCATTACCGGTCTGACCCCGGAGGGTGCGCCAATTAAAGGTGACTACAAATTCACCGACGAGTTCCCAATGTCCGACGGGTTTGATGAGAATGTCGCATTCTTTACGCTCACGTATGAGTCGCCGTGGCGAGTTGGTACTGACCGTGCGTTCGCGGCGATCGCTCCCATGTTGTGGCTGCGCGCCGGTGCCGTGGGGCGTCGCATCGATTCGATCTCCAACGGATGGGACGTAGCTGACAGCTACGGCATTATCAACGACCTCGACCAGGTTGCCGACTTCATTGCCGCGCTTGAACGCGTTGACGGTGTCCGGATCGCCTATATCGTCACCGACGACGAGGGTCGCTACCAGCAGATCGCCAACGAGATCCCTTACCTGGAAACGGTTCGGCTCTACGAGGACTACCTGCGCAACTGCGAAAGTGTAGGTGACTTCTGATGCGCTACACACTCAAGGACTACCAAGCAGACGCTGTCGGGGACACGCTGCGCGAGCTTGCTGCTGCGCGCGACTTCTTCCGCAGTGCCAGTAAGCGCGTCAGCTCCGTCGCCCTCGCCGCGACAACCGGTGCGGGCAAGACCGTCATGGCCGCTGCTGTCATCGAAGCGCTGTTCTGGGGGAGCGACGACTACGACGTCGTACCCGACTCCGATGCTGTCGTGCTGTGGTTCAGTGACGACCCAGCGCTCAACCAGCAGACGAAGCACCGGCTGGAACAGGCCTCAGACCGGCTCCGCAACCGGCTCATCACCGTCGAGCATCCGTTCCGGTACTCGAAGCTGCAGCCCGGGAACGTGTACTTCCTCAACACCTCGAAGCTCTCGCGCAACAGTCTCCTCGTGCGCGGAGCTGACAACACCGAGACGCTGCCCGGCTTCGACACGAACCCCGACACCGTCCCCTTCACCTTCTGGGACACGCTGCGCAACACGATCGAGGACCCCAACTCGACGCTCTACATGGTCCTCGATGAGGCACACCGTGGGATGGGTCGGAAGTCTTCCACGGACACGCCGACCATCGTCAAGCGGCTCATCAACGGCAACAACGGCGTCCCGCCGATGCCGATCGTCTGGGGAATTTCGGCCACCGTTCAGCGCTTCGAGCAGGCTATGGACGAGGCCCAGGTCCAGGAGAGCCGCGTTCACCTGCGCACGATCACCGTCGACTCGGTGCGGATCCAAGAATCGGGCCTGCTCAAGGATGACATCGTCCTCGACTTCCCGGCAGAGGCCGGGGACTTCAACACGGTGCTGCTGCGTCGCGGGGTCCGGAAGATCAAGGACATGAGCGCAGCCTGGGCGCAGTACGCGTCGGAACAGAGCGACCAGGAACCCGTCAACCCGCTCCTCGTGCTGCAGGTGCCCAACAAACCATCGCCGACCGAGATGGCCGCGGCCATCGACACGATCCGCGACGAATGGCCCGAATTGGGGCATGACGCGATCGCGCACGTGTTCGGCGACCACAAGGTGCACAGGTTCGGACCGTACAGCGTCCCCTACATCTCGCCCGAGCGAGTGCAGGACGCGGACTACATTCGTGTGCTACTGGCCAAAGACGCGATCAGTACGGGCTGGGACTGCCCCCGGGCCGAAGTTATGGTGTCGTTCCGTCCCGCGAAGGACGAAACCCACATCGCGCAGTTGCTCGGCCGCATGATCCGGACGCCGCTCGCGCGACGCGTCGAAGGCGACGACCTTCTCAACAGCGTCGAGTGCATCCTGCCGCGCTTCAACAAGGCCACCGCCAGCCTCGTGCTCGAAAAAATCATGGGCAGCGAAGTCCTCGACGGCGACGGCGGCACAGGTCAGCGAGTCCTCATCGACCCGGTGCTCATGACGCCGAATCCTGCCATCCCGGATGAAGTCTGGGAGCTGTTCTCAGCGCTGCCTGCAGAGACACTGCCGCGCAAGCACGCGAACCCCATCAAGCGCCTCACCTCGCTGGCGCACGCTCTCGCAGCTGATGGGATCGTGAAGGACGCGGGACGTATCTCGCACGAGCGCCTCCACGGCGTCCTCAACGGGCTCGCTGCTCAGTACGCGAAAGAACTCGCGAAGGCCGAGAGTGACGTCCTCACGGTCACCGGCGGGACAGTGCGAGGATACCGCGGGCTCCGTACCGACGACACCTGGACCGAGGAAGCTGACGACCGCGCCATCCAGGAGGCTTACCGGCAGGGAGCTCGCACGATCACCCCTGACATCGCGCGAACCTACATCGATCACCTCGCAGCAGATGCTGACGACGAGGAAGTTCTGCGCGATGCGCACGTGCGAGTCGCAGCGGTCGCGCTGTTGCCGCAGACGCGTCCCGCGCTCGACGACGCAGCCGACAATCTCGCGTCCGAGTGGCTCGGCAAGCACCGCGTCGATATCAAGGGCCTCACGGAGTCCAGGCAGAGCCTCTACGCCGAGATCACGGCCATGAGCACGGATCCTCAGCTTCTCTCGATGGCGCTACCGAAGAACCGGCAAGAAGAAACGAAGCGGTCGGTGGGGGAGTCCACGCAGCTGCTCGAACGTCGTCCGCTGCACCTCCTTGCTGATGAGGAAGGCATTTTCCCGGTCGGAAAGCTGAACCCGGACGAGATCGAGGTCCTTGACAAGGAAGCCGAACGTGGCGACCAGCTTGGCTGGTACCGCAACCCGACCGGCGGCCGTGACTCGATGAGCCTCGCTTACCAGGACCGACACGGCGAGTGGCGGACACTGCGACCCGACTTCTTGTTCTTCATCGACAGTGCACGTGGCGTCAAGGCCAACATCGTCGACCCTCACGGCGCATGGCTGCCCGACGCGCTCGCGAAGCTTCGGGGTATGGCCCGATTCGCCGAGGTCTACGGCGACAGCTTCCACCGCATCGAGTCCATCTCCCGCGTGGACGGGAAGCTCCGGGTCCTGGACTTCACACTACCCGAGGTGCGCGCCGCGGTGCGAGAGGCGATCGACGCAGACTCGGTCTACAGGGGATGCTCTGTGGAGTACTGAACGATACGGTGGTCGGAGCGACTCGACTACGACTGCTCGTCTTCGGGCGAGTATGAGCGGGACCCATGGCAAACGGATATCTGCCGCGGATCGGAGAGAACCTGCCTCCCGGAGAGGTCAGCGATCATCTCGCGTTTGAGTACCTGCTGGAGATGGCGGGCCTTTACGAGATGCCTCGCCAAGGTTCGCCCGCGGTTGTGCCGAAGATTGTAGAGGGTGAGGCGGGCGCCGCTGCGGGCATGTACGCGGGCGCGACCGTGTCTGCGACGCTTGAAGCGGCTCTCAAGGTCGAACGGCGGAAAACCGCGCGCGCTGCGATCTTGACGAACATCCATCTGCAGTGGGGAACCGAAGCGGTTCAGGCATTGAACAGCGTCAGCGACGCCATATTGGCGAAGGCGCTGCAGGCAACTGGGTGTTTGTCGGTTCCTGCCTACGCGAACGATCGCCCCGAGCTGGCTGAGCGCGTGCGGGGACTGGCAACGGCTCACAAACAAATGGTGCTGCGCGCTGGTAGAGAGCGACACGAACGAGGATTGCCATGGTTCGATTTTCGTGAAGCCTTCGGCAGCGAAGCGGGTGCCGAAGCGAACAGACTCCAAGAGGTTAGAGGCGGATTCGAAACTCTAAATGAGGAACTGGAAGAACTCGCCAAGGAACGTGCCCTTCTGGGCGATCATCCCTTGGTACGTGACATGCTTGAGCTACGCGAAGACTGGGATGACCGGCCATGCCCGATCACTGAAGAGGTCAGTGCGGCGTTCTGGCAGGGCCTCGGCGACGACGTATACACCTGGCGGATTGCGCTTGACATGCTCTGGTCATGGGACGGAACTCTCTCAGAGCTGGTTGAGACAGTCCAAGCTACGGCGTAGTCTCCGTCGGCTTGATCAGCGAACTGAGATCGTTGCGCAAGTCGGGCAGGACCATGCCTCCCCGCTCTCAAACGCCGTCTGCTCCATGCGAGTGAGGCACTCTGGGCAATTCGGGGTGTCGAAGTCCGAGTCCGCGAGTCGGCGGCGTTCGCGCGCCCGCTCCAGGTCGTTCAACGTGCCTCGAGCAGCAGGTTCGAGTCGTCGACGATCAGCCTGATCGGATCCACGTTCATCTGCTTTGCCAACTCCTCCAGCCGGTCGAGGCTGAGGTTACGTTTGGTGGAGTTCGGGTATAGCGTGTAGTAGGTCGCGTGGTCTGATGAGGTCTTGGAGCTCGACACATCTGCTCGTACTCCGGGCGAGATCGCGGAGACGCTCATCGCGCTCCTCGAACAGCGATCAGGCGATGTCTCGCTGATGGTTCTCCGTGCGGGAACGTGGTCGAGTTCCGGTTTAACGTCTAGCGTTAATGACGCGTCGCGTCATATACTGATCCTGTGATCAGATCGTTCGGCAGCAAGGAGACCGAGCGGCTGTGGCGTCGTGAGCACGTGCCCTCCCTGGACCCGCGGATCCAGCGTGTAGCATTGCGCAAGCTTCGTCAGGTGGGCTCAGCTGAGGTACTCGAGGACCTCAGCGTTCCGCCAGGCAACCGGCTCGAAGCGCTCAAGGGTGACCGAGCCGGTCAGCACAGCATCAGAATCAACGACCAGTGGCGGATCTGCTTCGTGTGGACCGACGCCGGACCAGAGGAGGTGGAGATCGTTGACTACCACTGACAAGATTGAGCCGATCCACCCGGGCGAGGTTCTTATGAAGGACTTCATCGAAGGCTTCGGCATCACGCAGAATAAGCTTGCTGTGGCCATCGGTGTACCGCCGCGGCGGATCAACGAGATCGTCCACGGAAATCGGGGAATCTCAGCGGACACTGCGCTGCGTCTCGCGAAGTACTTCGGAACCTCGGCAGAGTTCTGGATCAACCTGCAGAGCCATTACGAACTTGACCGCGCGGAGGATCTGGCAGGGGAGCAGATCGCGGCGATCACTCCGTTGCAGGTTGCGTAACGCGTGCCGGACATTGCGGTCAATGTCATCGCGCACGCCGAGCTGACTGCGAGGAACTTCGTAGGGCTGCGCCGACTCTTCGACGCCGAGTACCTGGACGACTTCGGCGAGTGGGATCCCGACATGCCTTACGGGTATGCGCCGCATTCTGTTCCTGTCATCGCGCAGAGCAACTGCGAAATAGTCGATCATGTCGGCTTGTCAAGACGGAGGGTAGGTGTCGGCGACGGCGAGGTCGAGATAGCTGGTGTCGGGGGTGTGCTGATCTCGGATGCTGTGAGGCGTGAGCGCGTCGGGAGTCGGCTCATGGCCAGTGCTGCGCAGTCGATGAAGACGGCCCGCGGCATCGCTTTCGGTTATCTCGGCTGTCGCGAAGAAGTGGTCTCGTTCTACAACTCGTGCGGCTGGACCCGGATTTCTGCTGCCGAGCGTTCGATCGATAGATCAGGCCGGCCGAGCGAAGACCCGCCCGGGCAGCCCTTGCTGATCCTCCCGGTCGAGGTCGCCGCGTGGCCGGTGGGTGCGTTCGACCTGCGCGGTCGCGCATGGTGAGCAATCACGAGAGTTTGGTATGTATCGGGACGCGGTCGATTTTAGGTCCCATAGGGTGTGAGAATGAGCAGCCAGTCAGAAGATCCGGAGATCGACCTCACCCGGATGGGGGTGCGATCACTTCTCAGGCTCGAGGCTGGTATCGTTGCCGAACTCAAACGGCGAGGCCTTGTCCGCACGAGTAACAAACCTTTGGGTGACGTAGCGGAACAGATCGTTCTTCGCGCTCGCGGCGGTGTGCTTGAGCCGAACTCGACCAAGTCGCACGACGTCACGACACCTACCGGCGTGCGTATCCAGGTCAAGGCAATGGGCTCGCGATTGGCCGGTGCCTCGGCAAAGTTCAGTCCATTCCGGAGTTTCGACTTCGATACAGCCATCTTCCTGATATTCGCGGCGGGGTCGTTTGACCTCATGCTCGGTCGCGAGGTCGCCGCCGCCAACGTTGACGCCATTGCCCGGTACAGCGCGCACACCAACGGGAAGCAGCCGTCGTTGTCGCAGATTCGCACTCTCGGTGACGATGTCACTGACGAAATGCGGACCGCATATCTGGCGCTCGACCTATGACGATTGGGTGGGAGTCAGAGTCAGCCATGCGAATTTCCACCGTCTGAAGCGTGTAAAGAAGTAAGCACTACGGCTAGCAATAGTGCGCGTCCTTCCAGATTGCTTCTGCGGAAGACTGAACTCGATCCGCATCCACCACCCGCAAGGAGCCGCTCACGTCCGACAGCGCGACCGCACTCATCCGTGCCGTCACCGACAATCTGCAGCAGGCGTCCGAGGAGTGGACGTCGCTGTCAATGGTCCTCGGCTTCGACAACGAGAAGGTCAACAGCGCATTCGGATTCGTCTACGATGCGGAGGGCATCGACACCGGGGTGACCGCATCACCGTTTGAGCTCAGGTCGGCAGTCAAGGAGTTCACGGACGGCAGGTATCGGGCAGGGGACGCGTTGCCCGTCGGTCTGCTCCTGCAGTTCGACCGAGAATCGGGCAAGTTTGAGGTGACGTTCGAAGACACCAACCGTGACCGATGGAAGGTCACACCGGCCAACTTCGACTCGATCGCCGACGATCTCCGGCCGACGTTCGACTGATCCGCTGATGGGGCCGACGGGTCGGGCCCTCGGGCGATCCGGCTGCAGGCGGGCCCCGGCTACGGCAGGAACGACCTCCACCGGCACTTCTGCCGCTCGAACGCGAACCGCTCCGCCCGGAGGCGCCGGATCCGATCGACGACGGCAGGGGCGTAGCAGTACGCGGCGTCCGTGTCGGCGAGTCCCTCGAGCACCGCAGGGTAACGCTCGACAGGAAGGTCGATGTGCTGGCACAGTCTCAGGCGTGCCGCCGTCGACGGCTGCGAGCGCTCGGAGTCGAGGATCATCCGATCGTGCGCGGAGAGTTCGATGACAGTGCCGGGTACCACGCGCCCCAGTCTCGCAGGACCGGTGGCTGGGCCGCCAACCCTGCAGGCCAAGGGCCCGACGCCGCATCAGCTACGACCCCGGGCCCGACCAACCAGCCCTGACCGACCGGACCCCGCCGACCGGCCGAACCACCCAGCCGGCCAACCGCCTCAGCCCCTCAGTGCCCCTTCGCCTCGTACTTCTTCGGCTCGGGCAGTCCGCGCTCGGCACGGACCCTGCGCGACACGGCTTCCACCGCGCGCAACGCATCGACGACCATCTCCGGGGTCACCGGGAACGGCATGTTGTGGATCGTCTCCTCGGGCACCGTCGCGGCCTTCGCCACCGCCTGCAGCTCCTTCTCGTCATCGGGGGAGAGCCCCACCTCGGTGAGGGTGTTGGGCAGACCGACACGGGTCGTGAACTCGATGAAGTCCTCGATCTCGTCGCTGTCGGCGCCTTCCATGATCAGCTGCGCGAGGGTGCCGACGTTGACCTTCTGCCCGTGCGCGAGGCCATGCGTCTGCGGAGCCGCGGTGAGCCCGTCGTGGATCGCATGCGCCGCAGCGAGCCCACCGGCCTCGAAGCCGAGACCCGAGAGCAGGGTGTTGGCTTCGACGACGGCTTCGAGCGCCGGCGTCACGGTCTTCGCATCGACCGCGTCGAGGGCGGCAAAGGCGTTCTCGTGGAGGATCTCCCAGCTCAGGTGGGCCAGCGCTGTCCCGGCCTGGGTCGGCCGTCCGCCGGACATCGTCTCGCCGGTTCCGCGTGCCGTCGCCCTCGCCTCGACCCACGTGGCCAGCGCATCGCCGATGCCGGCGACGAGGAAGTTCACCGGGGCGTTGGCGACGAGCTGGGTGTCGATGAGGACGAGGTCGGGATTCTTGTGGAAGAACCGGTACTCGAGGAACTCGCCGTCCGCGGTGTAGACGACCGACAGGCCGGACGTCGGTGCGTCCGAGGAAGCGGCCGTGGGAATCGATGCCCATTTGATGCCGGCCTTGTGCCCGGCCGCTTTGGCCGAGTCGATCGCCGACCCTCCGCCGAGTCCGACGATGACGTCATGGCCGCCCGACTCGATCGTCGAGACGAGGCCGTCGATGGTCTCCGGGGTCGCGAATCCGCTGAACGATTCGCGGACGACATCGAGTCCCGCCTCGGCGAAGCTCGATTCGATCGTCCCATCGACGAGTCCCCACACCGTGTCATCGGCGATGAGCAGCGGCTTCGTGCCCAGCGGTTCGAGGTAGGTGGGAAGTTCGGCGAGGGCGTTCTTGCCCTGGACGTAACGTGATGGGCTGGAGAATGCGTACTGGGTCGACATGGCTCGGATCCTTCCGTCGTCTGACCGACCGGCGGGAACGGCGACCAGAGCAAGGTGTCTGCTCACCGACACCGGCATCGGTCGCTCCGTTCCCGGAGCGCACCGCCAGTCTATTGCGAGTTCAAAGGGCAACTCCAATTGGCAGGGATGCTTCCCGCGCGCCCCTCGCCGAGGCGGCAGTCGACCTTCCCTGCCACAGCGAGCGTACCGTGGGCGGGAAGACTGCGGAGACCTCACCCTACAGCCTCGACCCCGACCGCTGGTGGGATCGCCCAATATATCGATATTCGGCGATACTGTAACAAAACTAACCCCGTGGGGTTATGATCGTCGCCATGACCGCCACCCCGCCTCCGCCGACGCGCTCCCGCCTTATTCCGATGCGTCCGCGCGACCCCAACGAACCCCACCGCTCCGTCTCGACGCTCGAGCTGTTCTTCGACCTCGTCTTCGTCGTCGCCGTCTCCATCGCCTCCGTCCAGTTGGCCGAACAGCTCACCGAGGGGCACATCGGCGACGGCATCACCAGCTACCTCATCATCTTCTTCGGCATCTGGTGGGCATGGATGAACTTCACGTGGTTCGCGACGTCCTTCGATACCGACGACTGGCTCTACCGTCTGCTCACGGTCGTGCAGATGGGCGGCGTGCTCGTCATCGCCTCAGGTATCCGGCCGGTGTTCGAAGAGCGCGACTTCACGCTGGTCATCATCGGCTACGTCGTCATGCGCCTGGCCCTCGTCGCGCAGTGGTTCCGTGCGGCGGGCACGGCGCATTCGTCGCGTTCGGCCTGCTGGATCTACGCCGTGGGAGTGAGCATCGTTCAGCTCCTGTGGCTCTCGACCCTGCTGCTGCCGGAAGGAGGTTTCTCCTTTGCTCTGCCCGTGCTCATACTCGCCGAGGTGGCCGTCCCCATCATCGCCGAACGCACCGGGAACACGCCGTGGAACCCTCACCACATCACGGAACGGTACGGCCTCTTCACGCTCATCCTCCTCGGCGAGAGCCTCCTTGCCTCGTCGAACGCCATCATCGAAGCCATCCACGACGCCGACACCCTCGCACCCCTCATCTCCATCGCAGTGCTCACCCTGGTCGCCACAGCGGCCCTCTGGTGGATCTACTTCTGGCCACCGCACCACGATGTCATCGGCGGGTTGGCGAGCTCACTCGCCTACGGCTACGGGCACTATTTCATCTTCGCAGCCGCGGGAGCCTTCTCCGCTGGCATCGAAGTCGAGATCGCCGTGATCACCGGTGAGAGCGAACTCCAGCAGCCGTATGCGTCGTTCGCCTACACGATCCCCATCGCCGTCTTCATCCTCGGCATCTGGGTGCTCGCGATCCGGCCCAACGCGGACCGGATCGTCAACATTGCGGTGCCGCTGGGCGGCATCCTCGTGCTCATCGACCCGCTCCTGCCCGTGCCGTTCGCGCTCAGCGCGGTCATCCTCGTCGGCATCGTTGTCGTCCTCGTGTGGCGCCCGCCGCTCGGGGACAAGAAGAGCGACGGTAATGAGCAGCTCGCGGAGAATGCCGGGCCGACCCCGTCCTGACCGCGGCAACCCGGCCCGAACCCTCTGACGGCCCGGACCAGCATCTTGTGCCGATCCGGGCCGGTGCCGATCACAGAGTGAACCGCCGCGCCCTCAGCTCCCGAACTTCTCGAGCAGCGCCTGCACGGAATCCTTGCCCAACTGGTTGGCCGCGAGCGGGCTGTCGCCGGTGAGGAGGTTCCGGTCGCGGGTCGTCGCGCCCGTCATCTCCGTGTTCTCGACGACGATGCCCGCCTTCTCCAGGGCTTCGCCGAGCGCCCACGGCATCTTCCCCGGCAGGTATCCGATGTCGATGTTCGCGCCCTGATCGAGCGAATCGGGGAACGCGACGATGCGGTACCCGGAGAACGGGTTCTCATCCCGCCCGACTCCGGAGGCGAGCAGCCCTGCCGGTCCGTGGCAGAGGGTGATGATGAGCCGGTCGTTGTCGAGGAAGTAGTCGAGCGCCTCACCGAGGACGGCGCTGTCGGGGATCCCGTTCATCGCCCCGTGGCCGCCGGGGATGAAGATCGCGGCGTAGTCGTCGAGTCCCTGCTCGATGACCTCGGCGAGCCTCTTCGGGTCCTTGAACTGCTCCTTCGTCGCCTCCCACGCTGAGCCCACCGCTTCGTCGTCCTTGGGATAGGCCCACCATTCGAACTTCCCGGGCTCACCGCTGACGGTGGCGATGTCGATGCCGTAGCCCGCCTCGGCGATGTGGTGGAGGGGCAGCAGGGTCTCGACGGGATGGTTGCCGGTGGAGAAGAACGTCTCGTTCTGCATGAGCATGTAGCGTTCGTCGGTCGCGATGACGAGGACCTTCCACCGTCCTCCGGTGTACTTCTCATCCGTGCTCAGCCCGTCGAAGTCGGTGCGGTCCGCCGTGTACTGGGACAGCGAGTACGGGGAGGGGAAGTAGGCGTTGTTCTCCGCCGGGTCCGGTTTCGGCTGGCGGTCGTCGTCGGAGGTAGTGGTCTGCGTCGTCTCGGACATCTCGTTCCTTCCGTCGCCGGTGCCGATGCACCGGACTTCTCGCCGAGGTGGCCCTCGGCCTGATCATGCAAGCGCGCTTGCCGTGGTGGTGCCGCCCAACCTATGCCAGGCGGCGGCAATGCACAAGGGCGGTCGCCTGGCCGCATGTGGCACGATGAGGTCATGCCTGTGCTGACACCGACGTTGGTGACCGAACGCCTGCGCCTGCGCCCCTTCACTCGTGACGATTCCGACGACCTGTTCGCGCTTCAGTCCGATGCGCGGGTCCTCGAATTCTGGGATTCGCCGCCGTGGAGGGACCGGACGATGATCGACCGGTTCCTGGCCGGCTGTCAGACGATGGCCGATGAGGGCACCGGTGCACGTGTGGCCGTCGAGCGTGCCGAGGACCCATCGTTCATCGGCTGGTGCACCTTCAACAGCTTCAACCCCGCCTTCCGCAGCGGATCGCTCGGCTACTGCTTCACCGAGGAGTCCTGGGGGCACGGATACGCGACCGAAGCCGCCAGAGCGGTGCTGAGCTGGGCCTTCGAAGCCTTCGACCTCAATCGAGTGCAGGCGGAAGCCGACACCCGCAATGCAGCCTCGGCGCGGGTGCTCGAGAAGCTCGGCTTCCGGAGGGAGGGAACCCTGCGCGAGGACTGCATCGTCGACGGCGTCGTCTCCGACTCGTGGGTGTTCGGTCTGCTCAGGCGCGAGTGGAAAGGTTGAGCGAAGGCGGCGGTTCTGGGATGAGCGGAGATTTCCATCACGGCGACTGGCAGCGCACGCCCTTCGACGGAACACAGGGGCTCTTCGTCATCGAAGCCCGCGCACTATGACGAAGACAGCACAGTCGGGTTGCAGTGCGGGCCCGAATGTGACCAACCATTGAAAACCGCGGGGGAGAGTGCAAGGATCACTCCTCGTGGGAGGCGATTCCGGAGGGGACCCCGCGAGTCCTCGAGCGCAGGCTCTGCCCGATTTGGAGGAGCCGCGTGATCACCCGCGCCACACGACGCCTCTGCCCGCGCTCATGCTCGGCGCGCTCGGCATCGTCTTCGGCGACATCGGCACGTCTCCGCTCTACGCCCTGCAGACGGTCTTCAGCATCCACCACAACGAGGTGGCCCCGACCGAGCAAGACGTCCTCGGCGTCGTCTCCATGGTCTTCTGGTGTCTCACCCTCATCGTCACCGTCGCCTACCTCGGCTTCATCCTCCGCGCTGACAACAACGGCGAGGGCGGGATCCTCTCACTGGCCGCGCTCATCAAGCGGAAGCTCGGGTCGACGTCGTCGCGGGTCAAGGTCGTCATGGTGCTCGCGATCATCGGTGCCGCACTCTTCTACGGCGACTCCCTCATCACTCCGGCCGTGTCCGTGCTCAGCGCCGTCGAAGGCCTCCATGTCGTCAGCAGCGACCTCGGCCCCTGGGTGGTGCCGATCGCCGTCGTCATCCTCACCAGCCTCTTCGCCGTGCAGCGCTGGGGGACCGGTTCCATCGGGCGAGCCTTCGGACCGATCATGCTCATCTGGTTCCTCGTCCTCGCCCTGCTCGGCACACCGCAGATCTTCGCCAACCCGACGATCCTCCGGGCCCTCTCGCCGACCTATGCCGTCGACTTCGCCGTCGACCGCCCGATCATCGCCTTCATCGCCGCCGGCGCCGTCGTCCTCGCCGTCACCGGTGTCGAAGCGCTCTACGCGGACATGGGGCACTTCGGGCGACGCCCGATCGTCATCGCCTGGCTGAGCATCATCTTCCCCGCGCTCATCCTCAACTACTTCGGGCAGGGGGCGATGATCCTCGCCGACCCCACGACGATCGAGAATCCGTTCTTCCGGCTCGCCCCCGGCTGGGCGCAGATGCCGCTCGTCATCCTCGCCACCGCCGCGACGATCATCGCCTCCCAGGCCGTGATCTCCGGAGCGTTCTCCGTCTCCCGTCAGGCGACACGTCTCTCCCTGCTGCCTCGTCTCAAGGTCATCCAGACCTCCCGGCAGGAGAGCGGCCAGATCTACGTGCCCGCAGTCAACGCCATCCTCTTCGTCGGTGTGCTCGCGCTCGTGCTGTCCTTCCGGTCCTCGCAGGCGCTCGCCTCCGCGTACGGTCTCGCGGTGACCGCCACCCTCCTCCTCGAGCTCTCGCTCTTCCTCCTCCTCGTCCTCGAGGTGTGGAAGTGGAGACTGCCGTGGGTCGTCCTCACGGGCCTGACGATCGGCGGCGTCGAGTTCGCCCTCTTCTCCGCCAACGTCGTCAAGATCGCCGCCGCCGGCGGCTGGCTGCCGCTGGCGATCGCCGCAGTCCTGGTCACGATCATGCTCACGTGGAAGAAGGGCTCGGCGCTGATGTTCGGCCGACGAGCCGAGATGGAGGGCCCGATCGAGGACTTCGTCGACGAGATCGGCCGCGCGCCCGTCCTTCGCGTGCCCGGGGTAGCCGTCTACCCGCACGGCAACCCCGGCACCGCCCCGCTGGCGCTGCGCTCCAACGTGGAATGCAACCACGTCCTCCACGAACACGTCGTCATCGTCACGATCAAGAACCTCGGCGTTCCCCACGTCCCACACGATCAGCGGGTCCTCGTCTCGGACCTCGGTCGTTCCGACGACGGGATCGTCCATATCCTCTACAGCATCGGGTTCAACGACTCCCAAGACGTCCCGAGTGCCCTGCGGCAGGCGGTCGGCAGGACACCGGAACTCGACTTCGATCCCAAGTCGGCGATGTACGTCATCTCCGTCTTCCGCATCGAACCCGGCAGCGGCACCGGTATGCCGCGCTGGCAGAAGAGTCTCTTCCGCACGCTTGAGAAGGCCTCGGCCAACCGCACCCAGGTCCTCCACCTGCCCCCGGATCGGACGACGGTGATGGGCGAGACCGCCGAGCTCTGAGGACGCCCGTTCGGCGCCCGAGGGCACGAGTACACTCGGTCGGGTCAGCCCAGGAAGAGTCCAGAGCAGAAAGGCACCTTCCCATGATCGAAGTCCCGGCACTGGTCGTCGGTGTCGTTCTCCTCCTCGTCCGCGCAGTGCTCGCCTTCACCTTCTTCCACGAGTCCCTGCTCAAGCTCAAGGACGTCAGAGCGTTTGCGAAGAACGACGGACTCCCGCTCCCGCTCGCCTGGTTCGTGCCATTGGCCGAATTCGCCGCAGCGCTCTCCTTCGCCACCGGTGTGCTCGCGCAGTGGGCGGGCATCGGCGTCGTCGTCCTCATGCTCATCACCATCACGATGCAGAACTTCCGGTGGCACAGCAGGTACTGGGCCGCCGACAACGGGTGGGAGTACGACCTCTTCCTGCTCACCATGGCTTCGGTCATCGCCGTCTTCGGAGCCGGACCGATCGCGATTCCCACCCTCTTCGGCATGGGCTGAGCCGCCATGGGCTGAGCCGGCAGCCGACCGTCGTCAGTGGAGCTGGCCGGCGGCGTACGCCGCCTGACCGATGTGCTGAGCCGCGTCGTCGACGATCGAGACGAGCCGCACCCCGCGCGTCACCGGCGGATTCCAGCTGTCGTCGATGACGGCGTCGAAGTCGTCCGCCGAGAGTCCGTTGGCATAGTCGATGAGTGCACGCAGGGCGGCACTGAGGTAGTCGACGAGCAGACCCTGATCGTTGACGACGATCTCCGCCGCCTGCCCCGGAGTGTGCCCGTAGCCGACCGTGTCACCGATCTTTCCGAGGTCGAATCGGTCGCGGTAGTGCTCCCAGACCTGCGGGTTCCCCGTGAGGTCGGAGAGCTGAGCGTCGACCTCGCGGCCGATGTGCCAGAGCAGCCAGGCGACCGAGTTGGGGTGGGAGCCCGGATGGGCGTTGAGCTCTTCGGGCGTGAGGGTCGGGAGGCTCTTGGCCGCATCGATGGGACGCTGGGCGAAATCGGCGAACAGCTCGTTGATGGTCATGGTCCCATTGTGCTCTGCCGACACGCGGTTGTCAGGGTCGAATCGACCCGAACCGGGCGTACGCAACCGATGATCCCCCGGGACTCTGCGAGCCACGGACAGGTCCTGCCGCCTCGGCGAGGGAATAAATCAACGCCGCTTGCGGCTGTTGTGGGCACCACCGATCGTCAACGAAGGAGAAGCACATGTCGGATTCAGATCGCGTCGTCATCCTCGGCGGACACGGCAAGGTCGCCCTGCTCGCAGCCCCGAAGCTCACCGCCGCGGGCTTCGCCGTCGACTCCGTCATCCGCAACCCCGACCAGGCCGCCGACGTCGAAGCCGCCGACGCCCATCCGGTCGTCCTCGACATCGAGACCGCCGACGTCGATGCCCTCGCCGAGGTGTTCGCCGGGGCCAAGGCCATCGTCTTCTCCGCGGGCGCCGGGGGAGGAAGCCCCGAACGGACGAAGGCCGTCGACTATGAGGCGGCGAAACGGGCCGTCGACGCCGCCGAGCAGTCCGGAGTCAAGCGCTTCGTCATGGTCTCCTACGCCACCGTCGGCATCGACCTCGACCGCATCGACCCGTCGAACTCCTTCTACCCGTACGTCGAGGCCAAGCACGGCGCCGACGCGTACCTGCGGGAGAGCTCCCTCGACTACACGATCCTCGGTCCCGGCCGGCTCACGCTCGACCCGTCGGCGGGCGAGATCGTGCGCGCCGATGAGCGCGGCGACATCGACGGTCGGGCCCCGGCCGAAGGGCAGGGCGTGACCTCCCGCGAACTCGTCGCCGACGTCATCACCTTCGTCATCGCCGAGGACGCCGCCGTGCGCGAGACGGTGAACTTCTACGACGGTTCGGTCCCCGTCGCCGAGGCGCTCAGCTGATCCGACTCCACAGCCGGTGGGTGAGCCCGCTCTCCGTGCTCACCGATTCGAGACTGAACCGGTCGTCCAGCACCTCGGGGTTCTCCCATAACCGCACGCCCGTCCCGAGGACGACCGGCACGGTCACGGTGTGGATGAAGTCAATGAGGTCGGCGTCGAGGAATTCTTTGACCGAGGTCGGACCGCCGCCGAGCCGGACATCGAGTCCCTCGGCGGCGGTCTTCGCCATCTCGAGCGCCTCGGCGGGGGAGGCGTCGACGAAGTGGAACACGGTGCCGTTGGCGAACTCCATCGGCTCCCGAGGGTAGTGGGTGAGGATGAAGCACGGCGTGCGGAAGGGCGGTTCCTCGCCCCACCAGCCGCGCCACCCGTCGTCGGGCCATGGTCCGGTCTGCGGTCCGAACTTCCTCCGGCCCATGATCTCGGCTCCGATGCCCTGACCCCACATGCTGAACAGGGCCCGGTCGACGGTCACCGGCGCGTCGGGCGCGCCCTGGACGCCGTCGATGACGCGGCCGTCGAAGCGGGAGAAGAGCGCTCGGGCCCCGCCGATCGGCTCGTCGAAGGTCACATAATCACCGGCGGCAAAGCCGTCGAGTGAGACGAAGAGATTGTGCACGCGTGTACGGACCATCATTGTTCCTCAAGCGGTTGGCGGGAGGTGGTGGGTTCAGCGTAGGATGATGCACTTGCAAAGTGCAATCACCTGAGGGAGGAGAAGTGATCAGACAACCGCGGTCGGGGTGTGCGATCAACGCCGCCGTCGAGGTGCTCGGCGACGCGTGGAGCCTCATCGTCCTCCGCGACATCGTCTTCGGCGATCGGCGGCACTTCCGCGAGCTGCTCACGCAGAACGAGGAGGGCATCGCCTCGAACATCCTCGCCGACCGGCTCCGGCGCCTCGTCGCCGAAGGACTGCTCACCCGCAGCGACGCTCCCCGCGGGCAGCGCGTCACCTACACCCTCACCGAGGCGGGGATCCAGACCGTGCCCGTCATGGTAGCCCTCGGCGCGTGGGGGATGAGCCACCGGGAGACGAGCCCCGAGCTGACGATCCGCGCGCGCATCCTCGCAGACTCGCCTGACCTCGTCGCCGACCTCATCGACGAGCTGCGCGAGGTCCATCTCGGCACGCCGCGCCCCGATCCGGCGCGGCCGCGCGCCTCCGAGACCCTCCGGCGTGCCTTCGAGGCCGCGGTGGGGGAGTGAGACGGAGGCTCAGTCCGACTCGCCGCCCCGCCGGTCCTCGACCTCTCGCTTCCACGGCAGATCCGCGCCCGGACGGCTGACCGTGATCGCGGCAAGGCCCACCGCGTTCTCGCCGAGGCGGGTGAGCTCCTCGCGGTCGAGTTCGGCCGGCGCGCCCGTCGCCCTGCAGAGATCGTGGAGGAGGGAGACCATGAACGTGTCCCCGGCCCCGATCGTGTCGACGACGTCGGCCCGCCGCGCGGGGACGTGCACCGTCGCCGAGGCGGTCGCGAGGATCGCCTTGTCCCCGCCGCGGGTGAGGGCGACGAGCCCCGCCCCGAGGTCGAGGATGTGTGCGATTCTCTCCTCGTGGGTGCGGTCCGGGTAGAGCCATTCGGCGTCGACGTCGCTGAGCTTGACGACATCGACTCTGGCGGCGAGCTCCTCGAACCGGGGCAGGGCCGCTGCCCGGTCGCCGATGATGGAGGGGCGGATGTTCGGGTCGAAGGTGATCAGCGCCGTCTCGTCCCCGCGGTCGTCGAGGAGGCTGTCGATCGTTGCGGCGCCCGGCTGGAGGAAGGCTGCGATCGACCCGATGTGGACGGCGTCCCAGGCCCCGCCGGTGATCGGCGTGGGGTCGGGTGCCCAGCGCAGATGGAAATCGTACTCGGCTGACCCGTCGGCCGAGAGCACGGCCCGTGCCGTCGACGTCGCCCCGCGTGGAGTGGCGTGGACCGTGACGTTCGAGGCGCGCAGGTGCGCGAGGACGAAGCCGCCGTGGAAGTCGTCCCCGACGTCGGTGAGCAGGGCGACCTCGTCACCGAGGCGACCGAGGCCGAGGGCGACGTTCGCCGGTGCCCCGCCAGGTGCGTACCGGTCGGCGGCATCCGGGGTGGTGACGATGTCGATGAGCGCTTCGCCGATGACGAGGATGGTCATCTCCTCAGTGTATGGAGCGGCGGTGGTCGTCGACGCCGGTTCCTCAGATCGCGCGGGGACCGCGCCCGATGCGCTGTCCGGGGCAGCGGCCGGTGCGCTGTCCGGGGCAGCGGCCGGTGCGGGCGGCTCGAGCAATCGCATACGGGGGAAGGAGAATCGGACGCGACTCGGAACTCCCTGTGACCTGAATCTCTCTCATGTCAGTGCCGGATGGCAACGTGAGGTCATGGACAACACCACGGAGAACCCAGAGATCAGGCAACACTACGACGACGATTCAGAGTCTCGGTTCAACCCCCTGCCGGGGGAATGCGTCGTCTGCTTCGTCCATCGACAGCTCGGAGAGTTCGGGTGCGACGATACCCATCGCTTCGCCGAGCGCTTCCGGGAGCAGACGGCACCGAGGGCCACCGCACTGATCCCGCGACTGCGGGGAATGGGAGCAGAGCACTGCGACTGTCAATTGTTCCGCGAAGTCTTCACTTTCGCGCCACGGCCGCTGCTGGCTCGGGGCATCTTCGCCGCGAACATCGGCGGCCGGTTGGATGCCGATGAGCTGACCGACATCGGAGTGTTCGCTGACCCGAGAGGGGATGGACGCGGCATCGGATACAGCCACGTGAAGACGGGCCGAACCGTCGATCAGTTCGTCTGGTCGGACCGGCGTGCGTACATCGACACCGCTGGGTACGACGACGGAGTCGGATTCCCCGGCATGGACGGTGACGCCGGATACGCCGACATCGGCGGTTTCGCGGAGGACGAATACCCGTTCGGGCGTGGACGAGTCGACGCCCCGACACCGGCAGCGATCTATCTCTGCTGCCAATATGTTCGGCGAGGCTCCACCCAGCCGTGCGGAAACTGGCAGCGGGGCAAGCGACCTCCACGCTGGACCACACCGACTGGACCGGGCTGGGGAGCGGAGTCGTGGAACCCCGAGCCTCCGGGATGGTACACGGAGCCACCGGAGGAACCCGGCGTCCGCGCTCCGTTCTGAGAAGCCAGTGCCTTTGAGCGGTCCGGCAGAATGGACGCATGATACTGCCGCTCTTCCTCGACTGTGACCCCGGCATCGACGATGCAATCGCCCTCGGCTACCTGCTCTGTCAGGACGACATCGATGTCGTCGGCATCGCCGCCTCGGGCGGGAACGTTCCCACCGCGCAGGTCGTCGAGAACACGCGGAGATGGCTCACGCTCGCCGGACGCGACGACATCCCCGTCCACGCGGGCGATGCCCTGCCGCTGGCTCGCCAGAGATCAGCGGCCACACAGATTCCATCCGGATCGGCGGTGGGGGAGCCCGACACCGCCGACATCGAGTACGCGGACCTCACCCACGGCCAGACCGGTGCCGGGTACGCCACTCTGCCGGAACCGACGGTGCCATTAAGCGCCACCTCCGCGGCGCAGGCCTGGGTCGATGCCGCGCGGGCCCACCCCGGGCGGCTCATCGGCGTCGTCATCGGCCCCTCGACGAACCTCGCGCTCGCCCTCGCGATCGAACCCCGCCTGCCTCACCTTCTTCGGCGCCTGTTCATCATGGGCGGGGCCTTCAACTACCGCGGCAACACGCACCCGACGACCGAATGGAACGTCACCTTCGACCCCGAAGCGCTGGCGACAGTCCTCGCCTCGTTCGACCGTGCCCGCAGCGAGGACCCCGACCTGGCGCTGCCCGTCATCGCCCCGATCGAAGCGACCGAAGCCGTGGCGATGACCCCCGAGCGCCTCGCCGGCATCCTCGACACCGATGCCGACCCGATCTGGCAGGCGTGGCTGGAGCAGATGAGCGAGGCTCTGCGGTTCTACTTCGAATTCCACGACTGGGACGGACTCGGCTACCTCGCCCATATCCACGACCCCTTCGTCCTCGCGTGCGCCCTCGCGTGGGCACGCACCCCCGACCAGCCGGCAGACAACCTGCCCTGGGCCACGACAGCGACGGCGCCGGTCGACGTCGAACTCACCGGTACACTCACACGAGGCGAAACCGTCGCCGATTGGCTGGGGCGGTGGGGGAGGGACCCGAACGTCGAGATCATCCGCACGATCGATGCTGACGCCTTCCTCGACCACCTCGGCGCCACCCTCAAGGAAGGACCGCACCATGATCGACCACAGCCCAACACGTAGCCTCTCTGGGCAGGGGCCAGCCGCACCGACTGGTCCCGGACAAACCCGCATCCCCGCACTCGCGCTCACCCTCACGCTCCTCGGCACGCTCGTCATCGTCACGACCTACCTCGCCGTTCTCCTCACCCAGCCTGCGAACCTCGGCATCGATCTCGGCCACACCACTCTGTGGGTCATGGTCGGCTACCTCGTCGGCGGCGGCCTCCTCGCGGCAGGCACCCTGCCGCTCATTCCCCGCAGCACCCTCGCACTCATCCCCGTCGCGATCGCCCTCAACATCGTCATCGGCCAGATCGTCGGCACGATGACCACGATCCCGCTCTACCTCGACTCCATCGGCACCGTGATGATCGGCGTCCTCGCCGGTCCTGCCGCAGGGGCCTTCACCGGAATCCTCTCGAACCTCATCTGGGGAGTCACCCTCAACCCCAGCGTCATCGCCTTCACCACCGGAGCCGCCTTCATCGGTGCCGCCGCCGGATGGGCCGCCCGGCTCGGCGCCTTCCGCACTCCATGGTTCGCCGTCCTGGCCGGAGCGATCGCCGGTGTGCCCACCGCGGCCCTCGCCGCGCCGGTCGCCGCCTACGTCTTCGGCGGCGGACTCGGGACGGGCACGGGGAGCGTCGTCGCCATCCTCCAGGCCACGGGCCAGGAGATGCTCGCCGCGACCATCGCCCAGAGCCTCTTCTCCGATGTGCTCGACAAGGCGATGATCTTCGCTCTCGCCTACGTCATCGTCCGTTCCCTGCCCAGGCGGATCCTCGACCGCTATCCCTTCACCGGCCACAGCCTCTCACGCCGTGCCCGCGCCGCTGACCAGCGCTGAATGAGCTCGTCGGCTCTGACTGAGACGGGATCCCGGCGCCTGCACCCGGCCACCGAGATCATCGTCCTCGGATGCGCGCTCGTGCTCGTGTTCGGGATTCCGTCCCCGGTCATCCCGCTCATCGTCCTCGTCGGGTCCGCTGTCGCGGCAGTGGCCTCGCCGACCGTGAAAGTCACGACGTGGGCGGCGACTGTCGCCGCCCTGTGCGTGCCGATGCTCATCGTCGTCGGCCTCGTCCAGGGCCTGTTCTACCCCGGCGCCGAGGTCCATGTGCTCTGGCAGGCCGGACCCGTGCGGTTGAGTGTCGAAGGGCTCGCGATCGCCGTCCAACTCTGGCTGCGGGTGACGGCGCTTGTCGCCCTGTGCGCGGTCATCGGCCTCGGCAGCGATGCGGCGAGACTCTTCGACGGTCTCATCGCCCTGGGCCTGCCGGCGTCGATCGCCTACGTGTGCGCGTCCTCGCTCAACCTCATCCCTCTCGTTCGTGGCCGGGTCCGAACGGTCCTCGACGCCCGCGCTGCCCGCGGCTGGGCTGTCGACCGCTGGTCCGTGCGCGTCCGCCTGCTGCCCGGCATCGTCACCGGACTGTTCACGTCCCTCCTCGTCACCGTCGACCAACGACACGAGGTCCTCGACCAGCGCGGATTCGCGGCCTCCGACCATTCCGTGTCCCTCCAGGACCATTCGGACAGTCATTGGCAACGCCTCCTTCGCCGAGGCGGTCCCGTCCTCACGCTCATCCTCATCGTCCTCTCCGTGATCGGTCTGCTTCCCCTTCCAGGTGCCGAAGAGATGCTCGGAGGACTGCGATGAACGTGCTCGACCTCAGCGGAGTCGACGTCACCTGCCGCGGCGTCGACCGTCCGGTCCTGGCAGGTCTCGACCTGCGCCTCGGCCCCGGTGAGATGCATGCGGTGCTCGGCCCACAGAACTCCGGAACGTCGACACTGTGTCGGTTGGCCGTCGGGCTGCTCGCCGACCGGGGCACGGTCCACGGTGAGGCACGCGCCGTCGAAGACGCCGTCATGCTCGGCGACGACCCCGAGGCGCAGCTGAGCGGGATGGCCAGCCGGGTCGGGGACGAGGTCCAACTGCCGAGCCGCCTGCGCGGACGTGACCCGGCGACAGCACGGGCTGCCGCGCAACGGGCACTGGTGTCGCTCGGTGTCGGCGCGCTGTGGGACCGTCGACTCGAGACGCTCTCTGGAGGGCAGCGACAGCTCGTCGCCCTGGCCGGTCTTCTCGCCCTGGAACCGGCGCTCCTCGTCCTCGACCAGCCGGGGCTCTCCCTCGACCCCATGATGCGGGCCGGTCTCGTCTCGGCGCTGGAGGACCATCGCGCCAGCGGCGGCACCGTGCTTGTCACCGGCCACCAGTTCGACGAGGTGGTCGCCGCCTGCAAGGCGATCAGCCTCCTCAGCAACGGACGCATCGCAGCGACGCTCGAGCCGACAGAAGTGACCCCGCATGCGCTGGCTTCTCACGGCGTCTGGAGCGCTCTCCCCACGATCACACCAGCTGGTGGGTCGACGAATCCAGAGCGGGTCGAGCCGGAGCCGGCTGGGTCCGCGCAGGCGAAGCCATGGCCGAATGAGACAGATACGGCAGAGGCAGTACCGGTGGAACCGGGAGCGACCATCCGGCCTGTGCTCTCGGTCAGCGGACTCCGGGTCGAGCGCAGAGGCGGTTCGGTGCTCGACGGTCTCGACTTCGACCTCCATCCCGGAGAGTTCGTCGCCCTCATGGGCGCCAACGGCGCAGGCAAGTCGACGATGCTCAGGGCGCTGCTCGGTCTGCTCGAACCCGGGGCAGCGGTCACGGGCGCGATGACGGTGCACCACTTCGGCGAGGACATCGCGCTCACGGAACTGCCGACGCATATGAGGGCCGCCCATCTCGGGTGGGTCGGCCAGGACCCGGGAGCCCAGCTGTCGGGTGCCACCGTGCGCGATGAACTTCTGCGAGCGGCTCCGCTGCCACCGCACCGACGCCGCGACCGGGAGGCGGTGCGCAGGCAACGGGAGGAGGCGGTCGCCTCGGCGCTGGAGTCCACCGGACTCGCCGGCGTTGCCGGGACCCACCCCTTCGACCTGGGGACTGCCCGACGCAAGGACGTCGTCATTGCGTCATTGCTCGTCACGGCCCCGCCGATCCTTCTCCTCGACGAGCCCACCCAGGGCAGGGATGATGGGGACATGAGCAGGCTCACCGGTCTCATCGCGGGCTTCCTTCGTGGGGGAGGCGCTGTGCTGGCTGCGACCCACGACGAACGGTGGGCGGGAACGGCGCACCGGGTCGTACGCCTCGAAGCGGGCAGACTCACCGAGCGGCGAAACCGGCCATGAGCATGGTGGTTCCGCTGTGAGAGCACGAGGTCCCGTGACACTCTTCGCGGCGTGGGCGATCCACGACCTCGAAGAGCTCATCGCGTTACCCGTGACGACCTCCCGCTTGGCCGAGGAGCCGGGAGCGGATTGGCTGCGCATCTCCGCACGGCAGTCGGCGGTGGCGATCGGGCTCATGGGCGCCGTCGTCGCGACCGCGTGTGTGCGGGGCGCGGTGACGAACGGGCGTTCGCGCTTCTATCGCCGAACGCTCGCCGGGCTCGACCTCCACGTGTGGTCGCATGTGGCGGCCTCGGTGGTGCTGAGGCGGTACACGGCGGGGGTCCTCACCGCGGTCCCCTTCATGCTTCCCGGGGCACGGTTCGCCGAGCGCGAGCTGGCAGCGACCGGTCACGCCCTCTCCCACGCCGAAAGGGCGGTGGGGGCACCGATGATGGTGGTCGCGGCGCTCGCCTGCCATGGTGTGGCGAGAGCCTGGGTTCAGTAGTCGAACGACGAGTCGGTGGCGAGCGAGCCGGGGCCGCGGTACTTCTGCAGGTGGATGTGACGGGCGAAGCGGATGACCGGGCGGATGAGCATCTCGATGCTGCCGAGGACGAAGAGGCATGTGCCGGCGAACATGAGCTCGTCGGAGAAGAACATGAAGCTGCCGATGAGGAACCACAGGCCGATGAGCACGTCGTTGGTGATGCTGAGCATCTGGTAGCGCTGACGGATGACGATCTCGTCGTGTCCGATGTGCATGGTCAGTTCACGGTCCTGCGTGTGCACGCATTCCTCCAGTCAGTCGATGGCGACGGCCTCTGCGATGGTACGCAGAAGCAAGTGGAGTTGGCCATCCGCCGAGGTGGTGGTCCTGACGAGCGGATGCCCCCCGCACCCGTGTCAGGGTCGTCGTCTAGCCTCGGAGGTGATGGCACGCGAGAGGCGTGCCGCCCGATCTCGATGAGGAGAGACGATGAGCCGTTCCGTGCAGATCACCGTCGACAGCCATGATCCGATCCTGCTCGCCCGGTTCTGGGCCGAGGTGCTCGGGTACGTCATTCCCGGCCCGCCCGGAGTCACCCTTGCCGACGGCGATGATCCGTTCGCCGCGTGGAAGACCTTCCTCGACTCACTCGGCGTGGAGATGCGACCCGAAGACATGCGCGCGGCGATCGAGGATCCCGCCGGGCGCGGACCGCGCGTCTTCTTCCAGACGGTGCCCGAGGACAAGACGGTGAAGAACCGCGTCCACCTCGATGTCCGTGCCGCTCCGGGACTCCAGGGCAGCGAGCGGATGGAAGCGCTCGAAGCCGAATGCGCTCGCCTCGAGCGACTCGGTGCGACTCGGCTCGAGCGGTTCGACCCGGCCCCGCCGATGGAGACCGGCTTCATCGTCATGGCCGACCCCGAAGGCAATGAGTTCTGCCTTGACTGACTGGCGCTGACTGATCCCGCAGGACGGTGCCCGGGCCCGATCTTCACCCGGCGCCTGGGAGACCTGCTGGTCAGCCGGGTCGTCCCTGGCCAACGGCGATGATAATTCTCTTAGAGTCATGTCCTCGACGAGCCCGCGTTGCTACCGTGGCAGGTATGAACACCGTCTCACCCGTCCCGTTCACAGCCGCTGTCGCCCTCACCCTCAGCCTCACCCTCGCCGGCTGTTCGAACAGCGGAGACGAGACCGAGCAGGCGCCGACGAGCGGTGACCCGGTGCCCACGCAGTCCGAGGACTCCGGGTCCGCGGGCTCGAGCCCCGACGACACCACTGCGCAGTCGGCTCCGACCGGCGCCTCCGACCTGCCGGAGGACGCCGACCTCAGCTCCGCCTCCCCGCAGGTGACCCCCGACGAGGCGATCGCCGTCGCGCAGAAGGAGGCCGGCAACGGCACCGTCCATGCGATCGAACTCGACTACGACCGCCGCGACGGCGCGTGGCAGTACGAGGTGAAGATCCTCAAGGACAGGACGGACTTCGACATCGACGTCGACGCTCAGTCGGGAAAGATCGCCAAGACCGAACAGGACACAACCGACGACTCCGAGCAGGCCATCGACCTCACCGACCCGTTGCCCTTCGACGAGGCCCTCAACCGCGCCTCCGAACAGGGCAAGGGCCGACTGACGAGCTGGAAGCTCGAATCCGACGACGACCGCATCGAGTACCAGTTCGACTACGACGACGCGGGCACGGAGTCCGAGGTCACCGTCGACGTCGAGACGAAGAAGGTCACCGTCGACGGGTGAGCCGACGTAGTCTGGTGTCATGCACGCACCAGCCGGCTCCTGTGGTCGCCTCGAGGTCATCACCGGCCCGATGTTCTCCGGCAAGTCCGAAGAGCTCATGCGCCGGGTCTGTCGCGCCCGCATCGCCGGTGTCGAAGCGCTGGTCATCAGCCATTCCCTCGACACCAGGGCGGAGCTCTCCGCCGTCACCTCCCACATCGGGGTGACCGTGCCCGCCGTTCCCGTCGGAGACGTCGCCTCCCTCGCCGAGGCGGCCCGAGCCGAGGACGTCGACCTCGTCGCCATCGATGAGGCCCAGTTCTTCGGCCCCGACCTCGTGCCCGCGGTCGAGAAGCTCCTCTCCCGCGGCATCGATGTCATCGTCGAGGGACTGTGCGTGACCTTCGACGGTGATCCGTTCGAACCACTGCCGACGTTCATGGCACTTGCCGAGGACGTCACGAAGCTCACGGCAGTGTGCACGGTGTGCGGGCGCGACGCCGTCTTCCACGAGCGCATCGCCGCTGCACCCGCCGGGTCGGCCACCGACATCGACGCCAGCCACATCGGCGGCCTCGACTCGTACGTCGCCCGCTGCCGAGAGCACTTCGGACACGGCACCGCAACGGAGCCCTGACCCATACGCTCTGCGGTCAGTCGGCGATGTCGGCCCAAACCTGACGCCAGATCTCGGCGAGAGCGGCGATGTTGTAGTGCGCGTTGAGACCGCTCGGCTGCGGGACGACCCGCAGCTCGATGTCCGCAGGCCAGCCGGGAATGAGGGACGTGTCCTGGACCCCGAGTGTGGCCTTCGGCTGGGAGAAGGCGATGCGGAACGAGGTGATGCCGGCGATCGCCACCGCCTTCGGGCGGATCTCCGAGAGGCGCTCGACGAGCCTCGCCCCTCCGTCGCGCAACTCCTCGTTCCTCAGCTCATCGGCTCTCGCGGTGGCCCGACCGACGAGGTTGGTGATGCCGATGCCGCGGGAGAGCAGATGCTCCTCATCCTCGATCGAGAGGCCGAGAGACGCATCCACGAGGTGGTCGGTGAGCCCCGCCTGGTGGAGCGAGGGCCAGAAGCGGTTGCCGGGGCGGGCGAACGGGGCGTTGACCGCCGCCGTCCACAGACCCGGATTGATGCCGACGATCAGGAGGGAGAGCTGCCCGGAACCCGCGGGCAGCACATCGTCGATCGCATCGGGATCGTCGGTGGCGAAGCGGGCGAGATCGTCCTTGGTCGGTTTCCGTCCCGCCAGCGGGGACGGTCTGCGGGAGCTGCGGCTTTCCTCGGACACGTCCCCCAGACTACCGTCGAAGGACGACGAGCCGAACGGAGGTCCGGCATGAGCCACGCACACACCCGAGCGGAATCAGGCGAGTCCGCTCCGTTCCACTTCGAGACGACCTGGCGCGTCGCCGAAGCGGTCGAGCCGGTGTGGGACGTGCTCTCCGCCATCGACGACTGGCCTGGTTGGTGGCCGGGACTGGCGTGGGTGCACGCTGTCGACGGAACGCTCGCCGAAGGCTCCAGGGCGCAGATCGGTGTGCGCAGCCCCCTCGGCCTCTCCCTGTCGATGATGCTGCGCATCGAAGCGATCGACCCGCCCCGGCAGGTCGTGCTCAGCGCCGAGGGGGACCTGCGCGGTACCGGGGTGTGGACGCTGCGCCGGTCGGGACCGCTCACCGTCATCGATGCCGTGTGGTGCGTGACGACGACGCGTCTGGCCCCACGCCTGCTGCGCCCCCTGTCGGCCAGGATGCATGCCGCGGTCATGGCCGCAGGCGAGACCGGCCTGCGCCGTCGCCTCAGCGCGCGGGCGTAGGGGAGTCCGCGGCGGACCAGGCCTCGATCCCGCCGGCCAGCGAGCGCAGGCGCACTCCCTCCGGAGTGCCGGGAGCCGCGGCCGCCACGGCCTTCGCCGACCGGACTCCCGACCGGCAGTGGACGACGATGTCGGTGGCGGGGCCGACCACCTCGTCGAGGGCCGGCCACCCCCGGTCGACGACGACGTCGAGGGGCACATGGACGGTGCCGGGGATGGACTGGACCTGCCGCTCCCACTCCTCGCGGACATCGACGATGACCGCGTCGGCCCCCAACGCACGAGCCTCGGCGACGGTGACCTCGTCGACGGCGGGCGCCGAAGCTGCCGGGGGAGCCGCACACGCGACGGCGACCTCGGTGAGGTCGGTCACGGCAGGCCGATCCGGGTCGGCGGAGAAACGCAGCGTCGTGAAGGTCGTCCCCAGCACATCCGTGCGCAGGAGCCTGCCGATGAGGGGGTCCCCGATGCCGCAGATGAGCTTGACGGCCTCGGCGGCCATCGTCGATCCGACGAGACCGCAGAGGACGCCGAGGACTCCTCCCTCGGCACAGGTGGGCACCGAATCGGCGTCGGGGATGTCGGGGAAGAGGTCGCGCAGCATCGGTCCGTGACCGGGCACGAAGGTGCTCACCTGGCCCTCGAAGCGGAAGATCGTCCCCCACACGAGCGGGGTGCCGGTGAGCTCGGCGGCATCGTTGGACAGATACCGGGTCGCGAAGTTGTCCGCACCGTCGATGACGAGATCGTGGGCGGCGAAGAGCTCGAGTGCATTGTCCGGGCTCAGGCGTTCCGCGAGGGCGGTCACGGACAGATGCGGGTCGAGGCGCAGCAGCGCATCCCTGGCCGAGTCTGCCTTGGGGCGGCCGACGTCGGCATCGCGATGGAGGATCTGGCGCTGAAGGTTCGAGACCTCGACGCGGTCGTCGTCGATGACGGTGAGGAGTCCGATCCCCGCCGCCCCGAGGTACTGGAGCACCGGGGCTCCGAGGCCGCCGGCGCCGACGACGAGGACCCGCGCGGCCCGCAGCCGCCGCTGGCCGAGATCTCCGACCTCTGGGAGGCTGAGATGCCGCGCGTACCGGGCGAGCTCATCGGGCGTGAGCGCGTCGACGGGCTCGACGAGCGGGCGCAGAGGTGTCCCGCTCATGGCCCCATCACCAGGTTCTCCGTGGTGACCCTGCCCTCGTGAGGTGAGGAGGCGAGTGCCAGCGGACGCTTGGGGATCCGTCCCGCGCCCCGAGCCAGGCGGCCCGCCTCGACGGCGAGCGCCATCGCCCGAGCCATCGCCGGTGCGTCATGGGCGCGGGTGACCGCCGAGGCGAGCAGCACGGCCGTGCACCCGAGCTCCATCGCCAGCGCCGCATCCGAGGCCGTGCCCACGCCGGCATCGAGGATGACGGGCACCTGCGCACGGGCGACGATCGTCTCGATGTTGTGGGGGTTGAGGATGCCCAGACCCGAGCCGATCGGGGCCCCTGCCGGCATGACCGCGGCGACCCCGGCGTCCTCGAGGCGCTTCGCGAGCGCCGGATCGTCGTTGGTGTAGGCGAAGACCGTGAACCCGTCGAGGACGAGCTCCTCGGCCGCCCGGAAGAGCTCGACCGGGTCGGGCAGGAGGGTGTCCTCGTCAGCGATGACCTCGAGTTTGACCCACGAGGTCTCGAGCGCCTCCCGGGCGAGCTTGGCCGTGAGCACAGCGTCCCGGGCGGTATAGCAGCCCGCGGTGTTCGGCAGGGAGCGGATGCCGAGTCGTTCGAGGAGGGCGAAGACCGAGTCCCTGGCGTCAGCGTCGAAACGGCGGATCGCCACGGTCGTCAGCTCCGTCGCCGAGGCGGTCAGTGCGTTCTCGAGGATGCTCAGGGTGCTCGCCCCTCCGGTGCCCATGACGAGGCGGGAGTCGAAGGTCGCTCCGTCGATCGTCCAGCTCATCTCAGCCTCCCTGCACAGCAGTGACGATGTCGACGGTCTGGCCGTCGACGATGGCGAACTCGGCCCAGAGTCCACGGCGGATGACCTCACCGTCGACAGCGAGGGCCACCCCGAGACGGCCTCCGTCGACGGGAGTCCCGTCCGTCGCGAGCTGCCTGCCGGTGACGTGCTCGACGAGCGAGCGGGCCGTGGTGCCTGAGGCGAGCTCGCTGCTCTCCCCGTTGAGTGTGATGGTCATGGTTCCTTCCTTGCTGTGGTCATCGCCGCCACAAGGCGCGGAGACGGGCTCTCGTTCGACTGTGCGGCTTCGGAGAAGCGGCGGGGAGCAAGGGCCGCGGGCGCCCCTGCGGGCAGCCACGGCGAGTCCTCACCGCGGGTGAGATCGGCACCGAGGCGGGCCCCGAGCGGAGTGAGGAGGATCCCGTGGCGGAAGTACCCGGTGGAGACGACGCAGCCGGGGTCCGTGCGCCCGATGAACGGCACGTCATCGGGTGATCCGGGTCGGGCACGCGCAGTGATCTCGGTGATCTCGGCATCGAGGATCCCGGGCACGAGCCGTTCGGCATCGTGGAGGAGACGGTGGACTCCCTCGGCGAGCACCCCGGGCCGTCCGTCCTCACGGGACGTGGCGCCGAGGACGAGTTCCCCGTCGGGGCGCGGGACGATGTAGACGGGCCGACCGGCGACGAGTCCGCGGATGGTGCGGGTGAGCAGCGGCGGTGCGCTCGCGTCGGTGCGCAGCCGGATGATGTCGCCGTGCACGGCTCGCAGCGGCAGGTCGGGGACGCCGGCGATCGTCCCCACCGCTTCACCGGCGGCGACGACGACCTGGTCGGCGGTGAGGCTGCGCCCATCGGCAAGAGCGACGCCGACGGTGCGGCCGCTGACGCGGACGAGTCCGGTCGCCTCCTCACGGACGATGTCGTCGTCGAGGAGCGAGAGCAGGGCGCCGGTGATCCGTCGTGGGTCGACGGCATGATCGCCGGGGATGCGCACCGCCCCGCTCACCCCTGGCGAGAGGGCGGGCTCGAGATCGCGGGCCCGGGATCCGGTGATGAGTTCGACCTCGGACCCCGCCTCGGCCTGCAGGGCGCGCAGGTCCCGCAGGGTCGCGAGATCCGCCCTGTCCCCGGCGCACACGAGGGTCTCCGTCTGCGTCTCGCCGAGGTCGTGCCCGGTCTCGGCGGTGAGTCGCGAGGCGAACTCGGGGTAGAGATCGGCAGAGGTGCGCATGAGGGGGAAGAGCGGAGACTGCCCCCACGCGATCTCCGCGGCCGGGGCGATCATGCCGGCGGCGGCATACGAGGCCCCTTCGCCGGGTGCGGGGTCGATGAGCGTGACCGACGCTCCCCGGCCACGCAGCTCCCATGCTGTGGCGAGCCCGATGATCCCGGCCCCGATGACGATGACGTGCACTGTATTCTCCCTCCGGCGGCATGACCCGCATCAGGTGCGGCGGTCGGCACGAAGCCCTCTCAGCCTCCCAGCGAGGCTCCCGCGAACTCCTCTACTCTAGGAGCATGGTTCCCGTGATGACAACGTCCTCCGCCCAGCGAGACACGCAGACCACGACTCGAACCGCGCGTCGGCGCGCGCTCGAGGCGGCCCGCCTCTACCTCTGCACCGATGCCAGGACCAAGCAGGGCGATCTCGCCGCGTTCCTCGACGCCGCATACGCCGGGGGCGTCGACATCATCCAGCTGCGCGACAAGAGCCTGGAGGCACGAGAGGAGATCGCCGCCCTCGAGGTCCTCCGGGACGCCGCCCGCCGCCATGGCAGGCTCTTCTCCGTCAACGACCGTGCCGACGTCGCCCTCCTCGTCGGCGCCGACGTCTTCCACGTCGGACAGGGTGACCTCACGAGCGGCCAGGCCCGTGCCGTGCTCGGACCCGACGTCCTCCTCGGCCGTTCGACCCACTCGATCGACCAGGCGCTCGCCGCCGACGCCGACCCCGACATCGACTACCTCTGCCTCGGGCCCGTGTGGGAGACCCCGACGAAACCCGGGCGACCGGCCGTCGGCCTCGAGCCCCTGCGGGAGATCACCGGACGGGTGAGTACGCCCTGGTTCGCGATCGGCGGCATCGCCGCCGGTGAGCGGCTCGACGCGGTGCGCGAAGCCGGAGCCGAGCGCATCGTCGTCGTCCGCGCCGTCACCGAGGCCGATGATCCCGCCGCAGCGGCAGCGACCCTGAAGGGAGAGCTGTGAGGATCCTCATCGCCGGAGCCGGGGCCACCGGGGGAGCGTTCGGCACCCGCCTCGTCGAAGCCGGACGTGACGTCACCTTCCTCGTCCGACCCGAGCGCGCCGAGGCGCTGCGCGCATCGGGGCTGCGCTTCATCGGCCCCGACGAGGACAGGACGAACCCGGTGGCCGTGACGACCGCCGAGGAGCTCGCAGCGAACCCGATCCCTGCGGACCTCGTCCTCATCGCCGTCAAGGCCAGCGGCCTCGACCAGGTCATCGACGACATTCGCCCGGCGATCGGGCCGGACACGCTCATCATTCCGTTCCTCAACGGCATGGCCCATATCGACCGCCTGGACAGGGAGTTCCCCGGGCAGGTGCTCGGGGGCCTCGTGAAGATCATCGGCACGATGCGCGGATACGACGTTGTGCAGATGACGGACATGGCGACGATGACGATCGGCCGCCTCGGCGGGGGAGAGGTGCCTTCCGGGATCGTCGAGGCCCTCGACGTCCCCGGCTTCCGCCTCCAGGTCATCGATGCCATCGATGACGCACTCTGGGAGAAGTGGGTCTTCATCGCCGCAGCCGGCGTGGTCACGTGCCTCTTCCGGGCGCCCGTCGGGGCGATCATGGCCGCCGGCGGCGAACCCCACGTCGTCGCGATCGTCGACGAGCTCGAAGCCGTGGCGATGGGCGCCGGACACCCGATCTCGGCGCGCTCCCGCGCGGTGACGCTCTCGATGCTCACCGCCGAGGGCTCCTCATTCACCTCATCGCTCTATCGCGACGTCACCGCCGGACTGCCCAACGAGACCGAGCACATCCTCGGCAGCCTCGCGGCGACCGCGGCGGGACTCGGGGTCGCGACCCCGCTGCTCGACCTCACTCTCGTGCAGCTGCGAGCAGGCGAGATCGACCGGGCGGGATGACCGGAGAGGGGTCTGCAGCCTGGCCGCGGTTTCGGAAGCCCGCGCGCACCGGCCGCCGCCTGCGCGGAGACGATGGGCCGCCTCGGCGAGACCGGAGAGCACGAGGGCGAGCGATGTTTCCAGGCTCAGCCGGCCGGCTTGACCGCCCGCACGATCGCCGAGTGCAGGCCGTCGGCGACCTCACGCGTGAAGTCGACCGCGACGTCGACGAATCCGACAGCGCGAAGACCGTCGACATACTCCGTTCGTGACAGAGCCCCGGCGATGCAGCCGACATGCGACCCGCGCTCACTGCGCTCCTGCGGGCTGAGACGGTCTTCGGAGACGACATCGGAGACTCCTATGCGCCCGCCCGGAGCGAGCACGCGGAACATCTCGCTGAGCACGGAGTGCTTGTCCGTGGAGAGGTTGATCACGCAGTTGGAGATGACGACGTCGACGGCGGCGTCCGGGAGCGGGACGGCTTCGATCGTGCCTTTGAGGAACTCGACGTTCGTCAGGCCCGACTTCGCCCGGTTCTCCTCGGCGAGAGCGAGCATCTCATCGGTCATGTCCACCCCGTAGGCGAATCCGGTCGCACCGACCCGGCGGGCGGAGAGGAGGACGTCGAGACCACCGCCCGAACCGAGATCGAGCACCCGTTCGCCATCCCGGAGCTCGGCGACGTCGGTGGGGTTCCCGCAGCCGAGACTCGCCTCGACGGCGCCGACGGGCATGCCCCCGACCGTCGTCGCGTCATAGAGTCCGGCACCGAATCCGCGCGGGGATTCGGGACAGCAGTCCGCGCTGCCGTCCTCGCGGAGCAGCTCATCGTTGCCCACTCCGGATGCGGAGGCCGTCGCCGCCTCCGCATAACGCGCCCGCACTGCTTCGCGGACCTGGTCGTCGTCAGCCATAGCGCTTCCTCTCCGTCGCTTCCTCGTCACCGGTGTGAGATCGATCCTGGTCGTCTCCCCAGCACGTGTCAACGCCGCCGTCCGCCCCCAGCCGCTCCGGCTGCGGCACCCGCGTCGCCGACGGCATGTGAGTAGAATGGCCGGGGCCTGCAACCGGGTCCGACAGCAACGAGCAGGGGACAGGATGACTCAGGCGGACACCTCGGCGACGGAGACCCGCGAACTCAAGCGGGGACTGCACACGAGGCACCTGCAGATGATCGCGATCGGTGGTGCCATCGGCACCGGCCTCTTCCTCGGTTCGGGCGGAACGATCTCTCAGGCCGGTCCCGGAGGCGCGCTGCTCGCCTACGCCGCGATCGGCGTCATGGTCCTCTTCGTCATGCAGTCCCTCGGGGAGCTCTCCACCCACCTGCCCGTCGCGGGTTCCTTCCACACGTACGGGTCGAAGTACATCAGCCCCTCCTTCGGCTTCGCCATGGGGTGGAACTACTGGTTCAACTGGGCGATCACGCTCGCCGCCGAGCTCGTCGCCGCCGGGGTGATCATGTCGTTCTGGCTGCCCGACGTGCCCTCGTGGATCTGGGCCGCGGTCTTCCTCGCCCTGCTCACCGGGCTCAACTTCCTCTCCGCCCGTGCCTTCGGCGAGGGCGAGTTCTGGTTCTCCGCGATCAAGGTCACCGCCGTCCTCGTCTTCCTCGTCCTCGGCGTGCTCATGATCGCAGGCATCCTCGGCGGACCCTCCCCGGGCTTCTCGAACTGGACGACCGGCGAGGCTCCGTTCGCGGGGGGATGGATGTCGATCATCGCCGTGTTCATGATCGCCGGCTTCTCCTTCCAGGGCACCGAACTCGTCGGCGTCGCCGCCGGAGAGTCGAAGGATCCGCGCCGGGACATGCCGCGAGCGATCCGCACGGTGTTCTGGCGGATCATGCTCTTCTACATCGGCGCGATCGTCGTCATCGGGTTCCTCCTGCCCTACACCGACCCGTCCCTGCTCGCCTCGGCCGACAATGAGGACATCACCGCCTCACCCTTCACCCTCGTCTTCGAACGTGCAGGCATCGCCGTGGCCGCAAGCGTGATGAACGCCGTCATCCTCACCGCGATCCTCTCTGCCGGCAACTCCGGTCTCTACGCGTCGACCCGCATGCTCTACGCGATGGCGAAGGAGGGCACCGCACCGAGGCTGTTCGCCCGCCTCAACGAGCGCGGGGTGCCTGTCATGGCGCTCTTCGCGACCGCCTTCGTCGGACTCTTCGGATTCCTCACCGAGGTGATGGGCGACGGGGCGGCGTACACGTGGCTCATCAACGTCTCCGGGCTCTCCGGATTCATCGTCTGGATCGGCATCGCGTGGTGCCACTTCCGCTTCCGCCGCGCCTACGTCCACCAGGGGCACGATGTCGAGAACCTTCCGTACCGGGCGCCCCTGTTCCCGATCGGGCCGATCATCGCCCTCGTCATGCTCATCGTCGTCGTCGCCGGACAGAACATCGAAGCCGTCGCCGACGGCCGTGTCCTCGAAGTCGCCTCGGCGTACATCGGGCTGCCGATCTTCCTCCTCGTCTGGGGACTCCACCGCCTCATCACCGGCCCCAGATCCCGATTCATCAGCCTCAAGGACGTCGACGTCGACGGACTCGAGATCACTCCGAAGGCCTGATCGCGCGCCTGCCGCGCGCACGATTCTGGGAACCCGCCCTCCTCGATTAAGCTAGGCTCACCTAAGACCAAGCTCGGCTGTGAGAAAGAGACCCATGCGCAGATTCCTCGCCCCCATCCTTGCCTCGGCACTGCTGCTGACCGCCTGCTCGGGCGGCGGCAGCACCCCGGAGGAGACCGCCGGCGGTGCCACGGTGGACACGAAGTTCGGCGCGGTCGAGGTCCCGGCCGACCCGCAGCGCGTCGTCGCTCTCGGGTGGGGCGACGCGGAGACCGCTCTTGCCCTCGGCGTCCAGCCGGTCGGTGCCTCCGACTGGGTCGAGTTCGGCGGGTCGGGAGTCGGCCCGTGGGCGGCCGACCTCTACACCACGCCCCCGGAGATCATCGCCACCATGGAACCCGACTACGAGGCGATCGCGGCACTCGACCCCGACGTCATCCTCGACGTCAAGAGCTCAGGGGAGCAGGAGCGCTACGACCGCCTCTCCGAGATCGCTCCGACCGTGGGCCCGCCCGAGGGCGGGGACAACTACCTCACCTCGATGGACGAGCAGGTGACGATGATCTCCGAGGCACTCGGCAAGGAGGACGAGGGGAAGAAGCAGCTCGAGGACCTCGAGGCGCAGTTCGCCGCCGCACGTGAGGCCAACCCCGAGTACGAAGGCAAGACCGTAACCGTGGCGGCGAAGACCTCGGAGGGCTGGGGCGCCTATGTCAAGGGCACCGAGCGCGTCCAGTTCATGGAGAACCTCGGCTTCGAGCAGTCACCGAAGATCGACGCGCTCAAGGCCGAGGGGTTCAGCGCTCCCGTCTCGGAGGAGAAGCTCGACGAACTCGATGCCGATCTCCTCATCGCCTTCCCCATCGACGTCCCCGACACGGAGATCACCGACGATCCCGGCTTCCAGCGGATCCCCGCGGTCGCGGACGGACGCTCCGTGGTCCTCACCGAGAAGGACGACGACCTGCGCAAGGCGTTCTCGCTCAACTCCGTGCTCTCGGCCCGATATGCAGTCGAGAAGATGCCCGAGCTCATCGCACCGGCCGTCAAGTAGCCGGCGGCCGCAGCGCCGGACTCAGCCGGGTTCGGCGCTCACCGCTGGGTTTCCGCTCACCGCTGCGCTGCGCTGAGCGGCGCACAGCGCTCACCGCTGCGCTGCGCGTTCGGCCCGCCACGCGTCGAGTCCGACGTCGATGATCCGGGCGTGCCGGATGCGCGGCAGCGCGGCGATCGAGATCCACTCCGCCCGGTCCGTCGTCCCGTCGATCTCCAGGGTTCCCAGGGTCCCGCCGACCACCTCGGCGAGGTAGACGACCCGCACCCCCTTGAACGGCCGCCCGCTGCCGCGGCGCTTCTCGGTGAAGCTGTGGGTGGTCAGCGGGCGGATGAGTTCGGCGTCGAACCCGGTCTCCTCGCGGATCTCGCGGACCGTGCCCTCCTCGATGCTCTCGTCGTAGTCGATGCCTCCGCCGGGCAGAGTCCACAGCGCCCGCCCCGGCTCGCCGCCTCCGTTGAACCAGCTGAGCAGGATCTCATTGTCGTCATTGACGATCACCGCGTAGCCGGCCAGGCGCGTGTCGTACTCGGAGAAGTGCAAGTCCATGCCCACACCCTACCCATGTGGCCGACTTCACATTCGCTCACCCCGTGCCTAGGCTGGGACCATGGCCGAATCCTCTGGGCGCAACGCCGACTATCCCGACGACAAGATGTCCCACACGCGCGTCATCGCCGCCCCAGCGGAGGAGATCTTCGCCGTTCTCTCCGACCCCAACCGTCACCAGGACACCGAGCCCGGCGACTGGGTGCGCTCGTCGATCACGACAGAGCCCATCACCCGCACGGGGCAGGTCTTCTCGATGAACATGTTCCTCGAGCAGGCGGGAGGTGCCTACCGGATGGACAACGTCGTCACGACCTTCGAGCCGGACACGGCGATCGCCTGGGACCCGGGTCAGGCCGACGCCGTCGGCGAGGTGAGGACCGGAGGGTGGCGCTGGCGCTACGATCTCCATCCGGTCGAGGCCGGCACCGAGGTGACCCTGACCTACGACTGGTCGGACACGACTCAGGACGTCCGCGACCAGTTCGGCGGGTTCCCGGTCGTCCCGCCTGCGTTTCTCGCCGCCTCCCTCGCCTCCCTCGACAGGACGGTCACCGGCCGCCGGTGAAGGGTAGTCTGGAGGCGTGAATGAGATCGCCAGCAGACGCATCGGTGACAGCGGGAGACTCATCGTCTTCCTCCACGGCCTCTTCGGCCGGGGCAAGAACTTCGCGACCGTTGCGAAGGCCCTGACCCCGGAGTTCTCGAGCCTCCTCGTCGACCTCCCCGACCACGGGGATTCGGCATGGACGGACGAGTTCAGCTACGTCGCCACGGCCGACGCCGTCGCCTCCGCCATCGCCGAGGCGGTCGATCCCTCCCAGCTCCCCGTCCACCTCGTCGGCCACTCCCTCGGGGGCAAGGTCGCCATGGTCCTCGCCCTGCGCCACCCCGAGCTCGTCGACCGCCTCGTCGTCGTCGACATCGCTCCCAGCGGGGGAGGGGATGTGGGAACGTTCAACCATCTCCTCACCAGTCTCGCCGAACTCGACCTCGACACCGTCTCGTCGCGCTCCGAGGCTGACCAGGCCCTGCAGGCGCAGATCCCCGACCCGGTGGTCCGGGGGTTCCTGCTCCAGAACCTGCGTCCGAGTGCGGGCGGATACTCCTGGCAGCCGAACCTCACCCTGCTCCGGGAGAGCCTGCCGACGATCGGGTGCTTCCCGGATCCGGGAGAACTCGTCGCGCTCGAGACCGGAGCGACGACATTCGACCGGCCCGTGCTCTGGGTGGCCGGCTCGGAATCGGACTACATCGACCGGGAGCAGCTGCCGCTCATGCGCTCGTTCTTCCCTCGCACGACCCTGCTCACCGTCAAGGGCTCAGGACACTGGGTCCACTCGGAGAAGCCCGAGGCCTTCGTGACGGCCGTGCGGACGTTCCTCACGCGACCGGAATATGCTGGTTGAGCACACTGTTGAGCAATACGAGTACCGACATCCCAGGAGGACCGAGTGAGCACACCGACTGACCCGACGCCCAAGTTCGCCGACTACGCCGACGGAGCCCGGCTGGTGAGCACCGACTGGGTGGCCGAGCACGGGGCCGACCCGGGTGTCGTCGTCATTGAAAGCGACGAGGATGTGCTCCTCTACGAGACCGGTCACATCCCCGGCGCGGTCAAGGTCGACTGGCACACCGAACTCAACGACCCCGTCACCCGTGACTACGTCGACGGCGAGGGCTTCGCGAAGCTCCTCTCCGCCAAGGGCATCTCACGTGAGGACACGATCGTCTTCTACGGCGACAAGTCCAACTGGTGGGCCGCGTACGCCCTCTGGGTGTTCTCCCTCTTCGGGCACCCCGATGTCCGCCTCATGGACGGCGGTCGCGCGAAGTGGGAGTCAGAGGGCCGCGAGATGACGACGGACAGGCCCGAGCGCACGCCCACCGACTACCCGGTCATCGACCGCGACGACTCGACGCTGCGTGCCTTCCTCCCCGAAGTCCGGGACAGCCTCGGCACTCGACCGCTCATCGACGTCCGCAGCCCCGAGGAGTACAGCGGCGAACGCACCCACATGCCCGCCTACCCGGAAGAGGGTGCGCTGCGCGGGGGACACATCCCCGGCGCCCAGTCGGTGCCGTGGGCGAAGGCGGCGAACGAGGACGGAACATTCAAGACCGCCGACGAGCTGCGTGCGATCTACACCGACGGCGCGGGCCTCGGCACCTCGGATGACATCATCGCGTACTGCCGCATCGGAGAGCGCTCGAGCCACACCTGGTTCGTCCTCCACCATCTCCTCGGCTACGACAATGTCCGCAACTACGACGGGTCCTGGACGGAGTGGGGCAACGCCGTGCGCGTCCCCATCGCCACCGGAACCGAACCCGGTGAGGTGCGTCCGTCCTGATGAGTGAGGACATCGTCACCTCAGATCTCCCCGAGTCGCTGGCCGAGATCGTCACCGACTTCGCCGAGACCGAGCCCTCCGAGCGGCTGCAGCTCCTCCTCGAGTTCTCCTCCGAGCTTCCGGGGCTGCCGGCTCGCTTCGCCGACCATCCGGAGCTTCTCGAGCCCGTCCCCGAGTGCCAGTCGCCGATCTTCCTCGTCACCGAGGTCGACGACCCGGAGCAGGGGGAGCAGGCGACCGTGCGTCTGCACTTCTCCGCCCCGCCCGAGGCTCCGACGACGCGGGGGTTCGCCGGCATCCTCTCGGAAGGGCTCGACGGTCAGTCCGCCGAGGCGGTCCTCTCCGTCCCCGCGGACCTGCCGCTGCGCCTCTCGCTCACCGAGGCGGTGAGTCCGCTGCGACTGCGCGGAATGAGCGGAATGCTCTCGCGCATCCAGCGTCAGGTGTCCGAGAGGATCGGCAAGATCACATCCGCATAGTCCCACGCGCGGTTGGCTGAGTGAGTGAAGTGGGCTAGATTGTGGTTAGCCTGCCCTTATCAGCCATGTCGAAGGACCCTCCCGATGACCGGTTTCGCCACCCCCGCCTCGGCGACACCCCCATCATCGACAGTCCAGGCTCCGGTGACAGGACAGGCGACGTCGACGGCGCTCAAGGTCAGGCGCGCAGTCGGCCTCATCGTCTCACTCGTCGTGCTCGTCCTCATCGTCCTCGCCTCGCTGGCGATCGGCACCAGGGACATGCCCCTGTCGGAGGTCGTCGGTGCATTCTTCGCCCCGACAGGCAGCGACGACCAGCTCGTCGTCCTCGAGCTGCGCTACCCGCGGACCGTGCTCGGCCTCCTCGTCGGGATGGGCCTCGGACTGGCCGGCGGACTCATCCAAGCGCTCACGCGCAATCCGCTCGCCGATCCCGGCATCCTCGGAGTCAACGCCGGTGCGTCGTTCGCGGTGACCATCGGCATCGGTTTCTTCGGCATCACCTCGGTCAGCGGGTACATCTGGTTCGCCTTCGTCGGCGCCCTGCTCGCGACGACCGGCGTGTACATCATCGGCTCCGCGGGTCGCACCCGCACCGTCGATCCGATCCGCCTGACCCTGGCGGGGGTCGCGGTGGCCGCGGTGCTCACCGGTCTGACGAAGGGCATCCTGCTCACCAACGAACGCGCCTTCGACGCCTTCCGCGCGTGGGACGTCGGCGCGATCGCGGGACGCGGCTTCGACACGGTCTTCGCCGTCCTCCCGTTCATCGCCGTCGGCGTCGCCCTCGCCCTCGCCCTGTCCCACTCGCTCAACGCTGTGGCCCTCGGCGATGATCTCGCGGCGAGCCTCGGCACCTCGGTCCATCGCACGCGCGTCCTCTCGATCATCGCCGTCACCTTACTGGCCGGTGCGGCGACCGCGGCGGCGGGTCCGATCGGCTTCATCGGTCTGATGATCCCGCATATCGCGCGGTGGATCGTCGGACCTGATCAGCGGTGGATCCTCAGCTATTCGCTCATCCTCTCGCCGATCCTCCTGCTCGGCTCCGACATCATCGGCCGCGTCGTCATGAAGCCGGGGGAGCTGCAGGTCGGTGTCGTCACCGCCTTCGTCGGCGCTCCTGTGCTCATCGCCCTGGTCCGCCGGAAGAAGGCGAGCGGCCTGTGAAGTCCTCAGACAGCTCCACTGCACTCGTCCCCGGCGGCGCGGTCGCCCCCGGGGAGACGATCGACTTCGGGCGCCCGATGGCGCGCGTCTTCGGGCTGCGCGTCGACGTCCGCGTCGTCGTCACCGCCGCCATCGTCACCCTCCTGGCTCTCATCTGCGGGTTCGCCGGGCTCCTCCTCGGCAAGTTCACCCTCACCCCCGCCGAGGTGGTCGAAGGGCTCTTCGGGATCGCCGACAAGCGCATCGTCAACACCGTCGTGGGGGAGTGGCGGGCCCCGCGGATCCTCGCGGGCATCGTCCTCGGTGCGGGACTCGGCGTCTCCGGGGCCGTCTTCCAGTCGCTCACCCGCAATCCGCTCGGCAGCCCCGACATCATCGGCTTCTCGACCGGCGCCTACACCGGCGGCATCGTCACGATCATCGTCTTCGGCACGAGCTTCGTCTCCACGGCCGCCGGCGCCATCATCGGCGGCATGCTCACCGCCCTCCTCGTCTACCTCCTCACGTGGAAGGGCGGAGTGCAGGGCTTCCGCCTCATCATCGTCGGCATCGCGCTCACGGCTATGCTGGGTGCCTTCAACACGTGGCTGATCATGCGTGCGGACCTCGACCTTGCGATGGCCGCGGCGACGTGGGGAGCCGGCTCCCTCAACGGCATGGGCTGGTCGACGATCCTCCCGGCGGCCATCGCCGTGGTCGTCCTCAGCCTCGGGTGCGGCCTCTTCTCCCGTGACCTCGGAACCCTCGAGCTCGGCGACGACACGGCCAGGGCACTCGGCGTCCGCAACGAACCCGTGCGCGCAGCACTCATCCTCATCGCCGTCGCCCTCGTCGCCGTCGTCACCGCGGCGGCCGGGCCGATCGCCTTCGTGGCGCTGGCGGCCCCGCAGATCGGGCGGCGCCTCGCGAGGTCCCACGGCACAAGCCTGCCCATGGCCGCCGCCGTCGGCGCTCTGCTCCTCGTCGCGGCCGATCTCATCGCCCAGCATGCCCTGGGCGAGACCCAACTCCCCGTCGGCGTCGTCACCGTGTGCATCGGCGGCGTCTACCTGATCTGGCTCCTCATCCAAGAAGCTCGGAGGGCACAATGAGCGCTCACACCATCGCAGGGGACACACCGGCCATCGGTGCGGCGGCGGAGGGTCCCACCGGCAGCGGTTCCAGCCCGCTCGCGGCGGAGAACCTCGACCTCGCCTACGACCAGCGGCAGATCGTCACCGATCTCGATGTGCAGATCCCGGCCGGTCAGTTCACGGTCATCGTCGGGCCCAATGCGTGCGGGAAGTCGACGCTGCTGCGGGCTCTGGCACGGCTGCTGCCTCCGGCGAAGGGCACGGTGCTCCTCGACGGCAGCGACATCTCGACGATGAAGACCAAGCAGATCGCCAAGCGCCTCGGCCTGCTGCCGCAGAGCTCGATCGCTCCCGAGGGGATCACCGTCGGCGAGCTCGTCGCCCGTGGGCGCCACCCGCACCAGTCGTTCCTCAAGCAGTGGACGGAGGCGGACGAGGTCGCCGTGCTCTCGGCGCTTCGCGCGACGAACACCGAGGAACTCTCCTCCCGCCTCGTCGACGAGCTCTCCGGTGGTCAGCGCCAACGTGTGTGGGTGGCGATGGTGCTCGCCCAGGAGACGCCGCTGCTCCTCCTCGACGAGCCGACGACGTTCCTCGACGTCGCCTTCCAGATCGAGCTGCTCGACCTCTTCGCCCAGCTCAACCACGAACACGGGCACACACTGGTCGCCGTCCTCCACGACCTCAATCAGGCATGCCGCTACGCCGATGAGATCATCGCGATGAAATCCGGTGAGATCGTCGCGCAGGGAGCGCCCGCGGACATCGTCACCGCCGAACTCGTCCACGACGTCTTCGGCATCGACTGCAGCGTCATCGACGACCCTGTCACCGGCGCCCCGATGATCGTCCCGGGGCCGCCGAAGAAGACCTTCGCGCAGCGTCAGAGCGCCGAGGCGGTCTGATCAGCAGCCGGGCGGCTGACGGCGGCACAGCGACAACGACACAGTGACGGCCGGCCCCATCCGGGACCGGCCGCCACTGTGCGCTCTGCAGTCTCTCGGTTCGATGCCGACCGCCCGATTCAGCGCGCGGGCGGTTGGTGTCCCCGTCGTTCGGCAGGACCCTCACCGTCGGCGGCCGACGGACCGTTGTCGACCGGAGTCCCGTCGTCCTTGGGTGCCTTCCGTTCACCGTCCGCGACCTGATCCGACGGCTTCCGGTCGGTCTCGGAGCCGGTGGCCGACGTCGCCGCAGTGCCCTGCGCGGCCGGTGCCGTCGTCGCAGCGTGGCCCGAGTCGGCACCCGGCTTCTTGAGCAGCTTCTGGATGCCGATGGCGATCGCGGCGACGATCCCACCCCAGATCGCCCCGAGGATGAGGGAGAAGAAGGTGTTGACGAGCCAACCGAGGATGCCTGCCACCTCGGCGGCAGGAGCCTCCAGGCTGTGGACGAAGTCGTAGATGGCGGTGAAGCCGAGCTCGTCGGTGCCGACGAGGATGATGTGCCCGCCGACCCAGAGCATCGCGAGAGTGCCGACGACCGAGAGCCCGGCCAAGAGCTTCGGCATGGCCTGGACGAGCGAGCGTCCGAACTTCTGCGAGCTCGGGTTCTCCTTCTGAGCCATGTGGAGGCCGATGTCGTCCATCTTGACGATGAGGGCGACGAGTCCGTAGACGCCGACCGTGATGGCGAGGGCGACGACGACGAGGATGACTGCGCGCGAGAGCAGGCTTTCGTCGGCCACCTCGTTGAGCGCGATGACCATGATCTCGCAGCTGAGCACGAAGTCGGTCGTGATCGCCGAGCGGACGATCTTCTTCTCCCGATCGGCTTCACTGACCTCACTGGACTGCGGATCCTCCTGCGCCGGGCCGTGGTGTTCGATCCATCCGAGCTTCTCCAGGACCTTTTCGGCACCCTCGAAGCAGAGATAGGTGCCGCCGATCATCAGCAGCGGAGTGAGGAGCCAGGGAAGGAACTGGCTGAGGAGGAGGATGATCGGCAGGATGATGACGATCTTGTTGAAGAGCGAGCCGATGGCGATGCGCTTGATGATCGGCAGCTCTCGCTTCGGGTCGACGCCTTCGACGAACTTCGGCGTCACCGCGGCATCGTCGACGACGACGCCGATGGTCTTCGCGCCGGCGCGCGAGGCACCGGCGGCGACATCGTCGAGGCTCGCCGCAGAGAGTTTGACGAGGGCGGCGACGTCGTCGAGGAGTGCGAAGAGACCGCCGGCCATCTACTGTTCCTCCTGTGAGCTGCGGGTCATCTCGCCGAGGCGGTTGCCGGCATGGTCGAACACGATGAGGGTGTCGCCGTCGACCTTGGCTGCGCGGGCCCGACCGACCCACATCTTCATGCCCGGGGCGGCCATTTGGGTGGTGAGGAACTGAGAGATCGTCGCGCTGCCGTCTCCGCCGGCCTCCCACGACGTGACGATGCGGTTGGCGCCGTCGCTGCCGGTGAGCGCGCCGTCCTCACCGAAGTCGAGGAACGCCTTCGATCCCGCCTCCGGCGTCCACCTGCCGTTGATGCTCTGAGTCATCACTGCTTCTCCAATCCGCCGATGACCGATCCCTGTCCGTCCTTGACCGTCATGACGTCTCCTTCGATCGTCGCTGCGGCGGCCTTGGACAGCCACGAGTCGACTCCCGCGCACGCCTTCTGCGTGCTGGTGAAGGGTTCGATGGTGATCGTGTCTCCGTCGAGAGTCCAGCTCGACTTGATCGCATTGCAGCCGTCGGAGCCTTCAACGCTGCCGTCTTCCTTCAACTCGAGGAACGGTTCGCCGGCTTCGGGAGAGGTCCACTTGCCGACCGGGTCGACGGTCGCGGACTCCGTCTCACTCGGAGTGCTCGGATCACTCGCCGAGGAGGAGGCCGGTTCCGAGGGCTCGGCTCCGTTCGCACACGCGGCCAGCGGCAACGTCGCCGCGAGGGCGACCGCGCCGAGCAGAAGTCGGAGGGACGGGCGATGCTGTGTGGCAATGTCCATGTCCCGATCATAACGGGCAGGCCGCCTGGCCACCTGGGTGGCGCGGACGAGACCGGAGAATCCAGGTTTTGTTCGTTTTGTTCACGAGCAACACGCATTGTTCTTGCTCGTCGTCGTTGCCGATCCGTAACCTTGCCGGTGGTTGAACAGCTGTTCTCGTGACCCGAGCGTGATCTTCGGATGACGCGCGCACGAGGACATCGAGCAATCATCAATGAATCCGACCAAGGGAATCGAAGAGTATGCAGAAGAGACTCGTGCAGAGTTCACTCGCCCTGACCGCCGCTACGGCGCTCAGCCTCGGCAGCGCGTTCTTCGCGTCGCCCGCGATGGCCGCGGAAGCGCAGACGCTCGACGTGCAGAGCGACAAGCAGATCCAGAAGGCTCTGTCCGACATCGAAGGCGTCAACGCCTACGGTGAGCGCAACGGCAAGCTCAGCCTCGGCGTGGAGAAGAAGACTGCTGAGATCAAAGAGCTTGAGAAGAAGTTCACGAACATCAAGGTCACCGAAGGCATCAAGGAACTCAAGCCCTACGCGAAGAACGATGTCGTCGGCGGTGCGGGCTACCTGGCCAACACCCCCGCGGGTGCTGGCGTGTGCTCGACCGGATTCTCAGGGTGGGATGATGCGGGCAAGCCCGTCATCCTCACTGCCGGACACTGCTCGAAGGACTACAACGCGGACACCGGCGAGATCAAGGGCGACTCGGTCGTCGGTGAGACCGAGCAGCCGAGCTCCGCTGAGGCCAACGGCGGCGAGGGCTTCGTCAAGTCCGGTCTGGGAGTCCTCGGCACGTGGGGCTACACGAGCTACGGCAGCGGAGATCTGCTCGATCCGAACGATCCGAACCCGCCGCTTCCCAAGGAAGGCGACATCGACTTCGCCGTCATCAACGTCGACGAGTCGAAGTACACCGTGAAGAACGGCGTGACGGACTGGTCGACCGCGGATTCCGACGACCTGTCGGCGAAGCTCGCCACCAACATCGCCAAGGTGGGCTCGCACACCGAGGGCAAGGTCCAGAAGTCGGGCCGGACGACCGGTCTCACCGAAGGTCAGGTCATCCCGCGGTCCGAGTACGACTTCGACTACACGAATGTCGGCGGCTACTGGGTGCACGGCTTCGGCGTCACCTCGCCGGGTGACAAGCCGTTCTCGCAGCCGGGCGATTCCGGTGGCGCAGTGTTCCAGGGAGACACCGCTGTCGGTGTCATCTCCGGTGGAGGTCCTCTCTCGGACGGAACCCAGTTCGGCTGGGTCGCTGACCTCGACTACTCGCTGGAGCAGTCCGGACAGTCGTTCAACATCGAGAAGCCGGGCACCGAGACGCCTGAGGCGCCGGCCGCCCCGAAGGCCGAGGACCAGACGATCAAGCCCAAGGGCGAGGTCAAGGGCAAGGCCGCTGCCAACGCCGAGGTCAAGCTCGAGTGGAAGCCCGCGTCGAAGGCCGGTGCCAACGGCACCCAGGCCGCGTCGGAAGGGTCGAAGACCGTCAAGGCAGACGCTGATGGCAACTTCGCACTCGAAGGACCCGAGGCTCCGGGCAAGTACGACTACTCTGCCGTGGCCGTCGTCGACGGACAGGAGTCCGAAGCGACGACCTTCACCGTGACGGTGGAGGAGGAGAAGACCGAGACTCCGGCTCCGGTCGAACGCGACATCACCGTTGACCCCAAGGAGATTGCCGCCTCCGACTTCGTCAAGAAGGACAAGGCGGTCACGATCTCCGTCAAGGGCTTCGATGAGGGCGAGAAGGTCTCGCTCAAGCTCGTCTCCGGTCCTGAGAACGTCAAGGGCATCGAGCTCGACGAAACGGCGAACGCCCATGGCGAGGCGCGATTCTCGATCTACGGAACGAGCGCGTCCGATCCCTCGGTCTACGTCGGCAAGTACGACGTCTCCGTCACCGGTGCGAACGACACCGAGGATGAGTCGGCTCTGTCCGGTTCGTTCAAGGTCGTCGCAGATGACCAGGGCAACGGCGGCGGCAGCGACGACGGCAAGGACGGTGGCGACGGTGGTTCGGACCTGCCGCGCACCGGTGCTGAGCTGACTGGCCTCGCCGCAGGTGCGGGACTGCTGCTCGTCGGCGGAGCTACTGTGGTGCTGACGATGCGTCGGGTCAAGAAGAACTGAGGTCTCTGACAGTCACCGTGTGACTGTGTGAGGGTTCGTGAGGGGCGTTTCCGGTGGTGACACCGGGAGCGCCCCTCCTTCATGTCCGAGGACGCAGTCAAGGACGCTTGTTCCCTTTGTTGGCGGCGATCTCAGAGGGTGAGTTGTTTCGTTCATTTAGTTCACAGCTCAGGGGCCCGATTCTTGGTGGTTGCTGGACGCGGACCGTAACCTGTTTGTGACTAAGGTCATCACTTTGTGACATTAGCAACTCCCCTGAGAAGAGAGACGGAAAGTATGCAGAAGAAGCTCGTGCAGAGCTCGCTCGCTCTGACAGCTGCTACGGCGCTTGGTCTGGGCAGCGCGTTCTTCGCCTCGCCTGCGATGGCGGACGGCCCGCAGAAGATCGACGTGCAGAGCGACAAGCAGGTCGAGAAGGCTCTGGCAGAGATCGATCCCGGCAACGTCAACGCCTACGGTGTGAAGAACGGGAAGCTCAACCTCGGCGTTGAGAAGAAGACCGACGAAATCAAGGACCTCGAGAAGAGGTTCGACAATGTCGACGTCATCGAAGGCGTCGGCGAACTCAAGCCCTACGCGGCCAACGACATCGTCGGTGGAGCGGGCTACCTCGTGACGTCTCCCTCCGGCGGTGGAGCCTGCTCGACCGGCTTCTCCGGCTGGGACGGGGCGGGAAACCCGATCGTCCTCACCGCGGGACACTGCGCGAAAGACTACAACGAGGACACCGGTGTCATTTCGGGGCCGTCCACGGTCGACCAGACTGAGCAGCCGTCGACAGCTCCTGCTGCCGGGGGCGACGGATTCAATCGATCCGGACTCGGTGTCATCGGCACCTGGGGATTCTCGAGCTACGGCAGTGGCGACTACCTGGTCGGTGATGACCCGAACGGCTGGCCGCAGCCGAAGTCCACTGACATCGACTTCGCTGTCATCAATGTCGACGAGACCAAGTACGGCGTCAAGAACGGCGTGACCGATTGGACGAGCGCGTCGACCAACGATCTGTCGACGAAGCTCGCGACTGATATCAAGCAGGTCGGCTCTGAGCAGCCTGGCACCGTGCAGAAGTCCGGTCGCACTACCGGAGTCACCGAAGGCGAAGTCTGGACTGAGTACAACGAGGCGTTCGACTACGCGAACATCGGCGGATACTGGGTCCACGGATTCGGCGTCCGGTCGGACGTCGATGACCCGTTCTCGCAGCCCGGTGACTCGGGTGGCGCCGTCTTCCAGGGAGACACTGCCGTCGGCGTGATCTCGGGTGGCGGACCTGCTGAGTCGAATGGAACTACGTTCCAGTTCGGCTGGGTCGCCGACCTCGACTACTCTCTCCAGCAGTCCGGCACCGACTTCCGTCTCACCCCGCCGGACAACGGTGGTGGCGACGATGCGAACGCTGATGCAGGTGCCGATGGTGCCGACAGCGACGCTGGTGCTGATGGCGCTGGTGCCAACGCTGATGCGGGTGCCGATGGCGCGGACAGCGACGCTGGTGCCGACGGCGCTGGTGCCAACGCTGACGCGGGTGCCGATGGCGCGGACAGCGACGCTGGTGCCGACGGCGCTGGTGCCAACGCTGACGCGGGTGCCGATGGTGCCGACGCGGATGCCTCCGACGATGGCAACCCTGAGAAGCCGGAAGCGCCGAAGGCTGAGAACCAGACGATCAAGCCCAACGGGCAGGTCACCGGTACAGCCACACCGAACACCCAGGTCGAAGTTTCTTGGGCGCCGGCGGGTACCGGCCCGCAGGCCGCTCCGGCGGAGGACTCGAAGACCGTCACGTCTGACGCAGAGGGCAACTTCACCCTCGAAGGCCCCGAAGCCGAAGGCGATTACGCCTACAAGGCGCAGACCGTCGTCGACGGACAGAAGTCCGACGTCACATCGTTCACCGTGACCGTCCAGGCCGCGGATGATACGACTGCTGACGCCGCTGCTGAAGGCGACGACGCGAACGCTGACGCTGCCGCTGAGGGCGACGACTCGAACGCGAACGCTGACGCGGGTGCCGACGCCAAGGACGCCAACGCTGATGCGGCTGCGGACTCGAAGGACTCCAACGCTGACGCCGATGACTCGAAGGATGGCGAAGCTCCTGCCGAGCGTGCCATCGCGATCGAGCCGAAGGAGATCGCTGCCTCCGAGTTCGTCAAGGAGGACAAGGGCGTGAAGATCACGGTCAAGGGCTTCGACGAGGGCGAGAAGGTCACTCTCGAGGTCATGGCCGGTCCGGAGAACGTCAAGGGCATCGCGCTGACCGAGACGGCGAACGCCGACGGTGTGGCCAGGTTCTCGATCTACGGAACGAGCGCTTCGAACCCCTCGGTCTACGTCGGCAAGTACGACGTCTCCGTCACGGGTGCCAATGACACCGATGACGAGTCGCCTCTGACCGGTTCGTTCAAGGTCGTCGCTGATGACCAGGGCAACGGCGGCGGTGGCTCCGATGACGGCAAGGACGGTGGCAACGGCGGCGGTGGTTCGGATCTGCCGCGTACCGGTGCTGAGCTGACCGGTCTTGCTGCTGGTGCGGGTCTGCTGCTCGTCGGTGGTGCTGCTGTGGTGCTGACGATGCGTCGGGTGAAGAAGAACTGAAGTCTCTGACGGTCACTGTGTGACTGTGTGAGGTCTCGCGAGGGGCGTTCCCACTGGGAGCGCCCCTCCTTCACGCTCGAAAGTCGTCCCACCGCACCGGAACCGAGTTCCCCGTCTCCCATTCCTCCCGGAGGATCGCGTACCCCACCGCATCCCGGACTTCGCCGTCTCCGACCGGCCACGCTCGGCGATGGTGCGCCTCCTTCGACCAGCCGGCCTGGACGAACACCGTCCTCATCGCGATGTTGTCCTCGCGGGTCTGCCCTTCGAACCGATTCGCCGAGGTGGTCGTGAAGAGATGATCGGTCACCGCCCTGAGCGTCGGCACCCCCAGACCCCGTCCGCGGTGCCGTTCATCCAGCCGCAGATCGAACATCGGAGTGTCATCGCCGAGGTCGTCGAACCGGACGAGACCGACCCGCCCGCACTCCGGGTCGACGACCCAGAACGCGGCGCCGCCGTCGCCGACGAACCCGGCGGAGTCGACGAACGCAGCGGCCTGCTCGGGCGTGCGGGATCCCGAGTTCGCATGGAACGGGAACACATTCTCTGAGAAGAACTCGATGAGTCGGTCCCGATCACTCCCACGCGGGTCGATCGGCTCGAGGACTATGCTCATGGAGACAACCGTACTGCGCCGGCGCAGACAGGGGAGTGGGAATGAGCCTCGACGACGATCCGTTCGACTACCGCATCACGAAGTCCGGCATGATCATCATCGGCCGCGGCGGTCGCACCGTGATGGAACTCGGCGGCAAGCAGGCTGCGACGCTCATTCCCAAGCTCGGGGCAGGCGACGCCGCCGACCAGCAGCTCCTTGCCCGCGTCACGGGCAACTATCGCCGTGGCAGCGAACGCCAGTCCGCCCGCCGGACATGACTTGTCGAACGTTCAGTCAGTGGTAACGTGGATCACATGACGAGCCAAACCCTCAGCGACTTCGCCCGTGCGACCTCCGTGACGCCGACGTCCGAGTCCACCTTCGCCGCCGATCTCGATGGAAGCTGGAAGGTTGCCGGCGCGATCAACGGCGGCTACCTCCTCGGCGTGATGGGCCGAGCGCTCTCCGAGACCGTTCCCGACCTTCCGGACCCTCTCGTCATCTCCGCGTACTATCTCGGTCCCGGTGATGCCGGTCCCGCCGAGGTGGCCGTACGGACCATCCGGACGGGACGCTCGAGTGCGACGCTGGGAGCCGAGCTCACCCAGGACGGACGACCGACGATGACGGCCCTGGCCACGTACGGCAGCCTCGGTGGACTGCCGGGCGATGTCGCCACCTCGGCGAGTCCACCGGACCTCCCCGCGCCCGAGGACTGCATGCCCATGGCCGACGGACCCCGGGAATTCCTCGACGCCGCACCGATCGTCTCCCAATACGACATGCGCCTCGGCCCCGCCACGGCGGGCTTCGCGGCCGGGAAGCCGAGCGGGCGCGGTCTGCTCCAGGGCTGGATCCGGCTCGGAGACGGTGCCGATGCCGACCCCCTCGCCCTCCTCGCCTTCCTCGACGCCTTCCCGCCGGTGATGTTCGACCTCGGACGGTTCGGCTGGTCACCGACGATGGAGCTCACCGCGCACGTCCGCGCCCTCCCGGCGCCGGGCTGGATCGCGGTGAAGGTCGAGACGCGCAACATCGCCGGCGGCATGTTCGAAGAGGACTGCGAGCTGTGGGACTCGACCGGGCGCCTCGTCGCCCAGTCCCGGCAGCTCGCCCGACAGCCTCGCAGCTGACCGCTCCGACGCGGGGAGGGGAAGTGCGACCCTCGGACGTCTCTCGGGACTGTCGTGCGCGCGTCATGTGACGGCCGACTGCGGTTCGTGACCGAGCGGGGCGGTCGTGTCAGTGGCGAAGGCTAGGGTGAGTTCACCACCGCCGATCAGGCGTCGCCGATCATCGCACCACAGCAGAGAGAACCGACCCGGAAGGAACCCGAAGGCATGGCTTCACTTCACTCCCTGAGCATCACCTTCGACTGCCTCGACGTCGAAACCCAGTCGCTGTTCTGGGCCGAGCTCCTCGGCGCAGAGATCGACGACGGGGCCAATGAGTTCGTTGCGAGCATCGGCGGCATCCACTCCGGAGACTCGCCGACCCCGGGCATGCTCTTCCTCAAGGTCGACGACCACGTCGAAACGAAGAACCCGCTGCACATCGACCTCGACGATCCGCACTATCCGGCTGACGTCGACCGGGCGATCGCCCTCGGGGCGACGAAGGTCGGCTCGTTCGACGAGTTCGGCATCGAATGGACGACCCTCAGGGACCCCGAGGGCTACGTCTTCGACATCGGCCGTCGGAAGCAGAACTGAGGAAGGAACCCCGATGAGTCTTCCACTCGACGATCCGAGACCCGCACCGAGTGAGCGCGACGGTCTCGTCGACTACCTCGAGTACTACCGACAGGTGCTCAGACGCAAGGTCGACGGCCTGAGCTCTGCGGACCTCAACCGCACGGTCGGTGCGTCGACGCTGACGCTCGGCGGGATCATCAAGCACCTCAGCCTCGTCGAGTACTCGTGGTTCCTCGAGGACATCCTCGGTGAGGATCTGCCCGAACCGTTCGCGACCATCGACTGGCGAGCTGACCCCGACTGGGACTTCCACAGCGCCGCCGACGACTCCCTTCAGGATCTCCTCGACCTCCACGAGACGGCGTGCACAGCTGCCCGAAGGGTCCTCGACGGAGTCGACGATCTCGATCAGGAGCTGGTACGACGACGTCACGGCCACGTGCACAATGTGCGCTGGGTGCTCATCCACATGATCGAGGAGTACGCACGGCATGCCGGTCACGCCGATCTCATCCGGGAGAGCATCGACGGCAGCGTCGGCGACTGACATCACGCTTCAGAGACCGCTGTGAACAGGCGGTCGGGACGGTGCATATGAGACCCTGGAAGGAGACGTTCTTTCCCTGCCCCCTGACGAAGGCGATCCTTGACCTCACCTGCCCCTGACACCACGAGTGCTTCCGACAACCCCGTGCCGCGTTCGAAGGCGTGGATCCCGCTCGACCTCGTCCGCGGTTTCCTCATCGGCTCCGCCGAGCTCGTCCCGGGAGTCTCCGGCGGTACGGTCGCCCTGGTCACCGGAGTCTACGATGAGCTCATCGATTCCGCTGCGCACGTCGTCAAGGCCGCGAAGACGCTGGTGACGGGGCCGAACCGGGTCAGAGGCATGCTCGACGAGCTGCGCCGCACCGACTGGTTCCTCATCATCCCCGTCCTCCTCGGAATGGCGACCGCCGTCTTCAGCATCGCCGGCATCATGGCCGGGTTCGTCACGAACAACCCCGAGCTCGCCCGCGGACTCTTCTTCGGTCTCGTCGCGGCGAGCATCGTCGTCCCGCTGCGGATGCTGCCGGCCAGGACGCCCCGCCAACCGATCCTGCTCGGCATCCTCGCCTTCCTCGCCGCGGCGGCGCTGGCCTTCTGGATGACGGGGCTGGCCGGGGGAGCGGAGGTCGAGAACCCGCCGCTCATCCTCGTCTTCCTCGTCGCCTCGATCGCCATCTGCGCTCTCGTCGTCCCCGGCGTCTCGGGATCGTTCTTCCTCCTCGCCGTCGGCATGTACACGACGACGCTGCAGGCCGTCGACAGCCGCAACCTCGTCTACATCGCGGTCTTCGGGCTCGGTGCCGTGGTCGGACTCGCGGTGTTCGTCAACATCCTCCGCTACTTCCTCCACAACCACCGCTGGTGGACGCTGCTCATCATGGCCGGACTCATGCTCGGCTCCCTCCGCGCCCTGTGGCCGTGGCAGTCCGCCGCCGAGGTGGGCTCCGACGGGGAGCCGCACGGTGCGGGCGGCCTGCTCGCCCCCTACGATCCGGTGCTCGGACCGATCCTCCTCGCCGCCGTCGGTGCCGTCGTCGTCCTCATCCTCATCATCATCGAGTCGCGTTTCGCCGGACGGCGGAACGAGGAGTCAAGCCAGGGAGTTTGACGTAGAGTGAGCTTCGACCGCATCTGCCTCACGTGAAGGAATGATCGAAGCATGGCGACCACAGCACTCGAAGGCAACCCCGTCCACACCGTCGGCGATCTGCCCGCCGTCGGCACCCAGGCTCCCGCGTACACGCTCGTCGGCAACGACCTCGGCGAGGTCAACTCCTCGGAATTCGCCGACAGCCGTGTCGTGCTCAACATCTTCCCGAGCGTCGACACCGGAGTGTGCGCCGCCTCGGTCCGCAAGTTCAACGAACTCGCCGCCGGCCTCGAGAACACCACAGTCGTGTGCGTCTCGAACGACCTGCCGTTCGCGCAGGCCCGCTTCTGCGGTGCTGAGAACATCGAGAACGTCATCACCGCCTCCGGATTCCGCAGCGCCTTCGGCAAGGAATACGGTGTGACCATGGTCGACGGACCCTTGGCCGGACTGCTCGCCCGCTCCGTCGTCGTCCTCGACGCCAACGGCACCGTGGTCTACGAACAGCTCGTCGACGAGATCACCACCGAACCCGACTACGACGCAGCGGTGGCCGCACTCGGCGAGTGAGGCACCACCTGCACCGTCCGCCGGGGACACTGCCGGCCGTCCACTGGGGCTCAGCGAATCCGTTCGCTGAGCCCCAGCGGCGTCTGCGGTGGACGTTCATCTCCACGGTCGAGGAACCACGGCCGAGGATCCGCGGTCGAGGATCGGCCGCCCAGGGGATCCGCGGTCGAGGGGGCAGCGCACGGCGCCGGGTCCTCACATGTCGATGACCTGCACCGGCAGCGCATACTCGACTCCGGCCTCTTCACCTGCGCTCGTGCAGATGTCAGTGATCATCTTCTCGGGCTCCGGATGATCCGACAGGGCTTCGAGGTAGACGGTGTGGGCTTCGAGGGAGGCGACGCCCTTGGCGACGTCCTCGGAGCTGAGCTCGATCGCGTTCGTCGGCTCGGAGCCGGTGACGAGGAGACGGGTCGCCTTCCACGCGGCGAGACCGGCAGCCGCAAGGTCGGTGAACAGCCACGGATTGTCCGCGTCTCGGATCGCATCGATCGTCGCAATCCCCGTTGCGCGGTGGTCGACATGATTGAGGCCCCACGGGACTTCGAGGCGCCAGTTGGTCATCATCACGGCGTCGGGACGGAATTCGCGGATCCTCTTCGCGATCGCGTGCCGGAGCGCCTGATCGGGTTCGAGCAGTCCGTCGGGGAAGTCGAGGATCTCGAGGTCGTCGACGCCGACGATGCGACAGGCATTCGCCTGTTCCTCGGCGCGCAACGGGCCGACTTCGACAGGCGGGAGGTTCCTGATGCCCGCCTCGCCGTGTGTGAGGAGAAGATAGGCAACGGTCTTGCCCTCACCCGTCCACTTCGCGACGGCCGCGGATGCGCCGTACTCCATGTCATCAGGGTGGGCGACGATGCAGAGGATGCGCGAGAGTTCGGAATCATCGAGGAGCGGGAGATCGGTCATGACCTGAGCCTATGCCTCCCCGGAGACTCGCGCCAGGATCGCAGCGGACTCTGTGCCGTACGATGTCTGTGACGACGACGGAAGGCCTGCTGATGATCCCTCGGCTGCTGCTCGGCGGAATGCTGAGCCTGAGCCTGTTCGTGACAGGGTGCTCGGCGCTCAGGGTGAGCACGTCGGAACAGAATTCGAAGCCGGTCGAAGTCGGGCTGAGAGACAGTGCGGAGGCCACACCGGAACCGACCGAGAAGGCGATCCCGGACGGGATGGAGGAGGTCGCAGTCACGCTCGGTGAGGAGTGCCCGATCTCCGTCGAGTTCGCAATGGATCGCCGATGGGGCGATGGGGTGGGCTATTCCGGCTACTGGCTGTACTCGAACGGCGATGCGCGCCTCATCAGCGTCAACTGCTACGCGTGGGGCGGGACGCAGCCTCAGGATGTCACCGACGAGGCCATGGACGTGACGTTCTCGGAATCGGGTTCTCGCGTTGTCTCCGAGAAGGTGGGCGAGACCCCGGGCGGAGTCTTCTGGACGGTCCAGGGTGTGCTGGGGCCGTCGGAGGTGCGTTCGATCGCGAGCACGGAGTCGGTGCTCTACGGGGCAGTGGCCGGGATTCGCGACGACGGCCGGCTGTACAAGGTCAGTGTCGAGATGGTGGCGAAGTCCGATGACGCCGAGGCGGCTGCAGTGTACGCGCAGATGCTTCCGACGGTGCGCTTCGCCGGAAATGCGCTCACTCCGCCGCCGGGGCTGAACTGACCGTCGCCTCCTCCGCTCGCCGAGCCCGGGTGTGTTCCGTGCCGCTCGCGACAGCTGCGTCCGCTGCGCCGCCGGACGTCCGACGCGCCGCTGCCTCATTGCTGTCCATCGCGGGGGCGGAGTCGAGGGTGTCGAGCCGTTTGAGGAGTTCACGGGCGGCGATGCGCCCGGCGCGCGTCGCCCCCACCGTGGAACTGGCCGAACCATAGCCGACGAGGAAGATGCGGTGATCGTTCTTCACCGCCACCTCGGTGTCCATGGCGATTCCGCCTTCTCGGGAGCGCAGGTGCAGGGGAGCGAGGTGGTTGAGCGCGGCTCGGAAGCCCGTGTTCCAGAAGATGACGTCGACGTCTTCGACCCGTTCTTCGGGGAAGGGCTGCCAGGATTGGGGGAGGGCGAGGCGGTCGCTCCGGGAGGGTCCGAGTCCTTCGGATGAGGCGGTCGCCTCGGCGGGGCGGGCGGGGAAGTGGACGCCGTGGGGGAGGATCTCGTCGAACATCCCATGGGAGACGAGGATCCCGGCCTCGACACCGTCGAGGAACTCGCGTCGCAGCGGAAGACCGGTGGTGCGGACGACGCTGGCCGGCGGCAGACCCGCGAGGGTGCGGGAGCGCACCGCCCGTTCGACTTCGAGACCCCAGTTGCCGTCGAACTCTCTGGCGGTGAAGTTCGGGGGACGTCGGGTGGCCCAGAGGGTATCGGTCACCTCGGCGAGCTGGAGGAGGAACTGGGTGGCGGAGATACCGCCGCCGACGACGAGGGTGCGCAGTCCGCGGAAGTCCTCGACGCCGCGGAACTGGGCGGTGTGGAGCTGCAGGCCCTCGAACTCGGCGATGCTGGGGACGAAGGGGACGTAGGGATGCGTCCACGTGCCGGTGGCGTTGATGATGAAATCGCTGGTGAGGTGGACGCGTTCGCCGTCGAGGCGGACGGTGATCTGCAGTGGTCCGGTGCCGGGGTCGGCCGAGGTCACGTTCGCCACCTCGGCGGGGCGGACGACGCAGAGTTCGAGTTCGTCCTCGAAGCGGGAGTAGTAGTCGGTGACGATCGCCGAGGCGGGGACCGAGGGATCGGGGGTGCCCAACGGGAAGCCGGGGAGGTCGGCGATGTGGTTCGTCGACCCCAGGGTGAGTGATTCCCAACGCTGTCGCCAAGCGCCGCCAGGACCGTCGGCGGCATCGAGGACGATGAAGTCCCGGCCCGGCTTCAGACCGTCGCGCCATAGGTAATGGGCGGCGGAAAGACCCGCTTGACCTGCGCCGATGATGACGACTGGCCAGTGGGAATCGGGGAGCAGCTCGGTGAGTCGACAGACCATGGCGACAGTCTGACAGGTTCTGTTGGGTTTTCCTGTGTGAGTTGACTGAGAATATGGACGGGTTGAGGATGAGGCAGTGAACAACTCAGCAGCGTCATCCGAGCCGTCGAGCTCGTCTCAACCGGCGAATCCGTGGCGAGCACTCTGGGCACTGTGCGTCGGCTTCTTCATGATCCTCGTCGATTCGACGATCGTCTCCGTTGCGATGCCCGACATCATGGCGTCGCTCGGCGCCGACATCAACGCGGTCGTGTGGGTGACGTCGGCGTATCTACTCGCCTATGTCGTACCGCTGCTCATCACGGGTCGACTCGGTGACAAGTACGGCCCGAAGAGGGTCTACCTCGTCGGTCTCGTCGTGTTCACCCTGGCGTCGCTGTGGTGCGGGCTGACGGCCAGTGTCGGAGCGCTCATCGCCGCCCGCATCGTCCAGGGACTCGGAGCTGCGGCGATGACGCCGCAGACGATGGCCGTGATCACGCGCGTCTTCCCGCCGGACCGGCGCGGTCCCGCGATGGGACTGTGGGGTGCCGTGGCGGGCATCGCCACGCTGCTCGGGCCGATCATCGGGGGACTGCTCGTCGATGGTTTCGGCTGGGAGTGGATCTTCTTCGTCAACGTGCCCGTGGGGCTCATCGGCCTCGTGCTCGCGTGGCGTCTGGTCCCGCGCCTGCAGACGCATCCGCACAGCTTCGACTGGCTCGGTGTCGTCCTCTCCGCGTGCGGGATGTTCCTCCTCGTCTACGGAATTCAGCAGGCGCACGCGGTCGAATGGGGTCCGCTCATCGGGCCGATCACCGTGCCGTTCGTCATCGGGGGCGGGTTGGCCTTCCTCGTGGCGTTCGTGCTGTGGCAGAAGCACACCACCGCCGAGGTGCTCGTCCCCCTCTCGCTGTTCCGTGACCGGAACTTCTCGCTCGCCTGCGTCGCCATGACGACCGTCGGATTCGGTGTCACGTCGATGGCGTTCCCGTTCATGCTGTGGGCGCAGAACGTCCTCGGGTACACCCCGACCCAGGCGGCGCTGCTGCTTGCGCCCATGGCCGTCGTTTCGACGCTGCTCGCCCCGTTCGTGGGCCGGATGGTGGACACGGGCAATCCGCGGCTGCTGGCGGGGATCGGGCTGGCGGCGTTCTCTGTGGGACTGTTCTGGTTGGGCGCACTCCTCGATGCGAACTCGTCGCCGTGGAGGGTGGTGCCGGCGATCGTGTTGCTGGGCGTGGCCAACGGTTTCATGTGGGCACCGATCAGTTCGACAGCGACGCGGAATCTGCCGCTGCACTACGCGGGCGCTGGGTCAGGTGTGTACAACACGGTGCGTCAGGTCGGGGCGGTGCTCGGCAGTGCGGCGATCGCTGTGGCGATGGAGGCCCGGCTTGAGGCCAACATCGGTGATGCCAGCGGCCTGGCCGGCGGCGGTGAAGCCGGTGTTGGAGGTTCCGGTGGGGCTGGGGCTTCCGGTGGGGCTGGGGCTGGCGCGGGTGGTGCCGGCGGTGGGGTTGGACCTGACGGATCCGGGATGCCCGAAGCGATAGCCTCCAGTTTCGCGGATGCGATGGGGCAGGCGCTGTGGGTCCCGGCTGCGGTCGTCGTCATCGGTTTCATCGCTGTGATGTTCTTCGAGCGGAGGAAGCACCGTGTGGAGAGGTGACTCGGTTGGGGCGGTGGTTGTGCCTGGGGCGGGGCACGCGTAGCTTACGCGGGGAAGGCCGCCGAAGTCACTGGCAGTCAGGGCCGCCAGGATTCGCTGTGCAGTCCTCGTCGACGAGGTAACGGTGGAACCGGTAGACATCGATGGTCAGCTCGTTGCTCGCGACATAGGCGTAGCCGTCGATGGGGATCCACGGACCGCCGTCGACAGAGAACTCACCGCTGAAGGTCGTCGTCATGCTGACAGTCGTCGGGCCGACCTTCTGGAAGTCGTGGCCGATGACCGGGTCGTCGCCGGGTTTCGGCTTCGATCCCTTCTTGGTCGTCGTCGCGCCGGTGCCGTCGCCGAAGTCCCAGTTGTACTTCTCGGGTGTGACTTTGACCGTGACGGCGTAGCCGAGGAGAGTCATGTCGATGTAACTGACATCGGCGTCGGTCCAGAACGCCGCGGGCTTGCCGATGACCGCCCAGTCCTTGGGCCATGCACTGATCTTGGGTGCAGGGATGTCGAACGTTTGGAACTGTGATTCGGGGATCTCGGTCGGCGGTTCCGGCCGAGCAGGACCCCCGCCTCCACCGCCGCCACCTGGCGGATCGGGAAGGTCCGCGCAGATGTAGCCGAGCTCTTCGTACACGCAGTCGGGCGGACCACTCCCGCCGCCACCGGAGCCCCCTCCGCCAGAGCCGCCTCCGCCGCCACTCCCGCCGCCGTCAGATCCTCCTCCGCCTGAGCCGCCGCCACCCGAGCCGCCCTCGCCACCACCCCCGGAGCCGCCGCCGTCTCCCGGGCCGGGAGGAGCTGGAGGATTAATAGCTTCACATTTGCTTGTATCGCCGATCGAGCATCCGGGGCCAGCGTGAGCGATCGGGATTGGACCCGCTAAGAAGAGAGCCGCCAACATAGCCAAAAAGAGTGGAATCTGGAGAAAGTTGATGCGCTTTAGCATTTTCGTTCCCAGAGAGACTGTTTGTTCACCTTCCATGAGCCCTGAGCCTGCTGGATTTGATGTTCCATCGTGACTTTTCCATCGGGATTGGTCGTTGGCTGTTTTCCTGCTTCAGTGAGGCTCCATTGAGTCGTGTCTACGCAGAACAGAACTACCACTTTCGCCGGCGGCTGATCGTTCGTATCACCTTCGACTTTGACGACTTCAACTGAAAGAGGCGAAATCTCCCCCTCAAAGTCTGCTTGCTTGGACTGGATGGATTCGGCTTCTGCCTTTATGGAAGCTAGAGCATCTCCACTTGCAAATTCTTGGAATCGATCAGCTTCTTCAAAATTGCCGGAATACACAGAATTGATCGTGTTGATGTACCCATCGAATGCCACCAGCGCCCCTTCCACCGCTTCTTTCTCCTCGTCGGTGAGGTCGAGGTCGGTGGTGTACGAGGGAACGGATGGCGAACTTACCGTTTCCGATGGTTGCGGCGCTGGGAGCGTCGACGTGGGCGCGCTCACCGGAGAATTGTCAGCACATGCCGTTGTGAACGCGCTCAGGGCGACGATCGCAGCGACTGCAATCGACGCCCGACTGCGGCGTGTTCCACGCGCGCGATGAAACCAGGGTCGACGAACGGGTGTAGCGAATCCGGTTCTCATTCCACGCCTCTGTGGTCCGTGATTCCGGCACCGTCACTGTCCGGGTGCCCGGGAGCACCACATTATGCGAGTTCCCGCCGATTGAGAACAGATGAAGTTGAATCTGTGGATAACCCACCCACGAGTCGAAGGGGCCCAACCGCCCGTTGCACCTCCCACGGATATGGCAGGCGCACGACGCCTCGCGACAAGAGCACGCGGCGACGCGCACATCTGTGGGGAGTAATCTTGACCGAGGACATGACCGTTGCGCGAGCGACAAGAGCGTGCGCACAATCCCTGCAAGATTGGTATCACCTGAACAATGACCGACCTGACGTGGATCCCGACTGAAGCCCCTTCGCTGAGCGCATTCCTCGGCTTCGACCTACAGCCCATTCCCGTCATCCCCGTCATCGCCGGGCTCGTCGCCCTCGCTTATACCGTTGGCTGGATTCGTCTGGCTGTGCAGGGTCGGCCGTGGCCGGCGTGGAGGGGGATCCTTTTCCTCCTCGGGTGCGCGCTGCTCGCCGCGACGATGGGCCTTGCGATCGAGGGCTATGGCCAGGTCATGTTCTCGGTCTTCATGTTCCAGCAGATGACGCTGATGATGGCAGTGCCGCCGCTGCTCCTCCTCGGCGCTCCAGGTACGTTGCTCCTGCGGTCGACGCCGCGCAATCTTCCCGGCCGGATGGTGCTCAAGACGGCGATCTTCGGACTGCGGTCATGGCCGGGCAAGGTGATCGTCCATCCTCTGTTCTCGATTCCGCTCTTCCTTGTCCTCTTCTACGGCCTCTACCTCTCGAACGCGGCGAGCTGGGTCTTCAACCAGGGGATCGGCGTGCACATCGCGCTCGAGCTCGTCTTCCTCTTCACGGGAATCGTGTTCAACGCGACCCTCATCCCCGCCGATCCGCTGCCGGTTCCCGAATCCCACGTCGTCCGCATCTTCCACTCCTTCATGGAGGCAGGCCTCCATGCGTTCTTCGGCGTCATCGTCATGATGGCGACCCTTCCGTTGGTCGATCGTTTCGCCCAACTCCCGCCGAGGTGGGGGATCGACCCGATGGAAGACCAGAAGCTCGCCGGTGGGATCGCGTGGGCCTACGGCGAAGGCCCTGCCGTTCTCATCCTCCTCATCATCCTCATCACCTGGTTCCGGCAGGAGTCGAAGAACAACGAGATCCGCGACCGCTCAGTTGCGGAGCACGGTGACAAGGAGCTCGACGCCTACAACGAGTACCTCAAAGGACTCGCGCGTGGAGAAGAGCGGGGCTGAGGCTCCGCTGGTCGTGTTTTGCCCCGGTGTCATCACCGGCGCGTAAGATCACCCCCAACCAGGCCGAACCCGCCGCGTCGATCAGCTGCAACCAAGCCGAACCGACCGCGTCGATCGGCCTCACGCCCCAGCCGACCGGGGACCACTGCTAAGGCGTTCGGAGAGTCACTGCGCACATTCGCCCCTGATCAGAAGCGCAGACCATCACACACCCAGCACACTTGAGAACAAGAACAGTTGACAAGGGATTCGAAGCGCATAGAACAGTAGTCAAATAGTCGAACAAAAAACAAAGAAAACCATTGAAAACACCGAAATAGGTGTATACTAGGAGCATCAACACCGACGTTGATGAATGGACCAGGAGGCCATGACTCTCACCCCGGACCGCACCCCGAAGAAGCCGAAGCGCCACGCTCCGACTCCCTCGCAGAATGCGCCCGGGCCCGATGAGACGTCGACGAACTCCCGCAGGACACCCGCGGCTGATGGTCCACGTGACGAGGCGATCAGCGAAGAACTCCAGTCACTGCGCGACCAACTCGCCCAGGCCGGATTCGACCTCACCGGACACCCCCTCGCCGACGACTTCGACGCCCTCGACCCCGTCACCACCAACACCCCGGTCCCCGAGGACCCCGCATTCGACTACTTCTCCACGATCGATGACTCCGATATCGACCTCTTCGGACCTCGCCGAGACAACGGCGGAGAAGAGACGGACGAGTGGCCCGGCGATGCTCCCTCACAGGACCCCGAACACCCGATCCCAGACGACACCGCCCATCCCGGCGACCTGCCCGCGACCGCCCGCAATGGCCAGTCACAGCGGGTGCCGTCGACTCCCGCGAACTCAACCAACACCCCTGGGCCCCTCCCGTCCGGCTCGTCGATCCCGCAGTCTCCTGATGACTTCAAAACGTCGGTTCCCGTCGACACCCCCACCACGGACACCCCGGAGACTGTCGGCACAGGCACCGTCGAGACGGCTGATGCTCCTGGGTGGGTGAGTCGCCACCCTCTGCTCACTGACACCGCGTGGGCGGACCTGTCGGGGTTCGCTCCGGAAGTCACGACCAGCATCACCACGCTCATGGACTTCAGCACCGGGTTGCGCTCCTTCGACCGGCCCATGGGCCCGGATGAGGCTCTCCTGCTCATCGATGGCACCGAGGCCCTGTCCCGGATCACCGAGGCGCTTTCCACCCTGGCCCTGTCGGTCTACGAACGTGTCGGAACACCAACGGACACAGGTGCCAAGGACACGAAATCCCTCATCCGCGACCGGCTCAACCTCACCCCGACCGAGGCGAACCGGCGGGCCGAGTTGGCGAAGAACCTCGGGGGCAGGGTCGATACCACCGGGCAAGCCCTGCAACCGTTGTGTCCGGAAGTCGCCGATGGCCTCCATGCCGGGGTGCTTTCGGCCGGGCAGGCGAAAGCCATCGATGACTGCCTTGATGACCTGCCCGCCTGGGTGTCAGCCGAGCAGCGGGCCGATGTGGAGAAACGCCTCGTCGACTATGCACCCCAGGTGCGGGTGAAGGATCTGCGGGGGATCTTCGATCGGATGCTTGCCTATATCGACCCCGACGGGGCCAAACCTTGTGAGGAGACCCCGCGTACGGACTATTCGGTGACGGTCCGGCCCAAGCGCAACGGGGACTGGGTGCTCGGGGGACTGCTCGACCCGGTGTCCGGGGCGGCATTGAACGGGTTGCTCACCTCCCGCATCCACTCAGTCACCC